>NZ_AZUS01000010.1:0-249488 GCF_000527195.1 Streptomyces sp. CNH189
GTGTTGCTGCCCATCCGCGCGAAGATCAGCGCCAGTCCCGTGTTGAACAGGAACTGCAGCGCCAGCGCCGGCACCACCAGCAGCCACGACAGGCTCGGGTAGCTGCCGAAGCCCACCATGATCACGACCAGCACGATCATCGAGAACAGCAGCTGCTGGAGCTGCTGCAGCGCNAACGAGACCGGCAGCGACGCCCGCGGGAAGTGCAGCGCCCGCACCAGCCCCAGGTTCCCCGAGATCGCCCGCACGCCCGCCAGCACCGAGCTCTGCGTGAACGTGAACACGAACACGCCCGTCACCAGGAACGGCACGTACACGTCGCTCGGAATGCCCCGCCGGGCGCCGAGCAGCAGGCCGAAGATGAAGAAGTACACCGCCGCGTTCAGCAGCGGCGTCGCCACCTGCCACAGCTGGCCCAGCTTGGCCCTGCTGTACTGGGCGGTGAGCTTGGCCTGCGAGAAGGCCAGGATGAAGTGCCGCCTGCCCCACAGCTGACGGACGTACGCGCCGAGAGGCGGGCGGGCGCCGCTGACCGTGAGGCCGTGCCGGGCGGCGAGGGCCGCGAGGTCGTCCTCGCCCGGTGCCGGGCTCGCCTGCGCGGCGGGCGGTGTGTGGAGGGCCTGACTCACATCCGCTGCTTTCGCTAGAAGGGGGGTGGGCAACGGGTCCGACGTCGGAACGGGACCGTATCGTCGTGTCGTGAGCGTAGGTCGAATACACGTCGGAACGCAACCGTTTCGTCGATACGGGGGCGGCCTATGCTGGACCACATGACGAACGCAGACGAGCCCGAGCCCCGTCCGCGCCGCCGGGCCCCCGCCGGGGCCGCCGTCCTGCGCGAGGACGTCACGGAGGCCATCCGTGCGGCCGTCTTCGAGGAGCTCGCCGCCGTCGGCTACGCCCGGATGTCGATCGAGGGCATCGCGCGCCGCGCGGGCGTCGGCAAGACCGCCGTGTACCGCCGCTGGCGCTCCAAGCTGCACGTGGTCCTCGACCTGGTGTCCGCGCTCGCCGTCCAGGGCCTGCCGGTGCCGGACACCGGCTCCCTGGAGGACGACCTGCGCCTGCTGTACGAGGTCACCTCCCGTGCCCTGCGTCACCCCGTCGCCTCTCAGATCCTCCCCGACCTGCAGGCCGAGGCCGCCCGCAACCCCGACATCGCCGAGGCCGTGCAGAAGGCTTTGCGCGAGGGCCAGGACGGGGTGGCCAAGGGCATCGTCACCGCGGCGCAGGCCCGGGGGGAGATGCGCGCGGACGCCGACCACGGCCTGGCCCTCGACCTGGTCTCCGGGCCGCTCTACTGGCGCTCGGTGGTCATCCGCAACCCGAAGCTGCCCAAGGGCTACCTGCCCGCACTGGCCCGCGCCACGGCCCAGGCCCTCAAGGCCCTCTGACCCGGGCCCGGGTCCTCACGGCCCTCTGCCCCCCGGCCCGGCGTACGGGCCACTGGCCCGGACTTCGGACCCGCCGGTCCTGGCCTGGTCTCCACGCCCCAGGACCCCGGTCCGGGGTGCGGGCTCGCCGACACGGCCCCGGATTTCAGGCCCGCCGACCCGGCCCGGATTTCCGGTCCGCCGGCCCCGGACCCCTGCTCAGGCCCGTCGGCCCTCGGTCCTCACCCCGTGCCCGGCAGCAGGCGGCGTAGGCGGCCGCGTAGGACGTGGGTGGTGGCCTGGGCGCCGGCCGTCACCCGGAGGGACAGTGCGCCCGCGTGTGTGGCGTAGGGGCGGATCAGGACCACCCCGTACCGGCGGCTCGGTACGGCGCCGGGGCGCAGCAGGCCGGGGCCGGTGAGGGCGTGGGCCGAGACGGTCCGGACCGCGCCGTTGCGGAAGCGCAGCCGCAGCCGCAGGTCCCAGGCGCCGGTGGCCAGGGCGGCCAGCCGGTCGAAGGGGACGGGGACCAGGGCGGTCCACAGGGTGTCGGAGGACGGCCGCAGCGGCAGGGTGCGGCGCAGCGCCGTGCCGGGCCGGTCCCGGTGGCGCCACTCGACCTCCACCTCCACCGGACCGGCCCGCGCCACCGCGCCGTACAGCTCGTGCAGGCGCAGCCGCAGCAGGCGGGTGCGCGGGCGCAGCTCCGCGTCGACGGCGAGCGGCAGCAGCCGGGTGGGCCGGGCCGGCAGGGACTCCAACGAGACCCCGGGCAGGTCCTCCGACCAGCACGGTGTGCCGTCCCGCGCGCGGGCGTACGGCGGGCACAGCCGGGCCGGGCGGGCGGCCAGCTCCCGCAGCCGGGGCAGGTCGCAGGGTGCGGGCGAGGCGAGCAGCACCCGGGCGATCAGCGTGCCGGGGGAGACCGGGTCGCGGGCCAGGTCGGCGGCGTCGTACCCGGCGAGGTGGTCGCGGGTGTGCGCCCACCACTCCCGCCGGTAGGCCTCGTCCCGCAGTGGCAGCTCGCGCGCGTACATCCGCAGGTCGTGGTCGAGGAACTTGGCCCGGGCGGCGCGCGCCAGCCGCTTCTCCCCGGCGTCCAGCAGGATCGTGTGGGCCGTACGGCAGGCGTGCGTGCGGGCGCGCCAGTTGGCGGCGTCCGCCCGGTCCAGCGAGATCGACAGCCGGGGCGCGGACCGGCGCACGTGCCAGACGTACACCCGGTCGGGGACCAGGGCGACGCGCGGTCCGGCGGCCCACACCCGGGCGGTGAACACGAAGTCCTCGTAGGGGAAGCGGCCGTCCGGGAACCGGATGCCGTTCTCGCGCAGGAAGGCCGTGGCGTACAGCTTGTCGACGCTCAGGGTGTCGCGGACCAGGCGGGGGCGGTCGGCCGGGTGGGCGAGGACGGCGGGGGAGGCGTACAGGGCGGGCTCCCACGGCACCTCGCGGCCCGAGGGCAGCTCGCGGCGCACGCACAGACCGCCCGTGACCTGCGCGTCCGCCCGCGTCGCGGCGGCGAGCAGCGCGTCCACCGCGCCGGGCGGCAGCACGTCGTCGCTGTCCAGGAACATCACGTACGGCGTGCGCACCGCGTCCAGGCCGGTGTTGCGCGGGGTGCCGCAGCCGCCGCTGTTGACCGGCAGCCGGATCACCCGCAGCCGGGGCTCGCCCGCGGCCAGCCGCTCGAGCAGGCCGGCGCTGCCGTCCGTGGAGCAGTCGTCCACGGCGACGACCTCGCGCACGGCGGGTCCCTGGGCGAGCGCGGAACGCACCGCGTCGGCCACATGGGCGGAGTCGTCGTGGCCTATGACGACGACGGAGACGGCGTCGGCGTCGGCCGGTGCGGGGTCGGGGTGCATGGCTTCCTCGGGGCGCGCTGCGGGGAGGTCCCGTACAACGTCACCCGCGCCGCGCCGATCCGCACCCCGTGGGCGTCCCCGCGGGCGTCAGGCCCCTTCGGCTGCGGCCTTGTCCAGCGCGGCGGTCAGCTGCGCGAGGGTGGTGCTCAGGGAACGCATCTCCTCGGCCCGCAGTCCGGTGGCGGCGGAGATCCGGCGCGGCACCTCCACGGCCCGCCGGCGCAGCGCGACGCCCTCGTCGGTGAGCCTGACCTCGACCGACCGCTCGTCGCGCGCGCTGCGCTCCCGGTGCACGAGACCGGCCGTCTCCAGCCGCTTGAGCAGCGGGGAGAGCGTGCCGGAGTCCAGGCGCAGGCGTTCGCCGAGCGCCTTCACCGGCAGGGTGCCGTGCTCCCACAGCACCAGCATGACCAGGTACTGCGGATAGGTGATGCCGAGGTCCTTGAGCACCACCCGGTAGACGCCGTTGAAGGCGCGCGCGGCGGCGTTGAGGCTGAAGCAGATCTGCTGGTCGAGGCGGAGCCAGTCGTCCGTGACGGCCGGCGCGTCCGTCGCGGCCGGGGGGCTGGGTGTGGCTGTCATGCGTCCAGGGTAACGCCGGGCGGGCCATTTGGTTGTGCCCAACTAAATTGTGTGCTCTACTTGAGTGCACGGAGGCCGGGTCCCCAGGAACCGGCCGGTCACCCGCCGAAAGGAAAAGTTCCCCATGGACGCGCTCTACACCGCAGTCGCCACCGCCACCCACGGTCGCGAGGGCCGCGCCGTCACCTCCGACGGCAAGCTGGACCTCGGACTGAGCGCCCCCGCGGAGCTGGGCGGCGACGGCAAGGGCACCAACCCCGAGCAGCTGTTCGCCGCCGGGTACGCGGCCTGCTTCGGCAGCGCCCTCGGCGCCGTCGGCCGCGCCGCGAAGGTGGACGTCAGCGAGGCCGCGGTGACCGCCGAGGTCGGCATCGGCAAGCAGGGCGAGGGCTTCGCGCTCGCCGTGACGCTCCGCGTCGAGCTGCCCGACGGCCTCGACGAGGAGACCGGCCGCAAGCTGGTCGAGCAGGCCCACCAGGTCTGCCCCTACTCCAACGCCACCCGCGGCAACATCCCGGTCGAGCTCGTCATCGAGTAGTCCCGCCGCCCGCTGCCGACCCGCGCCAGCACCTCGCCGGTCCGCCGGCTCCAGGCCACCACCACCGCCTCCTCGGGCACCCGCTGCCGGGGCGTCAGCAGCAGCCAGCGCACCCGGTACCGGCGGACCACCGTGTCCCGCACGGCCCGGGTCGAGGCGGGGTCCAGGTAGGCCCGCACGTCGGTCAGCCGCCGCAGCCGCTCCCGTTCGTCCAGCGAGGCGTCCGGCCAGGCGGGTGCGGCGAGGTTCGGTCCGTACCCGGCGATGGCGTGGACGGCGTAGTAGCCGTCGGTGATCACCACCTCGCCCGGGGCGATGTGCCGTGCGGCCCAGTCGTACGAGGGCCAGTCCGGGGGCTGCCGGAAGCCGGCCGACGGCGGCAGCAGCGCCCCGGCGTGCACGGTCAGGAGTCCCGCGACGGCCCCCGCCGCCGCGACCCCGCCCAGCAGCCGGCGCCACACCGGCCACGGGCGGGGCGCCGCCAGCTCCACCGCCAGCGCGAACTGCAGCGGCACCAGGGTCAGCCCTAGGGCCCGGCCGTAGGTGTAGTGGCCGCTCACCCAGCCGTACGCCACCACCAGGCAGTCCAGCGCGAACATCAGCACCAGCGGGTCGCGCCGTGAGCGCCGGACCCGCAGCCACAGGGCCGGCAGGCCGAGCAGCGCCAGGCCGAACTGGCCCGCCAGGTCCAGGTACAGCCGCCGGTGCATCGCGTCCACGCTCGTGTCCCCGGCCAGTGCGAACACGTCGAAGTACGGCCAGCACACCGCCACCAGCAGCGCCACCGCGCCCGTCAGCGCCCAGCGCCCGGCCAGCGCCGGCGACCAGCGCCGCTGCCACCCGGCGACCAGGGCCAGCGCTCCCAGCGCCGCCGCGACCGCGGTGATCGGGTGCACCAGCAGGATCAGCCCGTACAGCAGGCCGAGACCCGCGTAGCCGGACAGCGGGCGCAGCCCGCCCGGCCCCACGTACCGCACGGTGCCCGCGTCCCGGGCCCGCGCGCCCGTCAGCGCCCAGGCCCAGAAGGCCAGCCCGATCGCGAACGCCGACGGGTAGGGCAGGTTGCCCGTCATCGACATCAGGTTCAGGTAGCCGCTCCACCAGGCCCGCTCCACCCCCCACAGCAGGGTCATCGCGGCCAGCGCCAGCACCGGCGCCCAGGGGCGCGGGGTGAGCACGCGCACGAAGCGGCCCAGCCCGGTGAGCAGCACCAGCAGGTTCAGCGGCCCGGTGAGCCGCAGCACCTCCCAGCCGCCCAGCCCGGTCAGCCGGGCCAGCACGCCCTGCGCCACCGCGTACGGCGAGTAGTACGGGCTGCCCCGGCCCGGCAGGTCCGCCATCGGGTGCCGGGGCCGCAGCAGATCCTCCTTCAGGCGCTCCACCACCGCCGCGTGCTGACCGGCGTCGCAGCACAGCGGCACCCGCCAGAACGCCAGGGACATCACCAGGAAGAACAGGAAGCCGGCGCACTGGTACGGCGTGGGGCGCCAGGACCCGCCGCCGCGCAGCGCCGTGGCGCCGTCCACCGTGCGGCGCCGGACGAGGACGCCGGCGCTCACCGGACGAGAAGGGAAAGGGGCATTCGAGGCATTTGCCCAATGTTCCCGGCCCGCGCGCCGGACTGACCTTCCCTCACCTCTTCGAGTGACCCCCGGTCAGCCCACGGGTTCCACGGCCGCACCCCGCGCGGGCACCACCGCCCGCCGCAGCACCGGCTCCAGCAGCAGCGGCACCCCCAGCACCGGCAGCAGCCAGGCCAGGGTGATCAGCCGGTCGCCCCAGATGTTGATGTCCGGATGCCCCGCCTGGTTCAGCAGACCCGTGCAGGCCGCCCCGGCCAGGAAGACGCCGAACGCCGGCCGCCGCAACGCCCCCAGCGCGCCCGCCGCCAGCGCCGCCACGAACAGCGGCTCCCACATCTGCCGCCGCGCCCATTCCATCCAGAAGTTCCCCTGAAGCTGGAAGAACTCCGCCCACGGCCGCTCCCGGTCGGGGCGGGCGAAGTGGTCGGTGAGCAGGTCCTGCACGCTCTCCGAGGTCGACGGGTAGTCCAGCAGCCGGGCCAGCAGCAGCGTGCCGAGCGCCCCCGCGCATCCCACCGCGGCGAGCGCCACGGGACCGCGCCCCGACGGCACGCCCCGCCACCGGCGCCGTACGGCGACCGCCGCGCCCGCGGCCGCCAGGCACAGCCCGAGGAACAGCGCCTGGGAGTGCTTCACGGTGAACAGCGCGAGCAGCGCGCCGCCCACCAGCGCCAGGCCCGTCCGCGGCCGGGTCCCGCCCAGCACCAGGGCGCAGCCCCACAGCGCGGCCAGGGTGAGGTCCAGCAGCAGTCCCTCGGTCATCGGGCGCATCGCCGTCGTCCCGCACGGCAGGACGAGGAACAGCACCTGTCCGGTGAGCGCGAGCGGCACCGGGACCGCCAGGGCGCGCAGCACGAGGTACGCGAGCACCCCGCCCGCGCAGGTGATCACCACGCCCGCGGCCCACACCCCCCAGGTCACCCCGAGCAGGGTGACGAACGGCAGCAGGAACACCGGGTAGCCGGGCCGCACCTCGAAGATCCGCATGAACCGCTCCGGCATGAACGGCACCGTGTGCCCGGCGGTGTCCTCGGCCGCCAGGCGCGCCTTCACCTGCCGCCACTCCTGCTCCCGGCACTCCTGAAGGACCCGGGGCGCGGGATCCGGGGCGTGGAAGCGCACCACGTCCACGTTCTGCGCGCGGTGCGCCATCGCCGCCCGGCCCGCGCAGTAGTGGTCGATGGTGGCCTCCGCCGCCTCCCGCTCGTCCGCGCCGCCCAGACTCAGCGCGTACGACACGTAGTTCTTGCTGTCGGGGGTGTCGCGGCCCTCCACGTTGGCCAGTTGCAGCAGCGCGAACAGCGCCGCCAGCAGCAGCACCCAGGTGCGCGGCGTCACGACGGCGTCAGCAGGTCACGGCCGCCGGCCTGGGCGGGCAGCAGGCCGGGGCCGGCCGGCGGGTCGGGCATCGGCTCGCCCAGCATCAGCGTGCGCACCACCCGTTCGGCGGCCCCGCCGTCGTCGAACTCGCAGAACCACTCCCGGAACGCCGCCCGCAGCCGCGCCGACTCCGCGTCCGCCCAGGTCCCGGACGCGAAGAGCCACGCCAGCTCCCGGTAGGTACGCGTCACATGGCCGGGTGCCTCGGCCGTGACGTCGACGTACGCGCCCCGGCTCGCGCGGAAGGCGTCCCAGTCGTCGGCGTGGATCACGATCGGCCGGTCGAGCAGGGCGTAGTCGACCATCACGGCCGAGTAGTCGGTGACCAGGACGTCGGCCGCGAGCAGCACGTCCTGCACCTCCGGCTCGTCCGTGGCGTCCACCAGCACGCCCCGCCGGTGCAGCTCCGCGAGACCCAGCCCGCGGGCCGGCCCGTCGGCGAGCGAGGGGTGCAGCCGGACCACGAGGGTGCGGCCCTCGCCCAGGTCGGCGGCGAAGCGGGCCAGGTCGATCCGCTCCACCAGGCCGTCCCTGCGGTAGTCCCGGCGGGTCGGCGCGTACAGCACCACCGTGTCGCCGTCGGGGACGCCGAGCCGCTCCCGCGTCGCGCGGGCCCGCTCCTCGTCCCCCCGCACCAGGACGTCGTTGCGCGGGGAGCCCGACCGCAGCGAGGTGAAGTGGCAGGGGAAGGCCCCCTCCCACACCCGCTCGGAGTGGCGGTTGGCGACCAGGCTGTAGTCCCAGCGGTCGGCCCGGCGCAGCATCCGCGGCACGTCGAAGTGCAGCCGGGCGCCGGGCTTGCCCAGCAGATCGGCGCCCATGTACTTCAGCGGGGTGCCCTGGTGGGTGTGGACGTGCACGCTCCCCGGGCGTTTGGCGAGCGTCCACGGCCAGTTGACGTTGTTGACGAAGTAGGTGGCCCGCTCCGTCACCCGGCGGTAGCCGGGCGAGTCGAGCAGCACGTACGGGGTGTCCGGCGGCAGGGCCGCGGCCCGCTCCTCGTCCGCGACCACCCACACGCCCCGGACGTGCGGGGCGAGTTCGCGCGCGGCCCGGTAGACGGCCGCCGGGTCGCCGTACATCCCGCGGTGCGAGAACGCCGAGTACACGGCGAGGTCCGGATCCAGCGGGCGGCGCAGCCGCGACCGGGCGCGCACGGCCCGCGCCGCCGTCGCCGCCCGCACCTGCCCGGCCCGGCGGGCCAGGTCCCGGCCGGTCCGCTGGGCGCGCCGCCGCAGCACGTAGCCGGCGTAACCGCCCTCCAGCGCCCGCAGTTCGGCGGGGATCCGGACGCCGGGCGGCCGGTGCGCGTGGAACATCTCGGCGGTGCGGCGGAAGAACTCCGCCCGGTCGGACGGCGGCAGCCGGTCCGGCTTGGACAGGATGTCGAGGCAGTGCTCGCCCATCTTGGCGTGCAGGAACGGCCGCCAGTGCGCCAGCGCCGGGCGGGCGTCGACGAAGCGGAACACCCGTGCGTACTGCTCGTGCACGTCGAAGTGCTTGCGGCTGGTGGTGGACAGGATGTTCCCCTGGCGGCGCTGCCGGTAGTACAGGCAGATCCGGTCCAGGGTGGCGATGCGCTCCGCGCTGAGCAGCACCGGGAAGGTCCAGGGCGTGTCCTCGTAGTAGCCGGGCGGGAAGGTGAAGCCCTCCCGCTCCACGAAGTCACGGCGGTAGACCTTGTTCCACACCACCATCAGCAGTTCGAGGATCCCGGGCCGCTCGGCCGCCGTGAAGGTGTTCCCGGCGGCCTCGGTCAGCACGTGGGACAGGACGTTGCGGCGGGTGCCGCCCCACCAGTAGGTGCGGGCGTAGTCGAAGACCAGCACGTCCGGGTCGCCGGTCTCGTCGAGCCGGTCCGCCAGGGCGCGCAGCGCGCCCGGGGTGAGGGTGTCGTCGCTGTCCAGGAAGAACAGGTAGTCGCCCGTGGCGTGCGGCATCGCCGCGTTACGGGCCCGGCCGAGGCCCACGTTCTCCGGCAGGTGCAGCACGTGGAGGCGTTCGTCGCGGGCCGCGTACGCGTCGAGGATCTCCCCGCAGGCGTCCGGGGAGCGGTCGTCGACGGCGATCACCTCGATGTCGCGGTACGACTGCCCGAGCACCGAGTCGAGACAGGCGTGCAGATACGCCTGCACCTTGTACACGGGGACGATGACGCTGAAGCGGGGCACGTCAGCTCCTCACCAGGGTGGCGGCCGCGGGGGCGGGGACGCGCTCCCCGAGCGGGATCACGGGCGGCAGGGCCTCGGGCGGCTCACCGAGCAGCACCCGGCGCACGACCCGCTCGGCGGCCCGCCCGTCGTCGAAGGGGCAGAACCGCTCCCGGAACGCCGCCCGCAGCGCCGCCGACTCCGCGTCCGCGTACGTGCCGTCCCGGAACACCCGGGCCAGCTCCTCGGGCGTCCGGGTGACCGGGCCCGGCGGAGCGGCCGTCAGGTCGAAGCAGACGCCCCGCGTCTCCCGGTACACGTCCCAGTCGTCGGCGTGGACGACGATCGGGCGGTCCAGGTTGGCGTAGTCGAACATGATCGACGAGTAGTCGGTGATCAGGGCGTCCGCGGCCAGGCACACGTCCTCCGAGGAGCGGTGGCCGGACACATCGATGACGCGGCTGACGCGGCCGGCCCGGCCCCCTGCCCCGGGCCCGCCCCGGTCGTAGAAGTAGTGCGCGCGCAGCAGCACCACCACGTCCTCCCCGGCCGCCTCGCAGAACGCCTCCAGGTCGAGGCCGGACTCGAACCCGGTGTGGTGGTCGCGGTGGGTGGGCGCGTACAGCACGGCCCGCGCGCCCTCCGGGACGCCCAGCTCGGCGCGGATCCGGGCCACGTCGTCGGCGCCGGCCGTCACGTACACGTCGTTACGCGGATAGCCGTACTCCAGGTGCTCGTACGAGCCGGGGAAGGCGCGCTCCCACACGCGGGTGGAGTGCGGGTTGGAGGAGAGGTTGTAGTCCCAGCGGTCCACCCGGCCGAGCAGCTTGGTGAAGCTGCCGGTGGCGGCCGCCACCACCGGGTACGTCGACTGGTCCACGCCCATGGTCTTCAGCGGGGTGCCGTGCTGCGTCTGCAGGTGCACGCTGCCGGGGCGTTTGACCACGCCCTCCGCGAAGTTGGCGTTGTTGACCAGGTACGTGGCGCGGGCGAGGAGCTCCCAGGCGCGGTGGCTGCCGAGGACCGCGTACTCCACGCCGTCGGGCACGGTGTGCGCCTGGTCGGCCTCCACCAGGAACACGCCCCGCAGGTGCGGGGCGAGTTCCCGGGCCTTGGCGTGGATCGCGGCCGGGTTGCAGGCGTAGCCCCGGCCCCAGTACGCGCAGTAGACGGCGAGGTCCGGGTCGAGGGGGCGGCGCAGGTGCAGGCCGTAGTGCAGCCGGGTGCGCAGGCCGCGGGGGCGGGGCAGCGCCGCCGCCGCCCGGGCGGCGGCGCGCCGGGTGTCGCGCAGCGCGGCGAACGCCTCGTAGGACCCGGCCGCCAGCAGCCGGTGCTGCACGCCCAGGCTGCCGCCCGGCGGCCGGTAGCCGTCGGGGCGGTGGCGGCGGTGGAGGGCGCTCGCGCGGTGGAAGAACGCCCGCCGTCCGGCGGGCAGCCGCCGGGGGTGGGCGGCGGTCTTCAGCACGGTGGCGAAGAGCTGCTCGAACAGCGGCGCCGACCGCTCGGCCGGCAGGGCCGCCGCGGCGGCGAGGTCCAGCACCCGCTCGGCCTGGTCCAGCAGGTCGGCGTGGTGCGGCCCCGGCAGCCGCAGCCGGTCGCCCTGACGGCGCGCCCGGTGCCGCACCAGCACCCGGCGCAGCACCGCGAGGCGCTCCGCGTGCAGCATCGCCCGCCCGCCCCAGCCGATGTCGGTGAAGTACCCGGGCGGGAAGACCAGTTCGTGTTCGGTGACGAAGGCCCGGCGCCAGGCCGTGCTCCAGGCGGGCAGCCGCACCCCGGTGAGGTGCGGGGCGCGGGACGGGGCGAAGGCGCCGTCCGGGGCGCCGGCCAGCAGGGGCGCCGCGGGAAAGGCCGGCTCCCCCTCCCACCAGGGCACCCGCTCGTGCTCGAAGGGCAGCACGTCCACCGGGCCGGTGTCCGCCAGCAGGGCGTCCAGGGCCGCCAGGGCGCCCGGCAGCAGCAGGTCGTCGCCGTCGAGGAACAGCAGATACGTCCCGGTCGCCGCCCGCACGCCCGCGTTGCGCGCCCCCGCCAGCCCCTCGGACGGCGGCGCGTGCACGGGCGCCACCCGGGAGTCCCGCTCCGCGTGCCCGGTGGCGACGTCGGCCGCCGGGGACCCGGCCGTGTCGCAGACCGGGATCAGCTCGAAGTCTCCGAACGACTGGGCGAGGACCGAGTCCAGCGCCTGGCCCAGCCGGCCTGCGACCCCGTGGGTCGGGACGATGATGCTGAAGCGGGGCATTCTGCTCTTTCCGTTGACGGGGGCGTGACGGCGGCCGCTCAGCGGGCGGGCCGCCGCCCGGGCCGCCCCGTCGGCCGCCGGGCGGGCGGCCGGGCCGGGGCGGGCCGCGACGAGCCGGGGGGCATGGGTACTCCCAGTGGGGCAACGACGGCCGGCGGGGTCGGTGACGGTCAGAAGACGGCCGGTTGCGGTGGCAGCGACACCGCAGCGGCCTCCAGCGCGGCCGCGGCCGACGGCACCGGGCGCCGCCGCTCCGGCGGGACGGGAGGTGCCGACTCCGTCTCCCCGCACAGCACCCGGCGTACGACCCGCTCGGCGGCGCGCCCGTCGTCGTGCGGGCAGAAGCGGTCCCGGAACGCCGCCCGTTGCCCCGCCGAACGGGCCCCGCACCAGCGGCCGCCGGCGAAGATCTCGATCAGCTCGTCCTCGCTGTCGGCCACCGGGCCCGGCGGGAAGGTCCACGGATCGACGTAGAGGCCGCGGGCCGCCGCGTACGCCTCGCGGTCCCCGGCGTGCAGCACGATCGGCCGGTCCAGGCCCGCGTAGTCGCACATCAGCGGGGAGAAGTCGGTGACCAGGGCGTCCGCGGCCAGGCACAGCGTCGTCACGTCGGGGTGCGCGGAGACGTCCACCACCCGGTCGGAGGCGGCCTCCAGCGGCCCGTCGTGCGGCCGGACCGCGCGGGACAGGATCACGAACCGCGGACCGAGCCGCCGGGCCACCCGCTCGAGGTCGAGCAGCGGGAACGGGGTGCGGCGGTAGTCGCGGGGAGCGGGCGCGTACAGGATCGCCACCGCGCCCGCGGGCACGCCCAGGCACTCGCGCAGCACGGCCACGTCCGCCGAGGTCGCCGTGTGGAACCGGTCGGTGCGCGGCCTGCCGTACTCCAGGGTGGTGTAACGGCCCGGGTACACCCGCTCCCAGGTCAGCGTGGAGTGCCGGTCGCCGGAGACCACGTGGTCCCACTGGTCGACGCCCCTGAGCAGCCGGGCGAAGTCCGTGTCCCGGGCCGCCGCCGGGCGCTCCTGGAGGTCGATCCCCGCGTGCGCCAGCGGGGTGCCGGGCGGCGTGTGCACCAGGACCTGCCCCCGGCGCTTGACCAGCCCGGGCACCACCTCGCGGTCGGTCACCAGGTAGGCGCTGCGGGCCAGTGCGGTGAGATGCGCGGCCGTGCCCGGCACGATCCGGCGGGTGGCGGTGGGCAGGGTGTGGTGGAGCGCGGGGCGGGTGACCCAGGCGGTGCGGACGTGCGGCGCGTGGTCGCGCACCGCGGACTCCAGGGCCGCCGGGTCGCCGCCGTAGGGGCCGTCCTCGCGGACCGTGAACAGCACCCGCCCGGTGTCCAGCGGCAGCAGCCGCTGGACGCGGTAGTGCGTCCGCAGCAGGGCGGCGCGCACGGCGCGCAGCGACCGGCGGGACAGTCGGCGCGCCCGGCGGCCGAGGGCCGCGGCCAGCCGCAGGGCCCGGTAGGTGCGGTGCAGGCCGAAGCGGACCAGCGCGTGCCGCACCCGGGCCCGCGCGGGGACGGAAGGCCCGGGCGTCCGGTGGCGCCGGTACTGGTCGCGGGCCCGCCGTAGGAATGCGGCGCGTGAACCGCGGGGCAGCCGGTCCGGGCGGGTGTACACCGTCAGCAGGTGGTCGACCATGCGCCGGAACAGCACCGGCCGCCAGCGCTCCAGGGCGGGGTGCCCGTCGAGGTGCGCGAAGACCCGGTCGTACTGGTCGAAGACCTCGAAGTGGCGTTCGCTGGTGGTGTGCAGGATGCCGCCGGTCCGCCGCTGCCGGTAGTGGACGCACACCCGGTCGAGGGTGGCGACCGTCTCCGCCGTCATCAGCACCGGGTAGGTCCACGGGGTGTCCTCGTAGTAGCCCGGCGGGAAGGCGAATCCGGCGCGCTCGACGAACTCCCGCCGGTAGGCCTTGTTCCAGGCCACCGCCAGCAGGTTCAGCAGCCCCGGCCGGTCGGCGAGCGCGAACGGCGCCGGGCCGTGCTCGGTGAGCTCGGCGGCGACCTGGTTGCGCACGGTCTCGCCCGTCCAGTAGGTGCGGGCGTAGTCGTAGACCAGGACGTCCGGGTCGCCGGTCTCCTTCAGCCGGTCGGCGACGGCCAGCAGCGCGTCCGGGGTGAGGGTGTCGTCGCCGTCCAGGAACACCAGGTAGTCCCCGGTGGCGCGGGCCGCCCCCGCGTTGCGGGCCGGGCCCAGGCCGACGTTGGCCGGCAGGTGCACCGGACGCACCCGCGGGTCGCGGGCCGCGAACTCGTCGATCACCGCTCCGCAGGCGTCCGGCGAGCAGTCGTCCACGGCGATCAGTTCGAGATCCGGGTACGACTGGGTCAGCACCGACTCCAGGCACTCGCGCAGATACGCCTGAACCTGGTACGCGGGGACAATGACACTGAACCTGGGCAAGGGGCATCCAACGGTCGGTGCGGGCGTTCTGCCCGGCAACGCCCGTTGGCCCGGCTTGGTTACGCCGCCTGCGGCATCCGGGGGAATCCGGTAGCACGAAGGGGCGGACCTTTGCCGGTCCGCCCCTCAACTTGGTGCTTCGTGTGCCTACTTGACGGCGCCCGCCATCACACCGGAGACGAACTGCCGCTGGAAGGCGAAGAACACCACCAGCGGGACCACCATCGAGATGAACGCGCCGGGTGCCAGCACGTCGATGTTGTTGCCGAACTGCCGTACCTGCGTCTGCAGGGCGACCGTGATCGGCTGGTTGGCCGAGTCGGTGAAGATCAGCGCGACCAGCATGTCGTTCCACACCCACAGGAACTGGAAGATGCCGAGCGCCGCGATCGCCGGCCCCGCCAGCGGCATCACGACCCGGACGAACAGCCGGAGCTCACCGGCGCCGTCCAGCCGCGCCGCCTCCAGCAGTTCCCGGGGGATCTCCGCGAAGAAGTTCCGCAGCAGGAACACCGCGAACGGCAGGCCGAAGCCGACGTGGAACAGCACCACACCGGTCAGCGATCCGAAGATTCCCAGGTTGCCGAAGAGTTCGGCGATCGGGATCAGCGCCACCTGCACCGGCACCACCAGCAGGCCCACCACGGCGAGGAACCACCAGTCGCGGCCCGGGAAGTCCATCCAGGCGAAGGCGTACCCGGCGAGCGAGCCGATCACCACCACCAGCACGGTCGCCGGGACGGTGATGTACGCCGTGTTCAGCAGCGAGCCGGTGATGTCGTCGTTCTCGAGGAGGGTCCGGTAGGCGCCGAAGGTGAGCTGGGAGGGCTCGGTGAACACCGTCCACCAGCCGTCGGCGGCCATGTCCTCGGGGGTGCGCAGACTGGCCAGCAGCAGCCCGAGCGTCGGCACCAGCCAGAACAGGCCGACGACGATCAGGAAGACACGGACCGCTCCACCGCTCACCCACCGCGCGAGCCGGGACCCGAGGGACTGCCGCGCCTCGACGGGCACGGCGGGGGGCACGCCCGCCTTCGTGACGCTTCCGGCGTCCGCGCTCATCGCCGCACCTCCCGCCTCAGCCGCCGTACGTTGAACCACATCACCGGGATCACCAGCAGCAGCAGGAACACCGCGATGGCGCTCGCGATGCCCGGCTGGTCCTCGGAGAAGCCCTTGCGGTACAGCTCAAGGGCGAGGACGTTGGCGTCGTCCTGCGACGAGCCCGGCGCGATGATGAAGACCAGGTCGAACACCTTGAGCACGTTGATCATCAAGGTGACGGTGACCACCGCGAGGACCGGCGCCAGCAGGGGCACCGTGACCCGCCGGAACACCTGCCACTCGTTGGCGCCGTCCACCCGGGCGGCCTCCAGCAGCTCCCGCGGCATGCCCGCGAGACCGGCCGCGATCAGCACCATCGCGAACCCCGCCCACATCCAGATGTACGAGCCGATGATGGCCGGCGTGACCAGCGACGGGCCCAGCCAGTCCAGGCCGTTGTACGGCTCGGTGAAGTTGTCCGCCGGGAGCCGCAGACGCGCCCCGTCGGCCTTCGACGAGAACGAGAAGGTGCCGTCGCCGGCGGCCGTGGCCGTCTCCACCACCGAGCCGTCCTTCACGGCCTCGATCCGCATCCCGGCGTACCCCAGTTCGGCGGAGTCCACCTGGTTCAGCGTGCCGACGCCCTCGCCGCGGGTGAAGTCCTGCCAGGTGCTGCCGGTGATCCGGTCGTCCTCCGGCTTCGGCGCCGCCGCGGGCTTCGCGCCGTCCGGCATCAAATCCGGGGCGACGCCCACCAGCGGCAGCGTGACCGTGTCGCCGGCGCTCACCGTGTCCTTGGTGACGAACGCGCCGCCGCCGGCCGGCTCCAGCGGCGACTCGCGGCCCGGGTGCGCCTTCGGGAACGCCGAGGACTGGGCGAAGGTGTCGTGCACCCCCACCCAGACGGCGTTCGCCACGCCCTTGTCCGGGTCCTGGTCGTACACCAGGCGGAAGATGATGCCGGCCGCCAGCATGGAGATCGCCATCGGCATGAAGACGACCAGCTTGAACGCCGTCCCCCAGCGCACCCGTTCGGTGAGCACCGCGAAGACGAGGCCGAGCGCGGTCGCCACCGTCGGCGCGAACACCACCCAGATGATGTTGTTCTTCAGCGCGGTGCGGATGCCGTCGTCGGTGAACAGCGCCTGGTAGTTGTCGAATCCGGCGAAGCCGTCGCCGGACTGGTCGTAGAAGCTGCGCACCACCGAGTACCCGATCGGGTAGACCACGAGCGCCCCGAGCAGCACCAGGGCCGGCAGCAGGAACAGTGCCGCCACGGCCTTGCGGGTGCCGGTGACGCTCTTGCGCGACCTGGGGGCGGCAGGGGCCGTCTTCCGGGCCCCCGCCGCCGTGTCCGTCGTCATCGCCGGATCAGTTCCCGTACGCCGCGGCCGCGTCGGCCTCCAGCCTGGCCTGGGTGCCGGCGACGTCCGCCGGGTTCTTCAGGAAGTCCTGCAGCGCCTTCCACTCGCCCTTGCCGGGGGTGCCGCCGAAGGCCTGCGGGGCCTGGTCGGACATGTCGAAGCGGAAGTCGTCCCCGGCGTCGATCAGTGCCTTGGCCATCTTCCGCTGGACCTCGTTGGGGTACGCCGAGGCGGGCACGTTCTTGTTCGGCGAGAGGTAGCCGCCCAGCTTCGCCTGGACGCTCGCCGCGTCCGGGGAGGCCAGGAACGTCACCAGCGCCTGCGCCGCCTCGGAGTCCTCCAGGATCACCGCCGCGTCGCCGCCGGACACCACCGGAGGGGTGTCACCGACCGCGGGGAACGGGAACACCTTCGCGTCGGTGCCCACCTTCGCCTTGGTCTCGCCGATGTTGACCTGCACGAAGTCGCCCTCGTAGACCATGCCGGCCTTGGGCTGGTCACCGCCGGTGAAGGTCTGCGTCACGGACGCCGGGAACTCCGTCTGGAGGGCGCCGTTCGGGCCGCCGGCGAGATAGTCCTTCTTGCCCCAGACCTGGGCGAGGGTGGTCAGGGCCTCCTTGACGGAGGGGTCCGTCCACTTGATCTCGTGCTTGGCCAGCTGGTCGTACTTCTCCGGCCCGGCCTGGGAGAGGTAGATGTTCTCGAACCAGTCGGTGAGCGTCCAGCCGTCGGCCCCGCCGACCGAGAACGGGGTGACGCCGGAGTCGTAGACCATCTGCGCGGTGTTGAGCAGCTCGTCCCACGTCTTCGGCTCGGCCGCGCCCGCGTTCTCGAAGACCTGGGCGTTGTACCAGATCAGCGACTTGTTGGCGGCCTTGTAGTAGACGCCGTACTGCTTGCCGTCGACCTTGCCGATGTCCTGCCAGCCCTGCGAGTAGTTCTTGGTGAGCTCCTTGGTGGCCTCCGGGCCGAGCGGCTTCGCCCAGTTCTTCTCCACGGCCTGCTTGACGGCGCCCGGCTGCGGCAGCATCGCCACGTCCGGCGGGGCGCCGCCCGCGATCTTCGAGCCGAGGAAGTTGATGATCGGGTCCTGGGCGGGCACGAAGGTCACCTTGGCACCGGTGCGCTTCTCGAACTCCGCGAGGACCTGCTTGAAGTTCTTCTGCTCCGCACCGGTCCACACGGCGGCGACCTCGAGGGTCTGGCCGTCCAGCTTGGGCAGGGTGACGGTGGTTCCGGTGTCGCCGGACCCCTTGTCCCCGGCGTCACCGCCGCCGCCCTCGTCGTCGCCTCCGCAGGCGGTGAGGGAGACCGCCAGCACACCCGCGGCCAGGGCCGCGGCGGCCCTGACGGCCCGTCGGGTGGGGGGAGGTGTCACGTGGTGGTCGGGCGACCTGCGTATCCGGATGATCCTGCTCGTCCTGCGCATCACTGCCCCGTTCTCGTACTCCGTCGTACTCCGCCGAACGTTCGAGCGCTGTCCCGTGCGGTCTGGTCTACGCCCGGGGCGTGGGGGTGGCAAGAGTGCGTCCCGTGTCAAGTCGGCGATCGTGACCACGTCGTGACCAGGCGTCACATGCGGTGCGGGGGCGGCGGGCGGCCGGCCTCCGCGGCGCCGGGTGCGGGCGGTCCGCCTCCGCAGCGCCGGGTGCGGGTGGTTCGTGGCTGGGTGCGCAGTTCCCCGCGCCCCTGGGGGCGCTGCCACCATGGCCGCTGCGAGGGCCCCGCTGCTTCGGGCGGGCGGGCAGGCACGCCGCCGCTGCGGGCAGTCGTGCCGCTGGGGCGGCACGGGTGGGCGCAGCGGCACCTCTGCAGCGCCGGGTGCGGGTGGTCTGTGGCTGGGTGCGCAGTTCCCCGCGCCCCTTGGGGCGCTGCCACCACGGCCGCTGCGATGGCCCCGCTACTGCGGGCGGGCAGGCACCTCTGCAGCGCCGGGTGCGGGTGGTCTGTGGCTGGGTGCGCAGTTCCCCGCGCCCCTGGGGTGCTTGCGGCTGCGGCGCGGGTGGGCGCAGCCGCACCCTGTCAGCGCCGGGTGCGGGTGTCCGTGGCTGGGCGCGCAGTTCCCCGGGCCCCTGAGGGGGGCTTCCGCCGCGCCCCCTGCAAGGGCAAGGTGTCCTACAGAAGCGACGGCACCCGAGGTGACGCGACCTGGCGGGCCGCCCGGTCGAGGGCGCTGGCGAGGAGCGCCAGGTCCGTGGGGCCGTTGCCGAGTTCGCGGACCTGGCGGCGGGCCGGCGGGTCGCCCATGCGGTGCCACTCCAGGGGCACGACCGTCGGCCGCAGCGTCGCCGTGCGCGGGATGCGGCCGGTCACCCGGCCGCCCTGGAACGCCGTCTCCCGTCCGTCCCGGTGGGCCAGCCGGCCGCGCCCCGGCGCGGGATCGTCCGGCCCGCGCCCGACGACCGGCGCGTCCAGCGCGACCCGCAGCGACGCCTGCTTCACCGGCTCGGTCTGCGCGGTCCGGGGACACGGCGCGGTCGCCGCGACCAGATGCACCCCGAGCCGCTCGCCGTCCCGGGCCACCGCCTCCAGCGCACGCATCACCGACCCGGCGGCCGGCCGCCCCGGCGAGCCGAGCGCGGGGGAGACCAGCGCGTCGAGGTCGTCGACGACCACCACCAGCCGGGGCAGCGCGGGCGCTGCCTCCGTCTTGCGGCGGTCCGCGCCCGGCCGCAGCCGCACGGTGGCGCTGGGCGGGCTGTCCAGGTCGCCGTTCCCCTCGGTCCCGGCGGCGGCACCGGCACGGGAGGCGGCGGTGCGCTGGGCGACCATCCGGTCCGCCAGCTCGCGCCCGGTGTGCCACTCGGCGAAGTCGGAACGGCCCAGCAGCTCCGCCCGCCGCTTCAGCTCGGCGCTCAGCGACTGGGTGAACTCCCGCATCCGCACCGGGTCGTCGGCGCCCAGGTGGGTGCTGACGTGCGGCACGTCGGTGCACACCCGCAGGCCCTCGCCGTGCCCGGTGCCGGTCACCGGGCCGTTCCGGCCGTCGACCAGGACGATGCCGAGCCGGTCGGGACGCTCGGCCGCGGCCAGCGAGGCGACGACCGCGCGCAGCAGCTCCGTACGGCCGCTGCCGGACGGGCCCTCGATCAGCAGGTGCGGTCCGTCGGCGGCGAGGTCGGCGGTGACCGGGCCGCGCGGTCCGGCGCCCAGTATGGCGGTGGCGCGTCCGCCGAGCGCCCGGGTGTCGTCGGCCGCGTCCGCCCAGCGGGCCATCAGCGAGGCGGGGGTGGCGCGGGCCAGGCCCAGTTCGTCCAGCAGCCGCGCCGACGGGGGCAGCGGCGCCGACACGCGCGCGTGCGGCCCGCCAGCGGGCCCGTCGGTGCGCAGTGGCGCCAGCGCCCGCGCGAACCGCTCGGCCCAGGCCGCGGAGACCGCGTCGACGGTGGCGAGGGTGCCGTGCCCGACCGGTCCGGGCGCCGTGCCGTCGCCCGCGCGGGCCACCCGCAGCAGCCTGAGCGCGGTCGCCACGTCCCCGCTGAGCAGGGCGACGGCCCCGCAGTCGCGGAACGCCGGCGCCACCGCGCAGGCCGCCTCGTACGTCTCCGTCACCGGGGACGCGGGCGAGGCGGCGGGCGTCTCGGCGAGACACAGCAGGTGGATCCCGGCCCGTGGCCCGTCCGCCGCCAGCCGTGCCAGCGCCCCCCGCACGTCGGCGCCGCCGGGGTCGCCGTCCACGACGACCACCGTGTACGGGCCCGCGCCCGCAGGGGCGGCCGTGTGGTCGTGGTCGGCGAGGCGGCGCAGCAGTTCGTCGGTGCGGGCCGCGGCCTGCTCCCGGTCGTGGGCGAGGAGCAGCCGGCAGTCCTGGCCGTGTCCCGGGCGCAGATGCGGCAGCCAGCCCAGCCAGGACCACTCCTCGGTGCGCTCCGCCGACGGGCGGGCGGGATCCGCGGCGACCAGCACGATCTCCAGGGAGTCGGGGGAGTGCAGCGCGGCGAGCTGGGCGAGCACCGCGCGGGCCAGCCCGGTGAGGCGCTCGCGCGGGCCGGCCAGCCCCAGCGTGCCGACCTCGCGCAGACCCACGGTCACGGGGACGACGGGCAGCAGACCGGAGCCGTCCGGCGCGGGCCGGTCCGCCGTGCCGAGCCGCACCGCCAGCGCCTCCGGGTGGTCCGGCCCGCGCTCCCACAGCCGGGAGCCGGGGCCGAGCGCGGTCAGCAGCAGGGTGGCCGGGTCCGGCCAGGTCTCGGGCCGTAGGGGAGCGAGGGGGAGCGGCGCGTGCTCAGGCTCCTCCTCGTACGTGTCGTAGGGGGCCGTGTCGGGCTCGCGCTCCTGCCGTCCGCCGGTGAGCCGCCGTGCCCAGGCGCCGATCCCGCCCCGCCTGCGCGCACGCGGGGGCTCGGGGACGTCGGTGCCCCGTACGGGGGTGCCCTTGCGGGTGCCGCCGAGGGCGTCGTCGTAGGCGTCGGGGTGGGGGTCGGGATGGACGTCGGGCTGGACGTCGAGGTGGGGGCCGGCGGTGGTGCCGTCGCCGTAGCGCCCGTCGCGGGCGTCGCCGGTGGTCCGGCCGGTCGGTCCGGCGGGCGGGGGTCCGGCAGGGGCGGTGGGGGCCTCGTCCCGGGCCGCGTCGTGCACGGGGTCGGCGTACAGGGGCGACGCGTGTCCCTGGCCGGCGTGCGTCTCGTCGGCCGGGCCGGGCCGCGACACCCGCCGTCCCTTGGGCATCCGGGGCACGTCACCGTGTGTCGCGATCCGCACGGTGCGCGGTGCCGGGGCCGCGCCGCCACGCCGCTCGGCCTCGGGCGGGCCGCTCTGCTCCGGCACCAGCGGAACGGGTCCGGGCCCGGCGGTGGTGCGGCCGTCGGTGCGCGCGGGGGCGGCCCGGTCCGCGGAACCGTAGGCGTGGTGGGTGCGGCCGTGCGGCCGGGATTCCCGCGCGCCGCCCGGGAGGCCGCCCGTACCGTCCCCGGGACCCGGCGCCCCCACGGCGCCGCCCCCGGCCGAGGTCCGCCCATCGGCGACTGCGTCCGTACGGTCCTCCGTGTCCGCCGCGCGCGGCCCCGGCACCCGTACGTGCCCCTCGCCGTCCGGGGTGGTGGCCGTCCGCGCCGACGGGCCCTCCGCCGGGGTCAGCCGCAGGGCGGACTCGCCGATGCGCAGCAGCGCGCCCGGGGTGAGCCGCACCGGGCGGGGGCCCACGGGACGGCCGTCCAGGGTCGTGCCGTTGGTGGAGCCGAGGTCGGCGACCGCGACGCGGCCGTCGGCGCCGACCGTCACCGCGCAGTGCAGCCGGGAGACGTCCGGGTCGTCGAGCGGCACGTCGGCGTCGGCCGAGCGGCCTATGCGGATCTCCCCGCCGTGCAGCAGATGCACCCCGCCCGCGTCGGGGCCGGCGACGACATGCAGCCGGGTCGGGGTGGTGTCCAGCTCGGGATGCGGCTCGGGATCGCCCGGGGCGCCCACCGCCAGCACCGCGCCGTCGATCAGCGGGGGCTCGCCCAGCGTGCAGCGCTGGGCGTCCAGGCGCTGGTCACCGGCATGGAACACGGGCGCGCCCGACGAGCCGGAGGTGCCGTCGCCGCCGGAGAC
Organism: Streptomyces sp. CNH189; assembly: GCF_000527195.1. Classification (NCBI taxonomy): domain Bacteria; kingdom Bacillati; phylum Actinomycetota; class Actinomycetes; order Kitasatosporales; family Streptomycetaceae; genus Streptomyces; species Streptomyces sp. CNH189. Next base: position 22,062 of record NZ_AZUS01000010.1, read on the forward strand.
CGCCGAGGCCAGCGCGGAGGCGACCGCGGCGAGTGCCGTGCCCGCGGGCGCCGTGACCAGCACGTCGCAGCTCGTGGCCCGCTCCCGGACGGGGGAGGAAGGGCCCAGCGGGTCTACGACGGTCAGCCGGATCTGCATCGCCGTCAGCGGTCCCTTCTGCGCGGGCGCCCGCGACACGGGGGACGAAGCCGCCCCGCGGTCCCCCTCCGCGGACTTCCCCCACCGCCACACGCGCACGTACGGCCAGTACTGCCCGCATCCTCGCACCTGTCACCGACAGCGCGCCCGCCCCCGAGCGTCAAATGATCTTGATTGGTCGGCTCTGCCCGTAAAAATGCCTGACCAGTGACGTCCGGATGATCACTCCGGGCCGACTTGAGATCGGTCACGTCCGACCCGCGGCAACCAACGGACAGAGTCGGGCGTCTTTCCTGCAGACTCCGCGCACAGGCGGAAACCGCAGAACCGTCGAACAGGAACGGGAACCGGTGCGTAAGAACCAGCACAGGACGACGCAGAAGTCGGCCGGCCGGTATCCCGTGCGGCGGCACTACAGTGGGTCGGAACATTCCGCAGCAGGGTGGACCACGGTGTACGCCAGCCAGGCAAGCAGCAGGGAGCGCATGACGTGCGGCCGGTAGGGAGCAAGTACCTGCTCGAGGAGCCGCTCGGACGCGGCGCCACGGGCACCGTCTGGCGAGCGCGCCAGCGGGAGACCGCGGGCGCCGAGGCGGCCGTGCCGGGCCAGCCCGGCGAGACCGTGGCGATCAAGGTCCTCAAGGAAGAGCTGGCGGGCGACGCCGACATCGTGATGCGCTTCCTGCGGGAGCGCTCGGTTTTGCTGCGGCTGACCCACCCCAACATCGTCCGGGTCCGCGACCTGGTGGTCGAGGGTGAGCTGCTGGCCCTGGTCATGGACCTCGTCGAGGGCCCCGACCTGCACCGTTACCTGCGGGAGAACGGCCCCCTCACCCCCGTCGCCGCGGCCCTGCTGACCGCGCAGATCGCCGACGCGCTGGGTGCCAGCCACGCCGACGGCGTCGTGCACCGCGACCTGAAGCCCGCCAACGTCCTGCTGAAGCAGCAGGGCGACGAGCTGCACCCGATGCTCACGGACTTCGGCATCGCGCGCCTCGCCGACTCGCCGGGCCTGACCCGCACCCAGGAGTTCGTCGGCACGCCCGCGTACATCGCGCCGGAGTCCGCCGAGGGCCGCCCGCAGACCTCCGCCGTCGACATCTACGGCGCCGGCATCCTGCTGTACGAGCTGGTCACCGGCCGTCCGCCGTTCGCCGGGGCGTCCGCCCTCGAGGTGCTGCACCAGCACCTGAGCGCCGAGCCGCGCCGCCCGTCCACCGTGCCCGACCCGCTGTGGACGGTCATCGAGCGCTGCCTGCGCAAGAACCCCGACGAGCGGCCCAGCGCCGAGAACCTGGCGCGCGGCCTGCGGGTCGTCGCCCAGGGCATCGGCGTGCACGCGAACTCGGCGCAGATCGCGGCCGCGGAGAGCGTCGGCGCGCTCCTCGTCCCCGACCCCACGCCCGCCCAGGTGCCCGGCGTCCCCGGCGCCTCGGACCCCACGCAGGTGCTGCCGCAGAACCCGAACGGCGCCTACGACCCCAACGCGGCGACCAGCGTCCTGCCGCAGACCGGCCCGCCGCCCGGCGCCGCCGACCCCACGGCCGTGATGCCTCCCGTGCCGCCCGGCCCGCCCGGCCCGCCCGGACAGTCCGGCGGTCCCGAGGACCCGCACCCGTGGCAGAACCAGCTCCGCGCGGCCCGCGACCGCAACGAGCAGACCCAGGTCCAGTACCTCGACCCCGGCCAGGACCCGCTGCGCCGCCGCCCCCAGCGGCAGGTCGCCCGGCCCCCGCAGCAGCCGCCGCAGCGCCAGTCGCAGCCCCAGCCCGGCCCGGGGTACGGCTACCCGCAGCAGCCCCAGCCCCAGCAGTACGCCCCGCCGCCGGAGCGCCAGCGGCGTCAGCAGCCCCAGCCGCCGCAGCGGTACGCGCCGCCGCCGGAGCCGCAGCGCCCCGTGCGGGAGCCGCGCCAGCCCCGGCAGCGCGGCGCCAACCCGATGCGCATCCCCGGCCTGGGCTGCCTCAAGGGCTGCCTGTTCACGCTGCTCATCCTGTTCGTGGCGAGCTGGCTGATCTGGGAGCTGAGCCCGCTGCAGGACTGGATCGGCGCGGGTAAGGGCTACTGGGAGCAGCTCAGCGACTGGTTCGGCTCGATCACGGGCTGGATCGAGGACCTGGGCGGGCCCTCCGACCCCACGAACTGAGCGGGCCTGCCGATTTGTCGACACCTGGGGGCCGATTTCCGGGTCTCCGGTGAAGGTCACCTGTCCGGACGCGTAGCTTTGGCGACAACACGCGTCGGTAGGAGCAGTCTTGGCACGGAGAATCGGCAGCCGGTACACCGCCCATCAGATCCTCGGGCGGGGCAGCGCCGGCACGGTGTGGCTGGGCGAGGGCCCCGAGGGGCCCGTGGCCATCAAGCTGCTGCGTGAGGATCTCTCCTCGGACCAGGAGCTCGTCGGCCGCTTCGTGCAGGAGCGGACGGCGCTGCTCGGTCTGGAGCATCCGCACGTGGTGTCCGTGCGGGACCTGGTGGTCGACGGCAACGACCTCGCGCTGGCCATGGACCTGGTCCGGGGCACGGACCTGCGCACCCGGCTGGACCGGGAGCGCAGGCTGGCCCCCGAGGCGGCGGTGGCGATCGTCGCCGACGTCGCGGAGGGGCTGGCGGCGGCCCACGCGGCCGGGGTGGTGCACCGGGACGTCAAGCCGGAGAACGTGCTGCTCGACATGCAGGGCCCGCTCGGCCCCGGTGGCTCGCACCGCGCCCTGCTCACCGACTTCGGTGTGGCCAAGCTCATCGACACCCCGCGCCGCACCCGGGCCACCAAGATCATCGGCACGCCGGACTACCTGGCCCCGGAGATCGTCGAGGGCCTCCCGCCGCGCGCGTCCGTCGACATCTACGCCCTCGCGACGGTCCTGTACGAGCTGCTCGCGGGCTTCACGCCGTTCGGCGGCGGCCACCCGGGGGCCGTGCTGCGCCGCCACGTCACCGAGACGGTCGTCCCGCTGCCCGGCATCCCGGACGAGCTGTGGCAGCTCCTCGTGCAGTGCCTGGCGAAGGCCCCGGCGTCCCGGCTGCGCGCCTCCGAGCTGGCCGCCCGGCTCCGGGAGCTGCTGCCGCTGCTGGCCGGGATGCCGCCGCTGGACGTGGACGAGCCGGACACCGAGGCGGCGGAGGAGGCCGCGGAGGAGCTGTCCGGCGCCGCCCCGGTGACCGGCCGGCCGGTACGCCGCCGGGGCGCGGTCCCGCTGGTGCCGGGCGCGAAGCCGTCCGACTCCAACCGCGACACGCACACGTCGATGCGGGTGCCGGCGCCCGACGAGCTGGCCGGGGGAGCCCACGGCACGGCCCGGGCCCCCCGCGCGGCCGGCGCCCCCCGCCCCGGCTCCGCCCGCAACCGCGCGGTCACCCGCCGACGCCGCCTGGTGGTGGCGGTGGCGGCGCTGATCCTGACGGCCGCCGGAGTAGGCACCTACCTGGCCACCTCGAACGACACCACCCCCCCACCCCCCGACACCCAGACTTCGGCCCCGGCCGTCCCGTAGCCCTCCAGGGGCGCGGGGAACTGCGCAACGGGGGTCCGGGGGCAGAGCCCCCGAAACGTGAGGGCAAGGGGCGGCACCCCGCCCGCCCCCGCCCGCTCCTGTGACGCAGGTGAGGTGACTCCCCCCCCAGGGGCGCGGGGAACCGCGCAACCGGGGTCCGGGGGCGGAGCCCCGAAACGGGAGAACGACGGGCGGTACCCCTCCCGGCACGCCTCCGCCCGCCCCCAGCCACGCGGAGGAGGCGACTCCCCCAAGGGGCGCGGGAAACCGCGAACGGGTCCCCAGGGGCCGAGCCCCCGGAAGACGGGCGGGAGCCGGGCGCCCCCCGCCCGGCATGGCCCACGGCGGGAAACCGTTACGCTGGAGGGCGTGGCAGTCGTCGATGTATCCGAAGAGCTCAAGTCCCTCTCCTCGACCATGGAGTCGATCGAGGCCGTCCTGGACCTCGACAAGCTGAGGGCAGACATCGCCGTGCTCGAGGAGCAGGCGGCCGCGCCGTCCCTGTGGGACAACCCGGACGAGGCGCAGAAGATCACCAGCAAGCTCTCCCACCTCCAGGCGGAGGTACGGAAGGCCGAGACGCTGCGCGGCCGGATCGACGATCTCGCCGTGCTCTTCGAGATGGCCGAGGAGGAGGACGACCCGGACACCCGCGAGGAGGCCGAGTCGGAGCTCGCGTCGGTCAAGAAGGCGCTCGACGAGATGGAGGTCCGTACCCTCCTCAGCGGCGAGTACGACTCCCGCGAGGCGCTGGTCAACATCCGCGCCGAGGCCGGCGGCGTCGACGCCGCCGACTTCGCCGAGAAGCTGCAGCGCATGTACCTGCGCTGGGCCGAGCAGCACGGCTACAAGACCGAGCTGATCGAGACCTCGTACGCGGAGGAGGCCGGCATCAAGTCGACCACCTTCTCCGTGCAGTCGCCCTACGCCTACGGCACCCTCTCCGTCGAGCAGGGCACGCACCGCCTGGTGCGCATCTCCCCGTTCGACAACCAGGGCCGCCGCCAGACCTCGTTCGCGGGCGTCGAGGTGCTCCCCGTGGTCGAGCAGACCGACCACATCGAGATCGACGAGTCCGAACTGCGCGTGGACGTGTACCGGTCCTCCGGGCCCGGCGGACAGGGCGTCAACACCACCGACTCGGCGGTGCGCCTGACCCACCTCCCCACCGGCATCGTCGTCTCCTGCCAGAACGAGCGCTCGCAGATCCAGAACAAGGCGACCGCGATGAACGTGCTCCAGGCCAAGCTGCTGGAGCGGCGCCGCCAGGAGGAGCAGGCCAAGATGGACGCCCTCAAGGGCGACGGCGGCAACTCCTGGGGCAACCAGATGCGTTCGTACGTGCTGCACCCGTACCAGATGGTCAAGGACCTGCGCACGGAGCACGAGGTCGGCAACCCCGAGGCCGTGTTCAACGGCGAGATCGACGGCTTCCTGGAGGCCGGAATTCGCTGGCGCAAGCAGCGGGAGAAGTAACCCCTCCACCGAACACCGATTTGTCGACAAGGCAACTGCCGCTGAATGAGCGGCAGTTGCCTTGTCGTGTCGGGGATGTCCGGGATTTACATCACACTCACAGGTTCCGTGTCTCGCAAAGCGTGCGGAGTCGGACATCGCGGTCGCAACGGCCTTGACGTTCTTTTGGAAAGTGGGAAGGGTGAAGCGTGGCATGCGCATTTCTGGGGCGCATGTGAACCGGGGGGCGTTTCAGCACAGTTACCTCCGTTGATCACGGCCCCGGGCGCCGCCTCACTGACGATGAGCTACTGGGGGTAGCAACCACATGACCAAGAAGACGCGGATCCGTGTCGCACGCATCGCGGCCGGTGCCGTGATAGCGGCCGGTGCCTCGCTGACGGCGGCCGGCGCCGCCTCCGCCCTCGAGATCGGCGTGAGCGCCGAGGCGAACGACGCGGGCCTCGGCCTCGGTATCGGCCTGAGCGCCGGCGAGGACGACCCCACCGAGCCGGAGGAGCCGCCCACCGAGGTTCCGACCACGCCGGAGGAGCCCACCGAGGTCCCGACCACCCCGGAGGAGCCCACCGAGGACCCGACCGAGGACCCCACGGAGGACCCGACCGAAGACCCGACCGAGAACCCCACAGAGGACCCGACCGAGGAGCCCACCGAGGCGCCCTCCGAGTCCGCCCCCGGCGGCGGCCTCGACCCCGACGGTGGTGCCTCGCCGCAGGAGGAGGGTTCCTCCTCCCTGACCGACACCGGCGAGGAGGCCCCGGCCGCCTCGGCGCAGGGCAGCGGCAAGGAGCTCGCCGAGACCGGTGCCGCCGAGACCACCTTCCTGGTGATCGGTGCCGCCACGATGATCGCCGGCGGTATCGGTTTCCGGGTGCTCCCGCGCCTGATGACCGGCCGCGGCGGCGCCGCCGCCTGACGGTGGCCGCGCGCGTACGCACCGTACGCACGACATGAGACGAGGGCCCGGAGCGCCAGTGCGCTCCGGGCCCTCGGCCGTGTCCTGTGCCTCCGGGTCAGACGGTCTGGTGGGCGAGCAGCGCCACCGCCGCGATCAGTACCGCCAGCAGGGCGATCAGTGTCATCGGGTTCAGCCCCGCGAAGAAGTTGTTCTCCTGTTGCAGCCGCTCGCGGTTCGCACGGCACACGGGGCACCGGCCCTCGCTCACGGGCGCGGCGCAGTTCGCGCACACCAGCCGGTCGTACGTCATGCGCTCGCCCTCCTCGCACCGGTTCCTGGGGTTCAACGCCCACCACCGCGTGAACGTTCCCCTTCCACTGTGCCAGGTTCCCGCGGAAGCTGCGCCGGGTCGCTCCCGGAGAGGACGGTTCATGAGGATGCGCGGCTGCGGCGCCGTCGGGGTTGCTCGCGCCCGCGCGGCGGAGCCGCACATGTCACAGCCCCGCGCCCCTGGGGATGCTGCCCTCACCCGGCACCGGAACAAAAGGGCGCAAGTCCTGCGCAACCCCTGCCGGTGCCTGCGCGGGCCTCCCCGGGTCGCGTAAGGTCACGCTCATCTACCCCCGGCTACCCGTGGTGCATCCGTGATCCGATTCGACAACGTGTCCAAGGTCTACCCCAAGCAGACCCGCCCAGCCCTCCGGGACGTCTCCCTGGAGGTCGAGAAGGGCGAGTTCGTGTTCCTCGTCGGGTCCTCCGGCTCCGGAAAGTCCACCTTCCTGCGGCTCGTCCTCCGCGAGGAGCGGGCCAGCCACGGTCAGGTGCACGTCCTCGGCAAGGATCTCGCCCGCGTCTCCAACTGGAAGGTGCCGCAGATCCGGCGCCAGCTGGGGACCGTGTTCCAGGACTTCCGCCTGCTGCCGAACAAGACGGTCGCGGAGAACGTCGCCTTCGCGCAGGAGGTCATCGGCAAGTCGCGCGGTGAGATCCGCAAGTCCGTGCCGCAGGTGCTCGACCTCGTCGGGCTCGGCGGCAAGGAGGACCGCATGCCGGGCGAACTCTCCGGCGGTGAGCAGCAGCGCGTCGCCATCGCGCGGGCCTTCGTCAACCGGCCCAAGCTGCTGATCTGCGACGAGCCCACCGGCAACCTCGACCCGCAGACCTCCGTCGGCATCATGAAGCTGCTCGACCGGATCAACCGGACGGGCACCACCGTGGTGATGGCGACGCACGACCAGAACATCGTGGACCAGATGCGCAAGCGCGTCATCGAGCTGGAGAAGGGCCGTCTCGTGCGCGACCAGGCACGCGGCGTCTACGGCTACCAGCACTGACGCTCCACGGAAAGGCTTGATCAGACGCCATGCGCGCCCAGTTCGTCCTGTCGGAGATCGGCGTCGGTCTCCGCCGCAACCTGACGATGACCTTCGCCGTCGTCGTCTCCGTCGCCCTGTCGCTCGCCCTGTTCGGTGGTTCACTCCTGATGAACGACCAGGTGAACACCATGAAGGGCTACTGGTACGACAAGGTCAACGTCTCCATCTTCCTCTGCAACAAGAGCGACGCCGAGTCCGACCCCAACTGCGCCAAGGGCGCGGTGACCGACGACCAGAAGACCCAGATCAAGACCGACCTGGAGAAGATGTCGGTCGTCGACACGGTGTCGTACGAGTCGCAGGACGAGGCGTACAAGCACTACAAGGAGCAGTTCGGCGACTCGCCGCTGGCCAGCTCCCTCACGCCCGACCAGATGCAGGAGTCCTACCGCATCAAGCTGAAGGACCCGGAGAAGTACCAGGTCATCGCGACCGCCTTCGACGGGCGGGACGGCGTGCAGTCGGTGCAGGACCAGAAGGGGCTGCTGGACAACCTCTTCGGGCTGCTCGAGGGCATGAACATCGCCGCGCTCGCGATGATGGCGCTGATGCTGGTCGTCGCCCTGATGCTGATCGTGAACACGGTCCGGGTGTCCGCGTTCAGCCGCCGGCGCGAGACGGGGATCATGCGTCTGGTGGGCGCCTCCGGCTTCTACATCCAGGCGCCGTTCATCATGGAGGCCGCGGTCGCCGGCCTCATCGGCGGCACCCTGGCGTGCTCCTTCCTGCTGCTGGGCCGGTACTTCATCATCGACCACGGACTCGCCCTGTCGGAGAAGCTGAGCCTGATCAACTTCATCGGCTGGGACGCCGTCCTGACGAAGCTTCCGCTCATCCTCGCGACAAGTCTGCTGATGCCGGCGTTGGCCGCGTTCTTCGCGCTGCGCAAGTATCTGAAGGTGTGACTCTTGCCAACAGGGGCGCGCGGCCAACCGGCCGTGCGCCCCTTCGCGTTGTCCTAGACTCACCGGCATGTCAGGTCGTGACCCGTTCTGTCGGCACCGCAGCGTCCGCCGCGGCGCCGCCCTGACCTTGGTGTTCGCGAGCGTCCTTGTCGCCGGCGCGGCCACGGGCAGCCTCCCCGGCACCGACCGCCGGGACGCCGCGGACGGCGCCGCGCGGTCCGCGCCCGTCGGGCACCACGCCGAGGTCGCCCGGGCGGCCGAGGAGGCCGCCGCCCACGGGGCCTCCCCCCTGGAGGCCGCGGAGCGCGCCGTCAGCCGCAGCGGGGACCGCTGGGCCGCCGTCTACTCCCCGGACGAGTACGAGGAGTTCGAGGACACCCTCGACGGCGCCTACACCGGCGTCGGCCTGTGGGCGCGCGAGAGGAACGGGCAGATCGAGGTGACCCGGGTCGGCAGCGGCACGCCCGCCGCCGGGGCGGGCATCCGCCCGGGCGACCGGCTGCGCAGTGTCGACGGCGAGAAGGTCGACGGCCGGCCCGTCACGGAGGTCGTCTCCTTGCTGCGAGGCGACACCGGGGGGAAGAGCACCGGCACCACCGTCCGGCTCGGCCTGGAGCGTGGCACGCGCGCGTGGAGCGAGACCCTGCGGCGCGCCCGGGTTTCCCGGGACACGGTCACCGTCCGCTCCCTCGCCTCCCGGGTCAGGGTCATCGAGGTCGGCGCCTTCACCAGGGGCTCGGGGGAGCGGGTCCGCTCCGCCGTGCGCGAGGCACCCGCGGGCGCCGGCATCGTCCTGGACCTGCGGGGCAACCCCGGCGGTCTGGTCGCCGAGGCGGTCACGGCGGCCTCCGCCTTCCTCGACGGCGGGCTGGTCGCCACCTACGACGTCGACGGCGAGCAGCGCGCCCTGCACGCCGAGCCCGGCGGCGACACCACCCGACCCCTGGTCGCGCTGGTCGACGGGGGGACGATGAGCGCGGCCGAGCTCCTCACCGGAGCCCTGCAGGACCGAGGCCGGGCGGTCGTGGTCGGCTCCCGCACCTTCGGCAAGGGCTCGGTGCAGATGCCGACCCCGCTCCCCGACGGCTCCGTCGCCGAACTGACCGTCGGCCACTACCGCACCCCCTCCGGGCGGGGTGTCGACGGCGAGGGCCTCACCCCCGACCTGGAGGCCGACGAGCAGGCGCTTCAGCGGGCCGAGACGGTGCTCGGCGGACTCGGGCAGTAGCCCGGCGGCGATAATCGGCTTCCCCCGGGCCCCCTCCGTAGTGCGAAAATGGGCGGCACTATGGCTAAGGAAAAAGGGCGCAAGCTGATCGCGCAGAACAAGAAGGCGCGGCACGACTACCTCATCATCGACACCTACGAGGCGGGCCTGGTCCTCACCGGCACCGAGGTGAAGTCCCTGCGCCAGGGCCGGGCGTCGCTGGTGGACGGCTTCGTCCAGCTGGACGGCAACGAGGCGTGGCTGCACAACGTGCACGTGCCGGAGTACAGCCAGGGCACCTGGACCAACCACACCGCGCGGCGCAAGCGCAAGCTGCTGCTGCACCGCGAGGAGATCGACAAGCTGGAGGCCAAGTCCCAGGAGACGGGCCACACCATCGTGCCGCTCGCCCTGTACTTCAAGGACGGCCGGGCGAAGGTCGAGATCGCGCTCGCCAAGGGCAAGAAGGAGTACGACAAGCGGCAGACGCTGCGTGAGAAGCAGGACCGCCGCGAGACCGAGCGGGCCATCTCCGCGGTCCGCCGCAAGCAGCGGGCCTGAGGGCCGGCGGCTGCGCGGGAATAGGCTGGCATCGACCCGCGTTGGTCACGTACGATGGCACTGCACCTCACAGCGGGTGCGCGCCCCCTCCTCCGGGAGGGTTTGAAAAAACAACATGGGGATGATCGGTTTCGACAGCGGCTGTCGAAGCAGGGGAAGCGTGTCGAGGAAGCGGCCATGATCTCGTAAACCACAGGCCGAAAAAAATAATCGCCAATTCCAAGCGATCCATCTCCCAGGGCGAGCTCGCCCTCGCTGCCTGATCTTCAGGTAGCGAGCAGCGGCTCCCCCACTTAAGGGAGTGTCAGCCCGGGGGTGTTCCCGACCCGGATCCTGGCATCAGCTAGGGAACTAAACCTTGATCCCGGTCACGGGGTGAAGAGGGAAACCACACAGTGACTGGGCCCGTCGGAGACTTGTCGGCGTGATCTCCGGGGCCGAGAAAAGCACAGCCGACTGCACACGGAGAAGCCCTGGTTCCGCACCGTTGGACGCGGGTTCGATTCCCGCCATCTCCACTTACCCCATGTGGGCACAGGCCCCGTCGCGGCAAGCGGCGGGGCCTTTGTCATGCGCCCACATGAGCGCACCCCGGGGATGTGGGGTCCGCGCCCATATCGGAGGGTGGTTCACGCTTCTACCTTCGCTCTCCATGACACAGACCAGAGCCGCACTGCGCCCCACCGTGCTGACGGCCCTCCTGGCCGCCCTCCTCTCCGTCCTGCTCGCCCCCGCGCCCGCCTCCGCCGCCTCCCTCCAGGAGGTCACCGGCTTCGGCAGCAACCCGGGCGCCCTGAAGATGTACCGCTACGTCCCCGACGGGCTGCCCGCCGGCCGCCCCGTGGTCGTCGCCCTGCACGGCTGCACCCAGAACGCCGCCGGGTACGCCTCCGGCACCGGCTGGACGGCGCTCGCCGACCGCTGGGGCTTCTCCGTCGTCCTGCCGCAGCAGCAGAGCGGCAACAACCTCACCCAGTGCTTCAACTGGTTCGAGCCCGCCGACATCCGGCGCGGCCAGGGGGAGGCCGCCTCGGTGGCCCAGATGGTCGACCGGCAGCTCGCCGACGTCTCCGGCGACCCGTCCCGCGTCTACGTCACCGGCCTGTCCGCCGGCGGCGGGATGACCGCCGTGATGATGGCCGCCTACCCGGAGAAGTTCGCCGCGGGCGGGATCGTCGCCGGGCTGCCGTACGGCTGCGCGCAGGCCGCCGGGTCGCCCTTCGTGTGCATGTACGTCGGGGCCACGCAGACCCCGGCGCAGTGGGGCGACCGGGTGCGGGCCGCGCGGCCCGGGTACACCGGCCCCTGGCCCGCCCTCACGGTGTTCCACGGCACGGCCGACTACACGGTGCGGCCGGCCAACATGACCGGCCTGGTGGACCAGTGGACCGACGTGCAGGGCGCCGACCGCACCGCCGACGTCAGCGACACCGTCGCCGGGCACCCGCACCGCGTCTACCGCGGCCCCGGCGGGAACGCGGTCGTGGAGACGTATGGTCTCACCGGCATGGGACACGGCCAGCCGGTCGACCCCGGGAGCGGGGAGACGCAGTGCGGGGCGGCCGGGGCGTACTTCCTGGACGTGAACCTGTGCGCCGCCCACCGGCTGGGGAAGGCCTGGGGCCTGGGCTGACCGGGCTCCCGGCGCCCGCGCGGTGCCGTGCTCGCCCGCTCCGTCGGCCGGGGCGGCAGCAGGGGGGTGCCCGGTACGGCGGCTTCCGAGAGCTTCCGCACCGGCAGCCGCACCACGCGGGTGCCCAGCTCCGCCGCCGTCCCGGTCACCGAGGCGACCGGGACGCGGGCCGCCGCCGCGAGCGGGGCCGGGTGCCGCGCGACCTGCCCGCGCGGCAGCCGTTCCGCCACGGCGCGGGCGGCGCCCCGCCAGGTGCCGCACGGCGGCACCGGCCGGGGCGAGCCCGTGCCGGCCGGCGGCCGCGGTGAAGCCCGCCAGGTGTGGCGGACCTGTGGCCGTCAAGGGGACGGGCGGAGTTCACTCGTGCGGTGCGACGAGGCGAACCAGCGCAGTGCTCCGGCGGCCAGGAAGGCGGTCAGCGCCGCCGCCGCGGGCACGACGTAGCCGGTGGTGGCCGAGACGTGCTCGACGACCCAGCCGCCCGCCGCGCTGCCGCCGGCGATCCCGCCCAGCAGCCCGGTGACCGCGAGCGTCATGCCCTCGTTCAGCCGCCCCTCGGGGGTGTGCTCCTGCACCAGCGTCATGGTGGTCACCATCGTCGGGGCGGTGGCCATCCCCGCGACCAGCAGCGCCCCCGCCAGGACCAGCAGCGAGCCGGTGAGGCCGGCGGCGAGCAGCGGGAGGGTCATCAGCGCGGCCATCGCGGCCAGGCACCACACCAGCCGGGACCGCGCGGGCCCGGCGGGGCGCACCGCCCCGTACAGCAGACCCGCCGCGCAGGAGCCGGCCGCCTGGAGCGCGAGCACCGCGCCGGCCGCCGCACGGTGCCCCTGCCCGTCCGCGAACGCGATCGTCACCACCTCCATGGAGCCGAACACCGCGCCGGTCGCCAGGCAGATCAGCAGCAGGGGGCGTATGCCGGGGGCCCGCAGGGGTGCCCGGCCCGCGGTACGCCGGACGGCCGGCGGCTCCGTCGAGCGCTGCGCGGTGAACAGCGCGACGCCCGTCAGCAGCAGCACCGCGCCCACCAGCGTCCCCGCCTCCGGGAAGAACGTCCCGCACAGCACGGCCGCGAGCACCGGGCCGAGCATGAAGCACAGCTCGTCGGCGGCCTGCTCGAAGGAGTTCGCGGTGTGCAGCTCCTCGGGTCCGCCCTTCAGCAGGTGCGCCCAGCGGGCCCGGGACATGCCCCCGGTGTTCGGGGTGGTGGCGGTCGCGGCGTAGGAGGCGAACAGCGTCCAGTCGGGGGCGTCCCGGCGTACGCAGAGCACCAGCGCGAGCGAGCCCAGCACGGCGAACAGTGTGGCCGGCAGGGCCACCCGGGCCTGCCCGTACCGGTCCACCAGGCGTGCCGTCCAGGGGGCGACCACCGCCGTGGCCGCGAGACCGGTCGCGGTGACGGCGCCGGCCAGGGCGTAGGACCCGCGGCTTCCGGCGATCATCACGATCGCGCTGACGCCGAACATGCCCATCGGCAGCCGGGCGATCAGGTTGCCGGCGGTGAAGGCGCGGGTGCCGGGCAGGGCGAACAGACGGCGGTACGGGCCGGGCTCGCGCCGGGCACGCGGGGCGAAGTCGACGGCGACGAGGGTGTCGGCGGTGACGGTGAACAGGCGGGTGTCCCGCGAGGTCGGCTGGGGCATGGCTCCACCGTCGTCCCCGGCACTCCGCCCGGTCCAACACCTTCTCGGTGCCGATTCACGCACTGGTGTTGTAGGTTCGCCGGATGCCCGCCCCCGCCGCCGTCGATCCCCGGCTCCTGCGCGCCTTCGTCACCGTCGCCGAGGAGCTGCACTTCACCCGGGCCGCCGCGCGCCTGTACATCGCCCAGCAGGCGCTCAGCCGGGACGTACGGCGCCTGGAGCGGGAACTGGGCTGCGAGTTGTTCGTCCGCAGCACCCGCCGGGTGACACTCACCGCCGACGGCGAACGCCTGCTGCCGTACGCCCGCGCGGTGCTCCAGGCGCAGGACGACCTGCTCGCCGCCGCCGGACGGAGCCGCCCGCTGCTGGTGGACCTCAACTCGCCGGGTCTGGAGACCCACCGCGAGGTGCTGCACCGGGCCCGGGAGCGCGCCGCGGGTCACGAACTGATGGCCCGCTACGAGAGCGGACTGACCTGGGCGGCCGGCGAGCTGCTCGCGGGACGGATCGACGTGTCGTTCGGCCGGTTCGCGGGGCTGGCCCCCGCGCTGCGCACCGGGCTGGAGCAGCAGCCCGTGCGCTACGAGCCGATGGCCGTGGTGCTGCCCGAGGACCACGCGCTGGCGGCGCTGCCCGAGGTGCCGCTGGCCGCGCTGGCGGGTGAGACGGTGTACGCGGGTGCGGGCAACCCCCGTACCCCGGAGTGGACGGACCTGGCACGCCTGCTGTTCGACGGGCGGGGGATCACGCTCGCACCGCCCGCGCCGTTGGCCGTGGGGGAGGAGGAGTTCCGGCGGATCATGGCCCGGACGCGGAATCCGATCCTCGCGGTGGTGAGTTTTCCGCCACTTCCCGGAACGGTTTCGCGGCCCCTGGTGGAGCCGGTGCCGCTTTCACCGGTGTCGCTCGTGTGGCGAAAAGGAATGATCCATCCCGCTTTGACCGAACTGTGTCGTTCCGCGGCTGAAGTCGCAGTCGAACGTGGCTGGTTGCGACGCCCCGAGGACTCCTGGCTGCCCGAAAACGACGCCGCTGTCATGGGAGCGCACCCAATGTCTCGCTGCTGACACAAAAGGTCTCCCTGCAAACACACAACCTCCGCGTGCGCTACATTCGATGCTTCGAGCACGGTGTGATAAACGGGGCGCTCGGAGCGGGTGGGGGCCCGGTCCGCCGACGGGTGCTCGGGTCGTACGCGCGCCGATGGTTCCGTTTGGGGGGAAGTGCGAGCGCGTGGACAAGTGGCGAGAAGACGCCCAACCGGGGCGGCCGCAATCGGCGGACGCCGCGCGGCAGTTCGCGGAAGGGGACGAGGACGCCCGTGAGACACGGGTGCTCCCCCTGGCGGAACGACCTGCCGAGCCCGGCGTGAGAGACGGCGTGGACAGCCTCCGCGCCGGTTCCGGTTCCCTGGACGAGCGCTGGGCCCGCCTCGGCGTGTTCCCGTCCGGGAACGGCATGGACGACGACCGGACGCAGATACTGCCCCCGTCCGCGACCGACGACAGGACCCAGATGCTGCCCCCGTCCGGCACCGACGACAGGACCCAGGTGCTGCCCGGGACGGGCGGCCGGCCCACGCCGTCCGGCGGCGGGGACGGCTTCAGCGCCTTCGGCAAGGCACCCGCGCCCGCAGAGCGCCGGTCCGAGGGCGGCGGGGACGGTTTCAGCGCCTTCCGGAAGACGCCTCCGCCCGCCGAGCGCCGGGCCGACGACGCCTACGACTCCGAGCGCACCACCGCCCTGCGCGTCCCCCGCCCGCCGGCCCCGTCCGCCGGGCCCACGGTCCCCGCGGACACCGGCACCACCGTCCGCGACCCGTGGCAGGAGGACACCGGCGCCGACGCCACCCACGACCCGCACGAGGTGACGGTCCAGCTCGACGCCGTGCAGATCGGTGCCGGCGGTGTGCTGAGCCGGACACCCGGTGCGGGCGCGGCCCCCGAGGCGGCCCCCGTCTTCGTCGACGAGTCGGGCCGCCGCAACCGGCTCTACCGCCGCATCGGCCTGGCCGTCGGCCTCGCCTGCGCGGGCTACGCCGTCGTCATGGTCGCCACCCTGCTGTCCGGCAACTCCGACGCCCCCTGGATGCCCGTCCCGGGGCAGGAGGGCAAGCCGGCCGAGCAGGTCGAGACCACGCCGAAGCCCTCGGCGGCCGACCCCACGCCCAGCGCCGGCACCAGCCTCCAGCCGGGCAGCGGCGCCCCGAGCCTCGGCGCCTCCGACGTGCCCACGCCCGGCGTCTCCGCCCCCGTGGCGGGCGGCACCGGCGGCACGGTGAAGCAGCCGGACGGCGGCGCCCCGGCGACCACGCCGGCCGGACGCGCCAGCTCCCAGCCGGCCACCGGCGGCACCGGCGGCGGAGCCACCACCGACACTCCCCCGGCGGGCGGCGGCGGTACCACCACGCAGCCCTCCGACCCGGTCACCACGGAGGCACCTCCTCCCGACCCCACCGCCACCACGGGCGGCGGCGAGGCCGGCGGTACCGACAACCTCGCCGCTCCCCCCGCCGACCAGCCGGTCGCCGCCGAACCCGCCGCGGGCGCGGACGCCGCCCCCGCGGCCGCACCGTCCCCGGAGAACGTCCTCTGATGGCATCCCCGTCCCACCGCCGCCGGGCCGCCCGCCCGTCCCGGCGCGGCGCACTGCGCCGCCGTGTACCGCTGCGTCTGCTGCTCCCGCTGCTGGTCCTCGTCGCCCTCGCCGCCATGCTGATGCTGCGCGGCTACGTGCACAGCGAGATCCTCGCCGACCACCGGGTGCAGGACCCTGCCCCGACCACCCAGGTCCCCGAGGAGATACTCGAGGGCGGCCCGGTCATAGACGTCCGCAACGGCAAGGCCACGTCCCTGAGCGTGCCTGACCACCGGCTGGTGCTCACCTTCGACGACGGCCCGGACCCCACCTGGACGCCGAAGGTGCTCGACGTGCTGAAGAAGCACGACGCGCACGCCGTCTTCTTCGTCACCGGCACCATGGCCTCCCGCTACCCGGACCTCGTCCAGCGGATGGTGGACGAGGGCCACGAGATCGGCCTGCACACCTTCAACCACCCCGACCTGTCGCTGCAGTCCAAGAAGCGCATCGACTGGGAGCTGTCGCAGAACCAGCTCGCCCTCACCGGCGCGGCCGGTATCCGCACCTCGCTGTTCCGCCCGCCGTACTCCTCCTTCTCCGACGCCATGGACAACGCGTCCTGGCCGGTCACCGAGTACATCGGCAGCCGCGGCTACCTCACCGTCGTCAACAACACCGACAGCGAGGACTGGAAGCGGCCCGGCGTCGACGAGATCATCCGCCGCGCCACCCCGAAGAACGGCCAGGGCGCCATCGTCCTCATGCACGACTCCGGCGGTGACCGCAGCCAGACCGTGGCCGCGCTCGACACGTTCCTGCCCGGACTGAAGGACAAGGGCTACGAGTTCGACAACCTGACCGAGGCCCTGGACGCGCCCAGCGCGCACAGCCCGGTCGCCGGGCCCGACCTCTGGAAGGGCAAGGCCTGGATCTTCCTGGTGCAGGCCTCCGAGAAGATCACCGGCGTGCTGGTGGTCGGCCTGGCCGTCATCGGCACCCTGGTCATCGCCCGCTTCGTGCTGATGCTGCTGCTGTCCGGCGCCCACGCCCGCCGGGTGCGCCGCAAGGGCTTCCGCTGGGGCCCGACGATCACCGAACCGGTGACGGTGCTGGTCCCGGCGTACAACGAGGCCAAGTGCATCGAGAACACCGTCAACTCCCTGATGGCCAGCGATCACCCGATCGAGGTGCTGGTCATCGACGACGGGTCCACCGACGGCACCGCCCGCATCGTCGAGGCGATGGGCCTGCCCAACGTCCGGGTCATCCGCCAGCTCAACGCGGGCAAGCCCGCCGCCCTCAACCGGGGCCTGGCCAACGCCCGGTACGACATCGTCGTGATGATGGACGGCGACACGGTCTTCGAGCCGTCCACCGTCCGTGAACTCGTCCAGCCCTTCGGCGACCCGCGGGTCGGCGCCGTGGCCGGCAACGCGAAGGTCGGCAACAAGGACAGCCTCATCGGCGCCTGGCAGCACATCGAGTACGTGATGGGCTTCAACCTGGACCGCCGGATGTACGACATCCTGCGCTGCATGCCGACCATCCCGGGTGCCGTGGGCGCCTTCCGGAAGTCGGCGCTGGAGCCGATCGGCGGCATGAGCGAGGACACGCTCGCCGAGGACACCGACGTCACCATGGCGCTGCACCGCGCCGGCTGGCGCGTGGTCTACGCGGAGAACGCCCGCGCCTGGACCGAGGCCCCGGAGACCGTGCAGCAGCTGTGGTCGCAGCGCTACCGCTGGTCGTACGGCACCATGCAGGCCATCTGGAAGCACCGCCGGGCCCTCATCGACAAGGGTCCCTCGGGCCGCTTCGGCCGCGTGGGCCTGCCCTTCGTCTCCCTGTTCATGATCGTGGCCCCGCTGCTGGCCCCGCTGATCGACGTCTTCCTGCTCTACGGCCTGGTCTTCGGCCCGACCCAGCAGACGATCCTCGCGTGGCTGGGCGTGCTGGCCATCCAGGCGGTCTGCGCCGCGTACGCGTTCCGGCTGGACAAGGAACGCATGACCCATCTGATCTCGCTGCCGCTGCAGCAGATCCTCTACCGCCAGCTCATGTACGTCGTGCTGCTCCAGTCCTGGATCACCGCGCTCACCGGCGGCCGGCTGCGCTGGCAGAAGCTGCGCCGCACCGGTGTGGTGGGGGCGCCCGTGAACGGAGCCGTGCCGAGTGCGCAGGCGCCCAGCGACGACCGGAGGCCGGTGGCATGACCCACGGACACCCGACCGGCACCGGCCCGGTCCCGCAGGAACCGGCCGGCCCCTACGGCACGCCGTACGGCGGGCAGGCGGGCGTGGCGGCGCAGTCGCCGTACCCGTTCCCCCAGCAGCACGTCACCGAGCCGGCCGCGGAACGGGAACCGGAGCCCGCGGCGGTCCCGGCCCCGAAGAAGCCGGGCCGGGACCGGTATCTGGACCTGCTGCGGTCCATCGCCCTGGTCCGCGTCGTCGTCTACCACCTTTTCGGGTGGGCCTGGCTGACGGTGCTGTTCCCGTCGATGGGCGTGATGTTCGCGCTGGCGGGCTCGCTGATGGCGCGGTCCCTGAAGCGGCCCGCGTGGAGCGTGATCCGGTCGCGGGTCCGCCGCCTGCTGCCGCCGATGTGGATCTTCGCCGTTGTGGCGCTGACGCTGCTGTTCGCCAGCGGCTGGAACCCCGGCGACGACCCCGACCAGGGCGGTGGGTCCTGGGGCCTGGTGAAGCTGTTCAACTACCTCGTCCCGATCGGCGCCCCGCCGTACCCCGCCGAGGCCGGGGACCTGGGGCCGCTGACCGGTGGTACCTGGTCGGACGACGCGGTGGGCCCGCTGTGGTACCTGCGCGCCTACCTGTGGTTCGTTCTCGCCTCCCCGCTGCTGCTGTGGGCGTTCCGCAGGGCGCCCTGGCCGACGCTGCTCGCCCCGCTCGGCCTGACGGCCGTCGTCGGCTCCGGGCTGGTCACCATTCCCGGCGAGACCGGCAACGCGGTCACCGACTTCGCGGTCTACGGCTCCTGCTGGGTGCTGGGCTTCGCCCACCACGAGGGCATGCTCAAGCAGGTGCCGCGCTACATCTCGGTGTCCTGCGCGGCCCTGGTGATGGCGTTCGGACTGTGGTGGGCCTCGGGCCACCTCGGCGACGAGGGCTGGGACCTCAACAACATCCCGCTCGCGCAGGCCGCGTGGTCGTTCGGGTTCGTGGTGATCCTGCTCCAGTACTCGCCGTCGTGGCAGGAGCTGCCGGGACGGCTGGCCAACTGGGACAAGCTGGTGACCCTGTCCAACAACAGGGCCGTCACCATCTACCTGTGGCACAACCTGCTGATCGCGCTCACCTTCCCGATCGTCGACCTGCTGTACAAGCTGCCGTTCATGCAGAGCGAGCGGGGGGCGGAGGCCCTCAACAGCACGTACGAGCTGTGGGCGTTCGCGTTCGTGTGGCCGCTGATCGGCCTGGTGGTGTTCGCGACAGGCTGGGTCGAGGACCTCGCCGCGAAGCGCCGCCCGCGGCTCTGGCCGAACGGCGCGAAGGGCAAGCGCGCCGAGACCACCGGCCGGACGCGCCGCCGCTGATGTCACGGGTCGCCCCGGCCGCGCCTTTCGCGCCGGGGCGGCCCGTGCGAGACTGCCCTCTGTTGCTGAAGTGAACGGTGGGCCAGGGGGCGCAAGCGGATGAGCAAGCGGCAGACACAGAAGATGCTGCAGTTGATGGCGAGCGGGGAGCCGGTGGAGCTCACCAGTCCCATGGCATCCGTGAAGAAACTCGCCCGACTCGCCTTCGTCGCCCAGCAGTTCGGCTACGAGTACGCCGACGTCCGGCAGGGCGGCGGGAACAACAGCCAGCTGAAGATGCTGATCGTCCCCGACCCCAGCCCGCAGGCCCAGGCCCGCGCCGCGCAGAACTGGGCGCAGTACCCCAACGCCGGGGACGGGGTGTCCGTGCCGCCGCTCGTGCCGGACGCCTTCGAACTGCTCAAGGCGCGCATCAACTTCGACCTCACCGGCAAGAGCGCCGAGAAGCGGATGGGCTACGGCGCCCTCGGTGTCTCCATCGGCAGCGTCATCATCGCCTACCGGCTCGGCGGCACCTCGGACGACTTCGTCATCGCGGCCGTGATCTGGCTGGCCCTCATGGCGATCCTGGGCATCGGCTTCGTCGTCACCCGCAAGCGCAACGCCAAGTTCGCGGCGCGGCTCCAGGCGGCCGGCTTCGCCCCGGTGACCGACGAGACGGGCCGGGTGCGCTACCTGCCCCCGGGCGGTCAGATGCCGGGCCACGGCAACCCCTTCGGAGCCGGCCCCTACGGCCCGTACGGGGCGCAGGCCCAGGGTGCCCCGGCCCCGCAGCAGCCGGCTCCGGGCCACCCTCAGCAGCCCCCGGCGTACGGCCAGCCGTTCCCGCAGCAACAGCAGCCGGCCCCGGGCTACGCCCAGCAGCCTCCCGCCTACGGCCGGCCCGGTCCCTACGGCGGCCAACAGCCCGGCCCCTACGGCCAGCCCGGCCCGTACGGTGTCCCGCAGCAGGCGCCCGGCCCCTACGGGGCCCCGCAGCAGCAGCCCGGCCCCTACGGGCAGCCCCCGCAGCACTGACCCCCCGCAGCACTGACCCCTCACGGCGCCCCCGGTGACCGGTGACGGACACCTCTCACCCCGCCCCCGGCGGGGGTGAGAGCAACGTTCCCTGCCGGTCACCGCGTGCCACAGGCCGGAAACGCTCCCTGCCTACCTTCGGGACCAGCCCTCGCGGCACCGCCGCGCCCCGGAGAGCAGTGGAGGCCCCATGACAGCCCGCAGCGGCCGTTGGATCCAGCAGTGGGACCCGGAGGACGAGACCTTCTGGAACCGCACCGGCGAGCGGATCGCCCGCCGCAATCTCCTCTTCTCCGTCCTGTCCGAGCACATCGGCTTCTCCGTCTGGACCATGTGGTCCGTGCTGGTGCTCTTCATGGGCCCGGAGTACGGGCTGACCCCGGCCGACAAATTCCTGCTGACGTCGATGGTCACGCTGGTCGGCGCCGTCGTCCGGGTCCCGTACACCTTCGCCGTCGCGGTGTTCGGCGGGCGGAACTGGACGATCGTCTCGGCGGGCCTGCTGCTCGTGCCCACCGTCGCCGCGTTCGCGGTGATGGAGCCGGGCACCTCCTTCTCCACCTTCCTGCTGGTCGGCCTGCTGGCCGGCATCGGCGGCGGCAACTTCGCCTCCTCCATGACCAACATCAACGCCTTCTTCCCGCTGCGGAAGAAGGGCTGGGCGCTCGGGCTGAACGCCGGTGGCGGCAACATCGGCGTCCCGGTGATCCAGCTGGTCGCCCTCGCGATCATCGGCGCGAGCGGCGGACCGCGGGTGCTGCTCGGCCTGTACATCCCGCTGATCGTCGTCGCCGCCGTGCTCGCCGCGCTCTACATGGACAACCTGGCCTCGGTGAAGAACGACACCGGCGCCGCCAGGGACGCGGCGCGCGACCCGCACACCTGGATCATGTCGTTCCTCTACATCGGCACCTTCGGCTCGTTCATCGGCTACAGCTTCGCCTTCGGGCAGGTGCTGCAGAACCAGTTCGACCGCACCCCGCTGGAGGCCGCGTACGTCACCTTCGTCGGCCCGCTGCTGGGCTCGCTGATCCGGCCGGTGGGCGGCTGGCTGGCCGACCGCTACGGCGGCGCGCGCATCACCCTGTGGAACTTCGTCGCCATGGGCGCCGCGACCGCCGTGCTGATCGCCGCCTCCATGCGGCAGTCGCTGGTGCTGTTCACCGTCGCCTTCGTGGGGCTGTTCGTGCTGACCGGCCTCGGCAACGGGTCGACGTACAAGATGATCCCCGGCATCTTCCAGGCCAAGGCCCAGGCCCTGGGGCTCGCGGGGGAGGAGGCGGCCGCGTACGGGCGACGGCTGTCCGGCGCCTCCATGGGGCTGATCGGCGCGGTGGGCGCGCTCGGCGGTGTCGGCATCAACCTCGCCTTCCGCCAGTCCTTCCTCTCCTACGGCTCGGGCACCGGCGCCTTCGTCGCGTTCCTCGCCTGCTACGCGGTCTGTTTCGCGGTCACGTGGGCGGTATACCTTCGCCGGCCCGCCGCCCGCGCGGCCGGGACGGACACCGCCCCGCAGGAGAAGCCGCAGCTCAGCTATGCCGAGGTCTGACGGACGGTGACGTAACACTGGTGACATGAAGCCGAACCGAGCCTGTCATGGATCATTGACAGGCTCGGTTCGGCACGGACGTGGAGCCGCACCTCCGTGAGGACGCCGACTCGAGCCGGGACGAGAGCCATGGACGACGAACGAGAGCAGTCACCCGACCACGGGCCCCTCGCGGGCTTCACCGTGGGCGTGACGGCGGCGCGCCGTGCCGACGAGCTGGGCGCGCTGCTGGAGCGGCGCGGTGCCGCCGTGCTGCACGCCCCCGCCCTGCGGATCGTGCCGCTCTCCGACGACAGTGAACTGCTGGCCGCGACGAAGGACATCATCGGGCAGGCCCCGGACATCGCGGTCGCCACCACCGCCATCGGGTTCCGCGGCTGGGTGGAGGCGGCCGACGGCTGGGGACTCGGCGAGGACCTGCGGGAACGGCTGCGCGGGGTGCGGATCCTGGCGCGCGGCCCCAAGGTGAAGGGCGCGATCCGGGCAGCCGGGCTGACCGAGGAGTGGTCGCCGGCGTCGGAGTCGATGGCGGAGGTGCTGGACCGGCTCCTCGAGGAGGGCGTGGACGGGCTGCGCATCGCCGTGCAGTTGCACGGCGAGCCGCTGCCCGGGTTCGTGGAGTCGCTGCGGGCCGGGGGAGCGGAGGTGGTGGGCGTGCCGGTCTACCGGTGGCTGCCGCCGGAGGACATCGGCCCGGTGGACCGCCTGATCGACGCGGTCGTCGCCCGCACCCTGGACGCGGTCACCTTCACCAGCGCGCCCGCGGCCGCCTCGCTGCTCTCCCGTGCGGAGGAACGCGGCCTGGCGGACGACCTGCTGGCCGCCCTCGGCCACGACGTGCTGACCGTCTGCGTGGGACCGGTCACCGCCCTGCCGCTCCAGGCCCGGGGCGTCGACACCGTACAGCCCGAGCGCTTCCGGCTCGGCCCGCTGGTCCAGTTGCTCTGCCGCGAACTGCCGTCCCGCGCCCGTACCCTGCCCGTCGCCGGGCACCGGATGGAGATCCGGGGGCACGCGGTCCTGGTGGACGGCGAGCTGCGGCCCGTACCGCCGGCCGGGATGTCCCTGCTGCGGGCGCTGTCCCGGCGGCCCGGCTGGGTCGTCTCCCGCGCGGAGCTGCTGCGCGCGCTGCCGGGCACGGGCCGCGACGAGCACGCGGTGGAGACCGCGATGGCCCGCCTGCGCACCGCCCTGGGCGCCCCGAAGCTGATCCAGACGGTCGTGAAGCGCGGCTACCGCCTCGCCCTCGACCCGGCGGCGGACACCAAGTACGACACGGCGGGCTGACCCGGGCCGTCAGCCGTCCAGGCGGCCCTCCGCCAGGTCACGGACCGTGCGCTCCAGGCGCTTCCTCCGGGTCTCGGGGGTCGCTGCCCGGAGCAGGGGGAGCAGGGCCAGGTAGCGGGCGGTGCGGTCCAGCGCGTCGAACGCCGTGCGGGCCTGCGGGTTCGCGGCGAGGGCCTCGGCCAGGTCGTCCGGGACCTCCGCCGTCCTCTGGGAGGCGTACGCCCGGTCCCAGCGGCCGTCCTCCTGGGCCCGCCGGACCTCGGCGAGGCCGGGCTCCCGCATCCGGCCCTCCGCCGCGAGCGCCGCGACCTTCTCCACGTTCACCCGTGACCACAGGCTTCGCGGCCGGCGAGGCCCGTACTTCTGCAGGTAGTACCGGTCGTCCAGGCGCCGGCGCTGTCCGGAGATCCAGCCCCAGCACAGGCCCACGTCGACCAGTTCGTCCTCGGTGACCGAGGCGGTCCCCGACGCCTTCTTCGCCACCTTGACCCACACCCCCTCGCGCCGGGTGTGGTGCTCGGCCAGCCACGCCTCGAAGGCCGCCGCGTCCGGGAACGCGCGGACCTCCAGCCCGTCAATCTCCTCCATGCGGGAAGGCTAAGCCGAAAGGTCGCGGCGGGAGGGGTTCCGGGGGCCCGGACGGGCGGGCACTGTGGAGGGAGAACGGTTTCCCGGATCGCGCACCGGCCCCCCACGCGCGCGGGGCCCCCTAGGCGGTGGCAGGACATGGCACTGGGTACGGTCACGGCGTCCTACGAGCTGAGGTTCGACACCGGGCGGGTCTGCCTGGACCTGCTCGCGACCACCCATCCCGAGGAACGGCTCGACTCGGTCGACGCGCTGTGCGCCTGGATCACCGGCGCGGGACTCGTCCCGGAGGGCACCGGACTCGCCCACGCCGACCCGGGCTGGCTCGCCGCGTTCCGCGAACTGCGCGCGTATCTGGTCCCGTTGGTCCGCGCCGCCGGCAGCCCTTCGTACGCCCCCGCGCTCACCCGGGTCAACGAACTCGCGCGCGCCGCACCGCCGGCGCCCCGCGCGGTGCCCGGCGCCGACGGGACCCTGGTGCGCCGGCTGGACGGCCCGCCCGGCCAGGACGCGCTGCTCGGGGCGGTCGCGCGGGACGCGGTGGACCTGCTCACCGACCCGGCGGCCCGCGCGAGCCTGCGGCAGTGCGAGGGCGACCACTGCCCCATCGTCTACGTCGACGCCTCCCGGGGCCGCCGGCGGCGCTGGTGTTCCAGCGAGGTCTGCGGCAACCGCGAGCGCGTGGCCCGGCACCGCCGCCGCGCGGCGGCCCTCACCCGCGCCTGAGCACCGGCGCCCGATTGACTCCCTTATCCCGTTCGCGGTTTTCGCGCCCCGAGGATGCCAAAAATTGCTCAAGTGATGCGCGTCACGCGACTGTTCAGCCTCATTGGTCCCCGCTGACGGCTCTTCACCCGCCGTGTGTCGGAAATGTGAAGGAGAAGCGGGGGGAATGTGCGTTCATGTCCCGGTCGTCGTGACGTCCCGCAGAAAACTGCCGTCTCCCTTTGAACACCCCACCCGCTTCCTGCGTACCGGTTGTCGAGCGACCGACTGGGGGATCCCCCGGACACCGGAGGTGGGCGTGCGCAAGGATGCGGCCGTGGCCAATGAACGTGGAACGAGGGCCCGACATCGCATGTCTTCACAGCCCTCGGAACCTGACGAGGAGCTGATGCGTGCGCTGTACCGCGAGCACGCAGGCCCCCTGCTGGCCTACGTCCTCAGGCTGGTCGCCGGAGACCGGCAGCGCGCCGAGGACGTCGTCCAGGAAACGCTCATCCGTGCCTGGAAGAACGCCGGTCAGCTCAATCGGGCGACCGGTTCGGTACGCCCCTGGCTGGTGACGGTCGCCCGGCGCATCGTCATCGACGGCCACCGCAGCCGGCAGGCCCGGCCGCAGGAGGTCGATCCGTCGCCGCTGGAGGTCATCCCCGCGGAGGACGAGATCGACAAGGCGCTGTGGCTGATGACGCTGTCGGACGCACTCGACGACCTGACCCCGGCACACCGGGAGGTCCTCGTCGAGACCTACTTCAAGGGGCGTACCGTCAATGAGGCGGCCCAGACACTCGGCATACCGAGCGGCACCGTACGCTCCCGGGTGTTCTACGCCCTGCGGTCGATGAAGCTGGCTCTGGAGGAGCGGGGGGTGACGGCGTGATGAGTGTGTACGGGGGAAACCAGGGATTCGGCACGGGCGGGACGGGTATGTCTGGTGCCATGGAGGGATCACCGGTGCCGAACGAGCACGAGACCGTCGGTGCCTACGCCCTCGGGATCCTCGACGACGCCGAAGCCAGCGCCTTCGAGGCGCACTTGGCGACGTGCGAGTGGTGCGCCCAGCAGCTCGACGAACTCGCCGGCATGGAACCGATGCTGGCCGCGCTCGCGGACCTGCCCGAGGCCGCCGGCTCGCCCGCGATCGGTGAGTCGCTGTCCGCGAAGCCCTCGCCGCGCGTCGTGGAGAAACTCGTCGACGAGGTGGCCGAGCGCCGTGCGCGCAAGCGCCGCCGCAACTTCTACATGGTGGCCGCCGCCGGCGCGCTGATCGTCAGCGGCCCGTTCGTGGCCGTCGCCGCCAGCGGCGGGGACAGCGGCAGCGGCGGCGGGGGCGGCACCAGCCGCACGCTCGCGGCCAACCCGGCGAAGGACATCTTCGACAAGAGTTCCGAGAAGATCACGGCGACCGACCCCGGCACCGGGGTGACCGCCACCGTGGCCCTGGAGGACAAGCTCTGGGGCACCGAGATCGTCACCGAGCTGAAGAACGTCAAGGGTGACCAGAAGTGCTCGCTCATCGCCGTCGGCAAGAACGGCGAGCGTGAGACGGTGAACTCCTGGTCGGTCACCGGCGAGGGCTACGGACTGCCCGACGCCACCACCGACAAGGGCAAGCAGCCGCTGTACGTCCAGGGCGGCGCCGCCTTCGAGCGCAACGAGATCGACCACTTCGAGATCGCCAACTTCGACGGCGAGACGCTCGTGGAGGTCGACGCGTAGCCTCACGGGGCCCCCTTCGCGTACGGTTGACGGCTGCCCAGCACGTCAGAAGGGGGCCCGGTGGCCGCTCAGGCTCAACAGGAATCCGCGGTCGACCCGGATCACGACTCCGGTCGCGACCGGGAGATCCGTGTGGAACAGGAACACCTGGACCGGGTGTACCGACGGCTCGAGGAGAAGATCACCGAAGCCGAGTTCCTCATGCGCGACGCCGCCCAGCGCGGCCACGTCGGCACGCCCGGCGCCCTCGCCGAACGGGACGCCCAGGTCTTCCGGGCCGGCGTCCACCTCAACCGGTTGCACAACGAGTACGAGGACTTCCTCTTCGGCCGGATCGACCTGCTGCTCGGCAAGGACGGCAGGAAGGGCCCGGACGGCGCGTACACCGCCGTCGAGCCCGCCGAGGGCGCCGTCCGGCCCGACAACACCGCCGACATCGCCGAGACCCTGCACATCGGCCGGATCGGCGTCCTCGACGAGGACTACGCCCCGCTGGTCATCGACTGGCGGGCGCCCGCCGCGGCCCCCTTCTACCGCTCCACGCCGGTCGACCCCGGCCGGGTCGTGCGGCGCCGGGTGATCCGCTCCAAGGGGCGGCAGGTGCGCAGCGTCGAGGACGACCTGATGCGCCCCGAGCTGACGGCGTCCCTCAACGGCCGCGAGCTGGCCGTGATCGGCGACGGCGCCCTGATGGCCGCGCTCGGCCAGGCCCGTACCCACTCCATGCGGGACATCGTGGCGTCCATCCAGGCCGAGCAGGACCTGGTGATCCGCGCGCCCGCGGCCTCCGTCACCTATGTGGAGGGCGGCCCCGGCACCGGCAAGACCGCCGTCGCCCTGCATCGCGCCGCCTACCTGCTCTACCAGGACCGGCGGCGGTACGCGGGCGGCATCCTGATCGTCTCCCCGACCCCGCTGCTGGTCGCCTACACCGAGGGCGTGCTGCCGTCCCTCGGCGAGGAGGGCCAGGTCGCCATCCGCGCCATCGGCTCCCTCGTCGACGGCGCCGAGGCCACGGTGTACGACTCCCCGTCGGTGGCCCGGGTCAAGGGTTCCTCCCGCATGCTCAAGGTGCTGCGGAAGGCCGCGCGGGGCGCCCTGGAGCGGCAGGAGGCGCCCCAGCGGCTGCGGGTCGTCGCCTTCGGACGGCGGCTGGAGCTGGAGGCGGAGGAGCTGGCGGAGGTCCGCCGCACCGCCCTCGGCGGCACCGCACCGGTCAACCTGCTGCGCCCCCGCGCCCGCAAGCTGCTCCTCGACGCCCTGTGGGAGCGCTCCGGCGCCGGGAACCGGCACACCGACCCGGAGCTCGCCGCCGAGCTGCGTTCCTCCTTCGACGAGGACATCACCTCCGAGGACGACTTCGTCGCCTTCCTGGATGCCTGGTGGCCCGAGCTGACCCCGGCCGCCGTCCTGGACGCCATGGCCGACGAGCGGCGCCTCGGCCGCTGGGCCCGGCGCGTGCTGAACCCGGGGGAGGTGCGCAAGGTGGCGCGCGCCCTCAGGCGGGACGGGCGCTCCGTGCACGACATCGCGCTGCTGGACGAGCTCCAGGCGATCCTGGGCGCTCCCGCGCGCCCCCGCAGGAAGCGTGAGATCGACCCGCTGGACCAGCTCACCGGCCTGGAGGAGCTGATGCCGGTGCGCGAGGAGACCCAGCGCGAGCGGGCCGAGCGGCTGGCCCAGGAGCGCGTGGAGTACGCGCACGTCATCGTCGACGAGGCGCAGGACCTCACCCCGATGCAGTGGCGCATGGTCGGCCGCCGCGGCCGGCACGCCACCTGGACGGTCGTCGGCGACCCGGCCCAGTCCTCCTGGTCCGACCCCGACGAGGCCGCCCAGGCCCGCGACGAGGCCCTGGGCACCCGTCCGCGCCGCCGCTTCGAGCTCACCGTGAACTACCGCAACCCGGCGGAGATCGCCGAGCTGGCGTCCAGGGTCCTCGCCCTCGCCATGCCGGGCTCCGAGGCGCCCCGGGCGGTGCGTTCCACCGGTGTCGAGCCGCGCTTCGCCGTGGTCCGGGACACGCTGGGCGACACCGTGCGGGCGGAGGCCGCCCGGCTGCTCGAGCGGGTGGACGGCACCGTCGGCGTGGTCGTCGCCATGCAGCGGCGCGAGGAGGCCCGGCGCTGGCTGGACGGGCTCGGCGACCGCGTGGTGGCGCTCGGCAGCCTGGAGGCCAAGGGCCTGGAGTACGACGCGACGGTCGTGGTCTCCCCGGCGGAGATCGCCGACGAGTCCCCGGCGGGGCTGCGTGTGCTGTACGTCGCCCTGACGCGTGCCACGCAGCAGCTCACCGTGGTGTCGGCGGACCGCGACGTACCGGACGCCGGCGGGGTCCCCGACCTCCTGCGGGACTGACCGGTGAGGGGCGCGGAGGGGGTGCGGGAAATATCCCCGGGTCATGGGAATGGCCTCGCGCCATCCGTTTGTTAGCCTGGATGTGGCACCGGCCCGATCCAAGCCCCCGGGCCCAACCTTAGTCGCTTCGAGCGACCACTTGCCGCGAGGCGAGCATGGCGGGTCGGTGTCACAAGCGTTCGAGAGGCCCACGTCACGACAGTGACGTGGGCCTCCTTTGTTGCCCGGCTCGCTCTCGTATGGTGGAACTCGTTTTCCGGCTGGCGGCAGAGGCCGGTGAACAAAACGTCCGCAATCCCAGGCGGCTACCACGTACTCGGTGGTAGGTGCGACGATCGGACGGCACGATTCGCGACACGGTTGAAAAGCAGAGGAACGGCCATGGCAACGGCGCCCAGCGTCTCCTACTCGATGACCATCCGGCTGGAGGTGCCCGCGGGAGGAACCGCGGTGTCCCAGCTCACCGGGGCCGTCGAGTCCCACGGAGGCTCGGTGACCGGCCTCGACGTGACGGCGTCGGGCCACGAGCGGCTTCGCATCGACGTCACCATCGCGGCCACGTCCACCGCCCACGCCGACGAGATCGTCGAGCAGCTGCGCCGCATCGAGGGCGTCACCCTCGGCAAGGTCTCCGACCGTACGTTCCTGATGCACCTCGGCGGCAAGATCGAGATGGCGTCGAAGCACCCCATCCGCAACCGTGACGACCTGTCCATGGTCTACACGCCCGGCGTGGCCCGGGTCTGCATGGCGATCGCCGAGAACCCCGAGGACGCCCGCCGTCTCACCATCAAGCGCAACTCCGTTGCGGTCGTGACGGACGGCTCCGCCGTGCTGGGCCTGGGCAACATCGGCCCCAAGGCCGCCCTGCCGGTGATGGAGGGCAAGGCCGCCCTGTTCAAGCGGTTCGCCGGCATCGACGCCTGGCCGCTGTGCCTGGACACCCAGGACACCGACGCGATCGTGGAGATCGTGAAGGCGATCGCCCCCGGCTTCGCGGGCATCAACCTGGAGGACATCTCGGCGCCCCGCTGCTTCGAGATCGAGGCGCGGCTGCGCGAGGCCCTCGACATCCCCGTCTTCCACGACGACCAGCACGGCACCGCGATCGTCGTGCTCGCCGCCCTGACCAACGCCCTGCGCGTCACCGGCAAGACCATCGAGAGCATCCGGGTCGTCATGTCCGGCGCCGGCGCGGCCGGCACGGCCATCCTGAAGCTGCTGCTGGCCGCCGGCGTGAAGAACGCCGTGGTCGCCGACATCCACGGGGTGGTGCACGCCGGCCGCGAGGACCTGGTCGACGCCGTCCCCGGTTCGGCCCTGCGCTGGATCGCCGACAACACCAACCCGGAGAACCTCACCGGCACGCTGAAGGAGGCCGTGCGCGGCGCGGACGTCTTCATCGGCGTCTCCGCCCCCAACGTCCTCGGTGCCGAGGACGTCGCGGCGATGGCCGAGGGCGCGATCGTGTTCGCGCTCGCGAACCCCGACCCCGAGGTGGACCCGGCAATCGCCCGCCAGACGGCGGCAGTTGTGGCCACCGGCCGCTCGGACTTCCCCAACCAGATCAACAACGTGCTGGTGTTCCCGGGTGTCTTCCGCGGCCTGCTGGACGCGCAGTCCCGCACCGTCAACACGGAGATGATGCTGGCCGCCGCGCAGGCCCTGGCCGACGTGGTCACCGAGGACGAGCTGAACCCGAACTACATCATCCCCAGCGTCTTCAACGAGAAGGTCGCGGGCGCGGTCGCCGGCGCGGTCCGGGACGCCGCCAAGGCCGCCGGGGCGTGACCGTCGCGACGGCCGGTCGCTGTGAGGATCGCCACGGGGGTGGTTTGGACCGGCGCGTCGCGGAACCCGTAGTCCTGGGCGCCCTCTAGGGTGGCGGCCAGACCCGGGCTCCGGCCCCTGCTGTCCGCTGCCGGAAGCGGACGGAGCGTCACCGTGCGGAGGCCGTGGCGCTCTTCGTGTGACTCCCTCGGGTGTTCTCACGACTCCTGCGGGTGCCGGATTGGCATTACCGCCGCAGGTAGAGGCAGGATGCGTCCCTGGGCGCGAGGGTCCGACGAGGGACCCGGGTCCGGGGACTCACCGAGGAACCTGGCAGCATCGGCTTTCGCCGTGCCCGACATGCGGCTCCGCCGCGTGGCACGCCTCAACGGCAAGAAGAACACGGGAGTAAGAACATGAACCGCAGTGAGCTGGTGGCCGCGCTGGCCGACCGCGCCGAGGTGACCCGCAAGGACGCCGACGCCGTGCTGGCCGCGTTCGCCGAGGTCGTCGGCGACATCGTCTCCAAGGGCGACGAGAAGGTCACCATCCCCGGCTTCCTGACCTTCGAGCGCACCCACCGCGCTGCGCGCACCGCGCGCAACCCGCAGACCGGTGAGCCGATCCAGATCCCCGCGGGTTACAGCGTGAAGGTGTCGGCGGGCTCGAAGCTCAAGGAAGCGGCCAAGGGCAAGTAAGGCGCTCCGCGCGCCTGCGCGCTTCAACGCCGTTCGGCCGGGCGCCCCTGACGGGTGCGGGTCCGACGTGGTTGTCGCGCAGTTCCCCGCGCCCCTTCGGGGACGCCGGCGTGAACGTCGATGGGGCGGTCACCCTTTCCGGGTGACCGCCCCATCGGCGTTCGTGGGCCGGGGTCAGCCGAGGGCCTTGCCCGGGAGTTCCACCTTGGCGCCCAGCGCGGAGAGCTTCTCCATGAAGTTCTCGTAGCCGCGGTTGATCAGGCCGATCCCGTGGACGCGGGAGGTGCCCTGGGCGGCCAGGGCCGCGATCAGGTACGAGAAGCCGCCGCGCAGGTCGGGGATCTCGAGGTCCGCGCCCTGGAGTCTCGTCGGGCCCGAGACGACCGCGGAGTGCAGGAAGTTGCGCTGGCCGAAGCGGCAGTTCGAGCCGCCCAGGCACTCGCGGTACAGCTGGATGTGCGCGCCCATCTGGTTGAGCGCCGAGGTGAAGCCGAGGCGGGACTCGTAGACCGTCTCGTGGATGATGGACAGCCCCGTGGCCTGCGTCAGCGCCACCACCAGCGGCTGCTGCCAGTCGGTCTGGAAGCCGGGGTGCACGTCGGTCTCCAGCGCGATGGACTTCAACTGCCCGCCGGGGTGCCAGAAACGGATGCCCTCGTCGTCGATCTCGAAGGCGCCGCCGACCTTGCGGTAGGTGTTGAGGAACGTCATCATCGAGCGCTGCTGCGCGCCGTGGACGTAGATGTTGCCCTCGGTGGCGAGCGCGGCGGACGCCCAGGATGCGGCCTCCAGACGGTCCGGCAGGGCGCGGTGGGTGTAGCCGCCGAGCTTGTCCACACCGGTGATGCGGATCGTCCGGTCGGTGTCCATCGCGATGATGGCGCCCATCTTCTGCAGGACGCAGATCAGGTCCTCGATCTCCGGCTCCACCGCCGCGTTGGAGAGCTCGGTGACGCCCTCCGCGAGGACCGCCGTGAGCAGCACCTGCTCGGTCGCGCCGACGGACGGGTACGGCAGGGCGATCTTGGTGCCGCGCAGCCGCTGCGGGGCCTCGAGGTACTGGCCGTCCGCCCGCTTCTCGATCCGCGCGCCGAACTGTCGCAGCACGTCGAAGTGGAAGTCGATGGGGCGTCCGCCGATGTCGCAGCCGCCGAGGCCCGGGATGAACGCGTGTCCGAGCCGGTGCAGCAGTGGGCCGCAGAACAGGATCGGG
Organism: Streptomyces sp. CNH189; assembly: GCF_000527195.1. Classification (NCBI taxonomy): domain Bacteria; kingdom Bacillati; phylum Actinomycetota; class Actinomycetes; order Kitasatosporales; family Streptomycetaceae; genus Streptomyces; species Streptomyces sp. CNH189. The sequence goes on from NZ_AZUS01000010.1 coordinate 54,448, forward strand.
ATCCGCGAGGAACCGGCGTGGGCATCGATGTCAGCGACGTTGGCGCTCTCCACATACGTGGGGTCGAGCACCAGTTCGCCGGGCTCGTCACCCGGACGGACCGTCACACCGTGCAGCTGCAGCAGGCCCCGGACGACCCGGACGTCACGGATGTCCGGAACGTTGCGCAGCCGGCTCGGTGTGCTGCCCAGCAGTGCGGCCACCATGGCCTTCGGTACGAGGTTCTTCGCACCGCGGACCCGGATCTCGCCCTCCAGCGGGGTTCCGCCGTGGACAAGCAGTACGTCATCGACGTCGTTGACGGTCATGAATCTCGCGTTCCGTGGAGTGGGGCAGGGGCCAGAAGGGAAAGGGTAATCGCCCTGTACCCCCCTTCTGTAAGCCCAAGGAGCCCTTGGGCACGTCATGGGTCTGTCACAACACGAACCGTTCAGCGACGGCCACGGGCGGTCACCGCGAGCCCTCGCGCGCCGGGCGCGCTCCCGGCCGCCCGCCCGCGCTCCTTCACCTCCGCCGGACAACGCCTCACCAGGCCGCTCTTCCGTACCCCGGTCGCGTTCACCCCGTCACCCGCATTGCCTCCCCGCGTACGGGGAAGATGCGGGATCATGTCTGGCATGACCGAGGTGTCCTCGCTCACAGGGCGGCTGCTCGTGGCCACTCCCGCTCTGGCGGACCCGAACTTCGACCGCGCGGTGGTGCTCCTTCTCGACCACGACGAGCAGGGCTCCCTCGGTGTCGTCCTCAACCGGCCGACCCCGGTGGACGTCGGCGACATCCTGGAGGGCTGGGCGGACCTGACCGGAGAGCCCGGCGTGGTGTTCCAGGGCGGCCCGGTGTCGCTGGACTCGGCGCTCGGTGTCGCCGTGGTGCCGGGCGGGGCGGCGGGGGAGAGCCCGCCGCCGGGATGGCGCCGGGTGCACGGCGCGATCGGGCTGGTCGACCTGGAGGCCCCGCCGGAACTGCTCGCCTCGGCGCTCGGCTCGCTGCGTATCTTCGCCGGATACGCGGGCTGGGGCCCGGGCCAGCTGGAGGACGAGCTGGTGGACGGCGCCTGGTACGTGGTGGAGTCGGAGCCGGGTGACGTGTCCTGTCCGTCCCCCGAGCGGCTCTGGCGCGAGGTGCTGCGCCGGCAGCGCAACGAGCTGGCGATGGTCGCCACGTATCCGGACGACCCTTCGCTCAACTGAGGCGCGCGGGCTTCAGTACCCTTGGCGGCATGAGCACTCTTGAGCCCGAGCGCGGGACTGGTACGGGGACCCTCGTCGAGCCGACGCCGCAGACCTCCCACGGCGACGGTGACCACGAGCGCTTCGCCCACTACGTCCAGAAGGACAAGATCATGGCGAGCGCCCTCGACGGTACTCCCGTCGTGGCGCTGTGCGGCAAGGTGTGGGTGCCCGGCCGGGACCCGAAGAAGTACCCGGTCTGCCCCATGTGCAAGGAGATCTACGAGTCCATGAGTGAGGGCGGCGACGACAAGGGCAAGGGCGACAAGTAGCCCGCCGGGGCGGCCGTCGGTCCGCTCCCCCTGACGTCCGCCGGACGCGCAACTTCCACGAGGCCCCCGGGGCGCGCTTTGCGTGCCCCGGGGGCCTTTGTGCCGTGTGCGCGTTGCGCAGGGTGCGCCGGCCGGTCACAGAGTGGTGGAGACCTCTTGTGGCCCGGTTCACCCAGTCCCTAGCCTCCGATGAGTTGTGCACAGCGAAACCGCCATTGCATATGCTGCAACGCGCTCGGAGGAGTACTCCATGAAGCTGTCCGCCCGCATGGTCGCCGTCGCGGCCGTCCTCGCCACCGCCGCCTGCGCCCCCCAGACCTCCGGCACCTCCTCCTCCGACAAGGACGAGAAGACCGGCACCCTGCGCGTCTGGCTCTTCCAGGAGGTCAACAACACCCCCAAGGAACAGGTCGTCGACTCCGTCCTCGCCGAGTTCGAGAAGGCGCACGAGGGCGCCGAGGTCACCGTCGAGTACATACCCGTCGAGACCCGCGCCCAGCGCATCAAGGCGGCCTTCAACGATCCGGGGTCCGCCCCCGACCTCATCGAGTACGGCAACACCGACACCGCGGGCTATGTGAGGGACGGCGGACTCGCCGACCTCACCCGGGAGTTCGGCGCCTGGGACGAGGCCAAGGACACCGACCCGACCGCCCGGCAGTCCGTCACCGTGGACGGCAAGGTCTACGGCGTCCCGTACTTCGTCGGCGTCCGCGCGCTCTACTACCGCACGGACGTCTTCGAGGAACTCGGCCTGGACGTCCCGAGGACCCAGGCCGAGCTGATCGCCACCGCGAAGCAGATCCGCGCCGCCCGGCCCGAGCTGTACGGCCTCGCGGTCGGCGGCGCCTACACCTACGGCGCGATGCCCTTCATCTGGGCCCACGGCGGCGAACTGGCCACCGGCAAGGGAGGCTCGTACGCCTCCGCCATCGACGGAGCCGCCGCGCGCAAGGGCATCGAGGCGTACACCTCGCTGTTCGGCGACGACAACTGCCCGGCCGCCAAGTGCGCCGCGATGACCGGCAACGACACGATCACCGCCTTCGCAGCGGGCAAGGCGGCGATGGCGATCGGCGGCGACTTCAGCCACGCCGCCGTGGAGGCCGGCACGGTCAAGGGCAAGTACGCCGTCGTGCCGCTGCCGGGCGTCGAGGCGGGGTCGATCGCCCCCGCGTTCGCCGGCGGGAACAACCTCGGCGTGCTGAAGTCCACCTCGCACCGGACCCTCGCCGTCGACCTGATGCGGCGGCTCGCGTCCAAGGAGGCGCAGGGCGAGCTGTTCGACGCCATGGGCTTCCTGCCGACGTTCTCCGACGTGCGGCAGCAGGTGGCCGCGAAGGAGGCCTTCGTGAAGCCGTTCGTCGAGACGCTGGCCGCGGACACGAAGTTCGTGCCGGCGTCGCCGGCGTGGGCGCAGATCGACGCGGGGCAGGTGCTGCCGACGATGTTCCAGGAGGTCGTGTCCGGCAAGAAGGACGTGGACTCCGCCTCGGCGGACGCTGCGAAGAAGATGAACGACGCGTTCGGTTCGGTCGGGTGAGCGGGCCCATTGGGGTGGCGGTTCTGAAGCGTCGGCGGGCTCCCGTCCGTGGGGGTTTCTCGCGCCCACGCGGCGGTAGCCGCAGATCCGGTACGGCCCCGCGCCCCCCGACAGGGCGCGCCCGGACTCCTTGGTTGTATCTCGCGCCGGCGCTTGTCGTGCTCGGGGGGCTGCTCGCCTATCCGATCTACCAGCTCGGGCTGATCTCCGTCTTTCACTACACCCAGGCGCAGGTCAGTGGCGGGGAGCCGACCACCTTCGAGGGGTTCGGGAACTACACCGAGCTGTTCGGGGACGGGCAGTTCTGGGAGGTGCTGCTGGCCACCGTGCTGTTCGCGGCGGCCTGTGTCGTCTCCACGCTGGCCGTGGGCTGCGCGCTCGCCGTACTGCTCACCCGGGTGCGGGCGGTGCCGCGGCTCGCGCTGATGCTGGCCGCGCTCGGCGCCTGGGCCACCCCGGCGATCACCGGGTCCACGGTGTGGCTGTTCCTCTTCGACGCCGACTTCGGCCCGGTCAACCGGGTGCTCGGCCTCGGCGACCACTCCTGGACGTACGGGCGGTTCAGCGCCTTCTTCCTGGTGCTGCTCGAAGTGGTGTGGTGTTCCTTCCCGTTCGTGATGGTCACGGTCTACGCCGGCATCCGCGCCGTACCGTCGGAGGTGCTGGAGGCCGCGGCGCTCGACGGGGCCTCGCAGTGGCGGATCTGGCGCTCCGTGCTCGCGCCGATGCTCCGGCCGATCCTGGTGGTCGTCACCATCCAGTCGGTCATCTGGGACTTCAAGGTCTTCACACAGATCTACGTCATGACGGGCGGCGGCGGCATCGCGGGCCAGAACCTGGTCCTCAACGTCTACGCGTACCAGAAGGCGTTCGCGTCCTCGCAGTACAGCCTGGGCGCCGCGATCGGCGTGGTGACGCTGGTGATCCTGCTCGCCGTGACGCTGGTGTACCTGCGGCTGCTGCGCCGCCAGGGGGAGGAACTGTGAGCCTGGTGGGCCGAGGCCGGGAGCCCGGAGTGAATCTTGTGCGCGGGTTCACCCGCCGCCCGGGGCGTACGGCGGCCGAGGTGACCGCCCTGGTGGTCGCCGCCGTGGTGGCGTTCCCGCTGTACTGGATGGTGCTGAGCGCCTTCAAACCGGCCGGCGAGATCCGGTCGAGCGAGCCGCGTCCCTGGACGCTCGCGCCCACGCTCGACTCGTTCCGGCGGGTGTTCGGGCAGCAGGATTTCGGCCGTTACTTCCTCAACAGCGTCGTCGTCGCGGTCGCCGTGGTGATCGCCTCCGCGCTGATCGCGTTTCTCGCCGCGACCGCCGTGACGCGATTCCGGTTCCGTTTGCGGACCACCCTGCTGATCATGTTTCTGGTGGCCCAGATGGTGCCCGTGGAGGCGCTGACGATCCCGCTGTTCTTCGTGATGCGGGATCTCGGTCAGCTGAACACGCTGTGGTCGTTGATCCTGCCGCACATCGCCTTCTCGCTGCCGTTCGCGATCTGGATGCTCAGGGGGTTCGTGAAGGGCGTTCCGGAGGCATTGGAGGAGGCCGCGTACATCGACGGCGCGAGCCGCGCGCGCTTCCTCTGGCAGATCCTTTTCCCGCTCGTTCTGCCGGGCCTCGTGGCCACCAGCGTGTTCTCCTTCATCTCCGCCTGGAACGACTTCCTGTTCGCCAAGTCGTTCATCATCAGCGACATCTCGCAGTCGACCCTGCCGATGGCACTGCTGGTGTTCTACAAACCCGACGACCCGGACTGGGGCGGCGTCATGGCGGCGTCCACGGTGATGACGATTCCGGTGCTGGTCTTCTTCGTACTCGTACAGCGGCGTCTGGTCTCCGGACTGGGCGGCGCGGTAAAGGACTGACGTGATGCCGACTTCACTGATTCCGGCGCCCCGCGGCGTCGTCACCGGCACCGGCGAGGTGCGCCTGACGGAACACTCCCGGCTCGACGCCGGCGCCGGCACGGAGGGTGTCGGGCGCTGGCTGGGCGGTGTGCTGCGGGCGGCCACCGGACTGCCCTGGCACGAGGGGACGGCGGCCTCCGGTGCCGGGGACGGCATCCGTCTCGCGCTCGCCCCGGGGCTGGGCGCGGAGGAGTACCGCCTCGTCAGCGACGGTGCGGGCGTCCTCGTCGAGGGCGGTGACGCGGCGGGCGTCTTCCGGGGCGTCCAGACGCTGCGGCAGCTCCTCGGGCCCGACGCGTACCGCAGGGCGCCCGTGCGCCGCGACCGGGCGTGGACGGTGCCGTACGTGACGATCGAGGACGCGCCCCGTTTCCGGTGGCGCGGGCTGATGCTGGATGTCGCCCGGCACTTCATGCCGAAGGAAGGCGTGCTGCGCTATCTCGATCTGATGGCCGCGCACAAACTCAACGTCCTGCATCTGCATCTGACGGACGACCAGGGCTGGCGCATCGAGATCCGCCGCCACCCGAAGCTCACCGAGGTCGGCTCCTGGCGCGCCCGTACCAAAATCGGCCACCGCGCCTCACCGCTGTGGGACGACCGGCCGCACGGCGGTCACTACACCCAGGACGACATCCGCGAGATCGTCGCCCACGCCGCGGAACGGCATATCAGCGTGGTCCCGGAAATCGACGTGCCCGGCCACTCGCAGGCCGCGATCGCCGCGTATCCGGAACTCGGCAACTCAGACGTCGTCGACACCACCGCCCTGAGCGTCTGGGACACCTGGGGCATCAATCCGAACGTCCTCGCCCCCACCGAGGACACCCTGCGCTTCTACGAGGGGGTGCTGGAGGAAGTCCTGGAACTGTTCCCCGCCGACGCCGGGCCGTTCTCGCCGTTCGTGCACATCGGCGGCGACGAATGCGTCAAGGACCAGTGGCGCGCCTCGGCCACCGCGCGCGAGCGGATCGAGTCCCTCGGGCTCGCGGACGAGGACGCCCTGCAGTCCTGGTTCATCGGGCACTTCGACGGCTGGCTCGCCGAGCGCGGGCGCCGGCTGATCGGCTGGGACGAGATCCTGGAGGGCGGACTGGCACCGGGCGCGGCCGTGTCGTCCTGGCGCGGCTACGCGGGCGGGGTCGCCGCCGCCCGCGCCGGGCACGACGTGGTCATGTGCCCCGAGCAGCAGGTCTACCTGGACCACCGTCAGGACGCGGGCCCCGACGAGCCGGTGCCGATCGGCTACGTGCGCACCCTGGAGGACGTCTACCGCTTCGAACCCGTCCCGGCGGAGCTGACGCCGGGGGAGCGGGCGCGGGTGCTGGGTACCCAGGCCAACGTGTGGACCGAGGTGATGGAGGACCAGGGGCGCGTCGACTACCAGGTGTTCCCGCGGCTCGCCGCGCTGTGCGAGGTCGCGTGGAGCGAGCTGCCGGCGCCGGCCGAGCGGGACTTCGCCGGCTTCGAGCGGCGGATGACCGCGCACTACCGGCGTTTGGACGCCCTGGGCGTCGCCTACCGCCCGCCCACCGGACCTCACCCGTGGCAACGCCGCCCGGGCGTGCTGGGCCGCCCGATCGAGGGGGCGCCCCCGGTCGTGTGAGGGGCGCTGCCGCTACGCGTCTTCGCGGGTCGTCCCCCGGGGCTCTCCTGCCCCGGGGGACGACCCGCGCCCCGTGCGTTCGCTGCGGGCCGAACAGGTCGGCCGATAACGGAACAAGGGCTTCCGAAGGTTGTGATTCCACGGCGCAGCGGTGATCTCGGGACGGAATCGGTCAGGTCCGGTTCCAGCCGGGCGAATGCCTCCTAGCGGACCCCCGTCTTCGGCACCTGCCAAGATGTGCCAGAGTTGCCACGTCCGCCCTGTCAGCACGTACCGTACGGCGCACGGGCGGGACCAGGTGGGGCAGCGGGAAGGGGCAGCCGGTTTTGAGCACGCACGCACCGCAGGCGGCGCAGGCCGTGACGCTGCCCACGACGCTGGACGAAGCCGTGGCGGCGCTCACCGCCATGCCCGCCGCCGTGCCCGTCGCGGGCGGCACCGACCTGATGGCCGCCGTCAACTCCGGGCAGCTCAGGCCCGCCGCGCTGGTCGGCCTCGGCAAGATCAGCGAGATCCGCGGCTGGCAGTACCTCGACGGACACGCGCTGCTCGGCGCCGGCCTCACCCACGCGCGCATGGGCCGCCCCGACTTCGCCGCCCTCATCCCGGCGCTCGCCGCCGCCGCGCGGGCCGCCGGACCCCCGCACATCCGCAACGCCGGCACCCTCGGCGGCAACATCGCCTCCGCCGCCCCCACCGGCGACGCGCTGCCCGTGCTGGCCGCCCTGGAGGCGACGCTGGTCGTCGCGGGTTCGGCCGGCGCCCGGCGCGAGGTCCCGGTGTCGCATCTGCTGGCCGGCATGGACCTGCTGCGCCCCGGCGAACTCATCGGCTACGTGCGCGTCCCCCTGCTGCACGCCCCCCAGGTCTTCCTGAAGGCGACCGGACGCACCGGCCCCGGCCGCGCGGTCGCCTCCGTCGCCCTCGTGCTCGACCCCGCCCGGCGCGGGGTGCGCTGCGCGGTGGGCGCCATCGCGCCGATGCCGCTGCGGCCCCTGGAGGCCGAGCAGTGGGTCGCGCAGCTCATCGACTGGGACAACAACCGCGCGATCGTGCCCGAGGCACTGACCGCGTTCGGGGAGTATGTCGCCGCGGCCTGCATCCCCGACGCCGCCCCCGGCGAGGACGGCGCCGTCCCACCGCTGCCGCCCGCGGTACTGCACCTGCGGCGCACCGTCGCCGCGCTGGCCCGACGAGCACTGGGGAGGGCGTTGTCGTGACCGACGACCAGCACGGACAGGGCACGCCTCCGGGCGGCAGCCGCTGGGACCCGTTGCCGCAGGGCGACTACGACGACGGTGCCACGGCCTTCGTGAACCTCCCGGAGGGCGGCATCGACGCCCTGCTGGACGCCATGGAGAGCCCCCTCGCCGCGCCCGGACACGGTTACGTGCCGCCGCAGATAACGGTCACGCCCGCGACCACCGCGGGCACCGACCCGGCGGCGACCGGCTCCTGGGCGGTACCCGGCGCGCCCGTCGACGGGGCCCAGTGGCACGACCCGCAGTCCGGACAGCCGGAGCATGCGGCGGACCGCTTCGAGTACGACCCCGGCGCCACCGGGCAGTGGACCTACGACGAGACCGCCGCCGCGCCGCAGCACGCGCCGGGACAGCACCCGGGGCAGGACCCGGCACCGGGGCAGAACGCCACCGGGCAGTGGTCGATCCCGGTGGCGGGCGGCGACCTGCCGGACGAGTCCGGCGAGTTCACCGCGTCGTCCCTGGTCGAGCAGTGGGGCAGCACCCCGCCGGCGACCCTCCCGGGCGGCGCCCCGGCCCCCTGGGCCGACACCCAGTCCATCGGCAGGCCGTGGGGCCCCGGCGTACCGGGCGTCCCCCAGGACCACGACCGGCACGACGCCGGCCACCAGCCGCAGGGCGGCGAGCACGGACCGGCCCACGAGCCCCGGGACCCGGCCGCACGGCAGCACGGCCGCCCCGACGGCGGCGCCGCCCCCGACCAGCAGGCGCACACCGGCGGCCACCGCGGCGGTCCCGCATTCGAGGAGGGCCCCGAGGAGGGGCAGCCGCGCGCCGCCGACCCGTCCCCGTACGACCCCGCCGCCACGGACGTGTCCGCGCACGCCGGCCCGCGTCCGGACGAGGTGTCCCGGCCGCTGCCCGCCGAGGAGCACCCGGACCACCGCGAGCAGCCCTGGCAGCCCGGCGACGCGTCCGCCGACGGCCACCCGGCCGAGCACCCGGACTCCGCCCCCCGGGGCGGCACGGAGCCCGCCTCCGGGCCGCACGAGACCCGGACCGACACCGAGGACGCCCAGGCGGCTCCCGAGCCCGCGGAGCGGCCCTCGGCGGCCTCCGCCGACGAAGGCCCGCGGCCGGGTTCCGGCGACGGCGCCTCCGCCGCCCCGGACACCGCCCCCGCCGACGACCGTTCCGGCGAGTCGGGCGCCCCCGCGGAGGAGCAGGGCCCCGACGGCACGGACGGCCCCGGCATCCTCGTGGCACCCCACGAGGACCACCCCCTCGCCTCCTACGTACTCCGCGTCAACGGCACCGACCGGCCCGTCACCGACGCCTGGATCGGTGAGTCGCTGCTCTACGTGCTGCGCGAGCGGCTCGGCCTGGCCGGCGCCAAGGACGGCTGCTCGCAGGGCGAGTGCGGCGCCTGCAACGTGCAGGTCGACGGCCGGCTCGTCGCGTCCTGCCTGGTCCCCGCCGTCACCGCGGCGGGCAGCGAGGTCCGCACCGTCGAGGGACTGGCCCAGGACGGCCGCCCCTCGGACGTGCAGCGCGCCCTCGCCCGGTGCGGCGCCGTGCAGTGCGGCTTCTGCGTCCCCGGCATCGCGATGACCGTGCACGACCTGCTGGAAGGCAACCCCGCCCCGACCGAGCTGGAGACCCGGCAGGCCCTGTGCGGCAACCTGTGCCGCTGCTCCGGCTACCGGGGCGTGGTCGACGCCGTCAAAGAGGTCGTCGCCGGACGCGAGGCGCAGGCGGAGGCCCAGGCCGAGCTCGCCGCGGACGACGGCGACGGCACCCCGCGCATCCCGCACCAGGCGGGCCCCGGCGCCGGCGGGGTGAACCCCTCGGCGTTCGGCGTCACCGGACCGCACGACCAGTCCTACGGCCAGGACGGAGGCCAGGCGTGAGCAACGAGACCGCCACCGCGCAGGCCGCCGGGACGGCGGCCCCCGAGCAGGAGGCCGTCCCGCGCGGACTCGGCGCCTCCCTTCCGGCCGCCGACGCGCGCGCCAAAACCGAGGGCACCTTCCCCTACGCCGCCGACCTGTGGGCCGAAGGGCTGCTGTGGGCCGCCGTGCTGCGCTCGCCGCACCCGCACGCGCGCATCAAGTCGATCGACACCACGCACGCGCGCGAGATGCCCGGCGTCCGCGCGGTCGTCACCCATGAGGACGTCCCCGGCACCCCGGTGCTCGGCCGTGGCACCGCCGACCGCCCGGTCTTCGCCTCCGAGGTCGTACGCCACCACGGCGAACCGCTGGCCGCCGTCGCCGCCGACCACCCCGACACCGCGCGGATGGCCGCCGCCGCCGTCATCGTCGAGTACGAGGTGCTCGACCCGGTGACCGACCCCGAGCAGGCCTTCGAGGCCGAGCCGCTGCACCCCGACGGCAACCTGATCCGGCACATCCCGCTGCGCCACGGCGACCCCGAGGCGGCCGGCGAGGTCGTCGTCGAGGGCCTGTACCGCATCGGCCGCCAGGACCCCGCCCCCATAGGGGCCGAGGCCGGACTCGCCGTGCCCCGCCCGGACGGCGGGGTCGAGCTGTACCTGGCGTCCACCGACCCGCACGGCGACCGGGACACCGCGGCCGCCGCCTTCGGCCTCCAGCAGGACCAGGTCAAGATCGTCGTCACCGGGGTGCCCGGCGCCACCGCCGACCGCGAGGACCAGAGCTTCCAGCTCCCCCTCGGCCTGCTCGCGCTGAAGACCGGCTGCCCGGTGAAGCTCGCCGCCACGCGCGAGGAGTCGTTCCTCGGCCACACCCACCGCCACCCCACGCTGCTGCGCTACCGCCACCACGCCGACGCCGAGGGCAAGCTGGTCAAGGTCGAGGCACAGATCCTGCTCGACGCGGGCGCCTACGCCGGCACCTCCTCCGACGCCCTGGCCGCCGCCGTCGCCTTCGCGTGCGGCCCGTACGTCGTCCCGCACGCCTTCATCGAGGGCTGGGCGGTGCGCACCAACAACCCGCCCTCCGGCCATGTGCGCGGCGAGGGCGCGATGCAGGTGTGCGCCGCGTACGAGGCGCAGATGGACAAGCTGGCGAAGAAGCTGGGTCTGGACCCGGCCGAGGTACGGCTGCGCAACGTGATGGCCACCGGTGACCTGCTGCCCACCGGCCAGACCGTGACCTGCCCCGCACCGGTCGCCGAACTGCTGGAGGCGGTGCGGGAGTTCCCGCTGCCGCCGCTGCCCAAGGACACCCCCGAGGACGAGTGGCTGCTGCCCGGCGGCCCCGAGGGCGCGGGCGAACCGGGCGCGGTCCGCCGGGGCGTCGGCTACGGCCTGGGCATGGTGCACATGCTGGGCGCGGAGGGCGCCGACGAGGTGTCCACGGCCACCGTGCGCGTCCAGGGCGGCGTGGCGACCGTGCTGTGCGCCGCCGTGGAGACGGGGCAGGGCTTCTCCACCCTGGCCCGGCAGATCGTCCAGGAGACCCTCGGCATCGACGAGGTGCACGTGGTGCCCGTGGACACCGACCAGCCCCCGGCCGGGGCGGGCTGCCGGGGCCGGCACACCTGGGTGTCCGGCGGGGCGGTGGAGCGTGCGGCCAAGATGGTCCGCACCCAGCTCCTCCAGCCCCTGGCGCACCAGTTCGGCATGTCCACCGAGCTGCTCCAGATCACCGACGGCAAGATCACCTCGTACGACGGCGTGCTGTCCACGACCGTCACCGAGGCGCTGGACGGCAAGGAGCTGTGGGCCACCGCGCAGTGCCGCCCGCACCCCACCGAGCCGCTGGACGAGGCCGGGCAGGGCGACGCCTTCGTCGGCATCTCCTTCTGCGCGATCCGCGCGGTCGTCGACGTCGACATCGAGCTCGGCTCGGTACGGGTCGTGGAACTGGCGGTCGCCCAGGACGTGGGCCGGGTGCTCAACCCGGCGCAGCTCGCCGCGCGGATCGAGGCGGGCGTGACCCAGGGCCTGGGCGCCGCGCTCACCGAGAACCTGCGCACGCCGCGCGGCCTGATCCGCCACCCCGACCTCACCGGGTACGCCCTGCCGACGGCGCTGGACGCGCCCGACATCCGGATCGTGAAGCTGGTCGAGGAGCGGGACGTGGTCGCGCCGTTCGGCGCGAAGTCGGTCAGCGCGGTGCCGGTGGTGACCTCGCCGGCCGCCATCGCCTCGGCGGTGCGCGCCGCCACCGGCCGGCCGGTCAACCGGCTGCCGATCCGCCCGCAGGCCGCCGTGGTCACCGCGAACTGAGCGGTTCCCGCGAGGCGATCGCCCCGTCAGGGCAACGCGAGGGGCCTCCCGCGCGTCTTGAGAGACAGGGCGCCGGCCGCGCCCCGCGGTTCTGAGGCGTTGTCAGTGGCGCCGCGTAGTCTTCGGAAGCAGTGGGGGACGGCCGTGGGTCCGGCGGGGCGCGGGCCGTCCTGCCCGGGGCGGGACGTTCGCGGGCCCGGGACCGAGCACACGTATCGCGGGGGAATCATGGGCACGACCGACACCGTTGTCGCGAGGGCGATCACACTCACCGAGGACGACCTCGGTCCCCAGGTCACGCACGCCTCCACGCGGAGCTGGCTGACCGGCCCCGGACTGCCCTGCGACAGCGGCCTGTTCCGCTTCGCCGAGCTGGGCCGGCACGGCGGGCCGCACACGGTCGCCGCGGCGACGGGCGGCGCCGCCGACGGGCTGCCGCCCGCGCTGCGGGACCAGCTCGTGATCGGCGAACTGCTCGCCCCGGCGGGCCTGGAGGCGGAGTCGGTGCTGCTCGACGGCGCGACCGGGGAGGTCTCCACGACGTATGTGCACGACCGGCCCGACCTCATGGACTGCCGTCCGCTCGCTCCGTCCCTGCCGACCCTGGTCCGCTTCGCCGCGGCCACGGACGAACTGGCCGGACTGCGCGGCCAGTTCGCCGCCTACGCCGGCCGCTACGGCACCAAGGCGGTCGCGGAGGCCTCGCGGCAGCTGCTCGCGGTGTTCGAGGAGGGCGCGGACGGCGAGCCGGCGCCGTTCTGGCGGATGGCGGCGCTGATCCGCCCGCTCGCCCTCGTCGCGGGCCCCGGCACGTCGTCGGGCCTCGCCCTGGACCTGCCCCTGCGCCTGCTGGACGAGGAGTTCGGCCGGAGCGGTGTGGTCCGCTTCGAGGAGGTCGACTTCCCCTCGACGCTCACGCACGAGCCGACCCGCCGCTTCCTGCGCGAGACGGGCCTGCCCGAGGACGGCTTCCTGTTCTCCCTGGACACCGACCAGCCGCTGCGCACCCTCGCGGAGTACGACGCCGACGACTGCGGCGGCGGCATCCCGCCGGGCCTCCTCCCGGCGCACGCCGACCGGCTGATCCGCGTCGGTCACCTGGTCGACGACCACAGCCTGATCGTCGACGGGGCGACGGGCGCGGTGCTCAGCTGGAGCGAGGGCGAGGCGGTGCTGCGCCCGCTGAACACGGACATCTCCACGCTCGCCTTCACGCTGTGGCTGCTGCACCGGGAGCGCTCCCTCGACGAGGACTCGGGCCACGCCCTCACCAGCGACGCGTACGACCAGCTGGCGCTGACGATGATCCAGGTCCTCGCCTCCGTCGACCCGACGGGCACGACCCCCGACACGGACTGGCACTACTGGACCCGCCTCTTCCAGGACGAGGCGGGCGGGGTGCTGTAACTCCGGTCCCGTCTGTCCTTCTCCGTGAGTGCGATCGTGGCCGCGTCGCCGGATGCGCACGAGTCCGCTCCACCGCAAGTGGACCGAAGGGGCAGCAGGAAGGTCGGCGCGTGTACCGGAAGTGTCCCCTCGATGGAGGCGCCGGCGTGCGGCGATGCCGTGCGGAGTCGCGTTCCGCGGGCCGTCTCCGCTACGTCACACGCAGGTGTCCGTCCGCCACGTCTTGGTCTTGTCGCCCGGGAGTGCCTGCCAATGGATGACGGCACACTGGAAGTTCTGCCGCGTCTCGTCGCCGACGACGTATTCGTAGGAGGTCGGGTAGCCCATGTACCCCGCCTCGCACCCCGCGTTGCACCAGTAGTCGCCGATGGCGCCCCAGACCGGCCATGCGCCGCTTCGGGGGGACCAGTACACGGTTCCGTTCTCGAACTGCGTGCGGCGGCCGATTCCGTCGGGGTTGACCAACTCCTCCGTGACCGGACAGCCGAGAGACCCCTCGGGGCCACCCATCGCGAGGTAGCGCTTCTCGATGTCCCCGAGCACCCGGTGACCGCAGTAGTCGCCGTCGGCCTGGGCAGCCGGCGAGGCCGATACGACGAGCGTGCCGGCCAGCAGCGCGAGCAGGCTGACCGTCGAGGCTGTCTTCCTCGGCTTCCGCGTCTGGCCGGTCCCGTGGATATGCGTCACGCATCCCCCTTGGTGTGGATCAAACGGGGCCGCCTCTGCAAGGGCGGCATTCGATCAACCAACGACGAGCACGGAGCAGGGACACGACCACACCAGGAGCTGGGACTCGGCCACGGCGTTGCCGACTTCACGGAAGTGAGGTCCGGACTGCTGTCACCGGTCGGTCTCTGATAGTCATGTCGTCGGGGACGGGCGTATGCCCGTAGCGGCGTCCCCGGGCGCCGCCAGGGAGGGGAGCACATGACCACCACCACACGGAATGACGTCATCGCCCTCGAGCAGAAGGCGGTGGACCATGCGTACGCCTGCTACGAGGCCCGGCTGGCCGAGATGAGTGGGACGGGGGCAGCCACGGCCTCGGCCACCGGCAAGGACGGCATCGCCAACAAGAAGGACACGGAACAAAGGGCAGTGGCCTACGGCAATCTCGGGGGCGAGTCGCTGGTCTTCGCCCGCGTCGACGCTCCGGAGGAGCCCGGTGGTAAGCCCCGGCCCTGGTACATCGGCAGGCGTCCGGTCTCCGACGTCCAGACCCGCGACACCGTAGTCGTCCTCTGGACCAGCGGGATGGCCGCCAAGTGGCTCGAGGCGCAGCCGGAGGCACCGGGCGACATCGTGCTGCGGCGTCGGCTGCGCTGCGCGGAGCGCCTCGTCGAGGATTACTTCGACGAGATCGCCGCGCCCGGGGCGCTCGCCGGCACTGCTTCCGAGGCGCTTCCCGAAACCGCCTCCGAGACCGGCCTCGTTCCCGCACCGAGGCCTGCCGCGGATGACGCTCCCACGGACGTGCGACCGGGCACCGCGAAGCGCGGGAAGCGTACGCCGGCGCACACTCCTGGCGACGTCGCCCGCATCCACCGCCGCAGACCCTTGCAGCCGGACGATTTCCTCCTTCGCGAGTTGCAGCGCTCACGCAGCGGCCGGATGCGGGACATCGTGGAGACGATCCGCCGTGACCAGATGACCCTGGTCACGGGGTCGCCGACCGACATCCTCGTCGTGCAAGGTGGTCCGGGCACCGGCAAGTCCGCGATCGGCCTGCACCGCGTGACCTGGCTGGTCAACAACGAGCACTTCACTGCCTCGGACATTCTCGTCATCGGCCCCCACCAGCGGTTCCTCGACTATGTCGGCCAGGTGCTGCCCACCCTCGGCACCCGCGACGTCAACGCCGTTCAGCTGTCCCGTTTGTGGGAGGGCGAGGCATCGGGCACCGACGCACCGCGGGCGCGGCTGGTGAAGTCCGACGAGCGCATGGCGACCGTTCTGCGCAGGCGGGTCGAGCGCGAGTGCCGGCCCGAAGCCCTGGACGCCCTCCTCACCGCCCCCTCCTTCGAGGGTGACGAGCCGGCGTTCACGGTCACCGTCGGCAGCACCACCCTGCGCGTGCCGCGCTCCGGGGTTCTCGCCCTGCTCGATGAGGCACGCGGCGGTGAGGGTGCCCACCGCGAACGCCGTGACCGCTTCCGCAACCTGCTCGTCGACCGCCTCCTGGCCGAACTCGTCGCCCTCGCCCCGCGCCGTGGCGCGGACGGCACGATCCGCCGCAGCCTGGAACGCAACCGCAAGGTCGAACGCCTCCTCGACCGTGTCTGGCCCTCGCCCGGTGCCCTGGAAGCTCTGCGCAGTCTCTACGACTCGCCCGACCTCCTGCGCGTGTGCGGCGCCGGCGTACTCGACGACGAGGAGCAGACCGCCCTGCACCGTCCCCGCGCCGCCAGCGCCGACGGTGACCCGTGGACCCCGGAAGACCTCGTCCTGCTCGAGGAACTCCGCTTCCTCATCACCGGTGAAACTCCGCGCCGTTACGGTCACATCGTCGTCGACGAGGCCCAAGACCTGACCCCCATGCAGGCCCGCACCCTGCGCCGACGCGTCGCGCGGGGCGGTTCCATGACCGTCCTCGGTGACCTCGCCCAGGCCACCGGCCCGCGGGCGCACACCGACTGGGAGGAACTGGGCACCCTGTTGTCCGACCACGGCGACTGGCGGGTGGCCGAACTGACCACCAGCTACCGTGTGCCCGCCGAGATCATGGAGTTCGTCGCACCGCTGGCCCGTACGATCGCCCCCTCGCTGCCGTACCCGCGGGCGGTGCGCGAAGCCGGTGACGGCGCGGTACGCACCATCGCGACCGAGCCGTGGCGACTCCTGGACGACACCGTCGCCCAAGCCGTCCGCCTTCTCGGCAGCAGCGACGGGCAGACCCTGCGCTCGGTGGCCGTCATCGTTCCCGACGACTCAGGGTGGCTCGACGAGATCGCCCGCCACCTCGACGAAGCGGACGGCCTTTCACGGCAGGAGCGCGAGGCGGTGTCGGTACTGGCCGCCGCTCAGGCCAAGGGTATGGAGTACGACCACGTCCTCGTCGTGGAACCCGCGACCATCGCCGCCCGTGGCCCGGCCGGTCTGCGCCAGCTCTACATCGCGCTGACCCGCAGCACCCAGAGCCTGACCGTCCTGCACACCGCACCGCTCCCGGAGGCCCTCTCGAGCACCGGCACGGCGGACCCCGCGGAACAACCGCCCAGCGACACGTCCCCCGATGTCGACACGGACGCCGGAGGCACCGCCGCAACGACGGCCCCGTCGGTGGGGAACGCCCCCGAGATCGGTACCGACATCAAGATCCGCGTCGTGGGCCATACCAGCGGCGGCAACTACAAGGTCGAGGCGATCTCACCCGCCACCGACCGCCCGCTGCTCCTGGCCGTGCGTCACGGCTCCACCCCACCCGCGACCGGGACGGAGCTGAACGCCTGGGTCCTGCGCCACACTTCCAACGTCACCTTCGTCACCGTCGACGAACGCGGACGCAGGCCCATCTCGGCCACCATGGCCGAGCGGTACGTGGACGCGCTCACCGTCGTCCAGGAACTTGCCGACGACCACGTTCCGGACGACGCCCGGGTCCGGCTGTCCGAGCTCAAGGGCATGGCCAACCGCTGCCTGCGCCTGGACCAGCACGACTGGCTGGACGTATGGCGCGTCCTCGGTTCCCCGGACCGGGACCGCCTTGCCTTGTTGCGGGACCTCGCCGCGAACACCAACCGGGCGCTCGCCTCCGACACCCCGGACCTGAACCGGTTCCGGACGGAGCTGCAACGCTGCGGCTGGGCCGACGCCCTGGCCGAGGCACGCGGGACGCTGGAACAACGCCTCGCGTCCACCACAGCCGGCCGTGCGCCGGAAACCGGGGACACCGAGCCAGCCGCCGTGCAGGCACCCGACTTCACCCTGTCCGGCCGGATCCAGCCGTCCACACCGTCACAGCAGCTCGAGCAGCCCGAGCCGGAGGAGATCCGCCCCATGCCCAGCACCACCATCGGCACCACCGCACCGACGTCCGAGCTGCTGGCCGGACCCGCTACGGACCTGCTCCGATTCCTCGAGACGTCGGCCGTGGCCGACCGTGTCTGCAAGACCCATGAGGCGGTGCGTTTCGAGCTGCTGGCCGCCCTGCTACGCGCCGACCGGCAGCCGAAGGCCGACTCGCCGGTCCTTGACTGCAGCTGCACCACCGAGCACGGTCACCTGCTCTACGAGGTGCTGGGCGCCGGTCTGTCCTCGTACGCCGACCTCCGCTCGGGGGCTGCCCGCCTCCAGGAGATCAACCACACCCTGCCGACGGCCGCCGACCGTCTTTACCTGGTCCTGTCCCAGCCGCCCGCCGAGGACTGGTCGGCCGCCGCCGTCCACGACGTCTTCGGCGTCCACGTCCTGTGGCGTACCCCTCAGGGCTGGGACGGACAGGACACCGGCACCGCTCTCGGGCTCGATCCGGAGCAGGCCTGACAGCATCGAGCGGCGCGCCCCGGCCCACAAGGCGCCCGTGCCGCCCAGCCCCGCGCCGGGGCAACCGGGCGCTCCGGCGCGCATGTCGAAGGGCGGGTGCTCCGCGGAGCACCCGCCCTCGGGGGAGGCCGTGGCGGGAATCGAACCCGCGTACCTCGCTTTGCAGACGAGTCCCTGAGCCACTCGGGCACACGGCCGTGTCGGTGGGGGAGAGGTGCCGTGCGGCGCCTCGCCGTCCCGAACCGGTACAAGGACCGTACGGCGGGCCGCGGACGGTGCTCAAGGGAACAGCGGGGTGTGCAACGCGACTGCCATGTGCCGTTCACACTCGGCGGCGAGGTCCTACGACCAAGGTCCCGGTCCGGTTACCGACCCCCGACAGGGGTCAAAGCGGGGCGTGGACCTTACTCTGGCGGGCATGACCACCCCGAACCCCCGCGACACCGGTGTCGCCGAGCCCGCAGGTGCCGCCCCGGCCCTCGCCCCCGACGACACCGTCCTCAGCCGCACCTACCGCGCGCTGAGCATCGGGGTCGTCTCCGTGGTGCTGCTGATCGCCTTCGAGGCGACAGCCGTGGGCACCGCCATGCCGGTCGCCGCGCGCGAGCTGGACGGGGTCTCGCTCTACGCGTTCGCGTTCTCGGGGTACTTCACCACCAGCCTCTTCGGCATGGTGCTGTCCGGCCAGTGGTCCGACCGGCGGGGCCCGCTCGCGCCGCTGACCTGGGGCATCGCCTCGTTCGCGGCCGGGCTGCTGCTCGCCGGGACCGCGGGCGCGATGTGGATGTTCATCCTCGGGCGGGCCGTGCAGGGCCTCGGCGGCGGCCTGGTGATCGTCGCGCTGTACGTCGTCGTGGGGCGCGCCTACCCGGAGCGGCTGCGGCCGGCGATCATGGCGGCGTTCGCGGCCAGCTGGGTCGTCCCCTCCATCGTCGGCCCGCTCGCGTCCGGCGCGGTGACCGAGCACCTCGGCTGGCGCTGGGTCTTCCTCGGCATACCGGTGCTCGTCACGCTTCCGCTGGCCCTCGCGCTGCCCCAGATACGGCGCCTCGCGACCGGCCCGGTCGGGGAGGGCAAGGAGGCGCCTGCCTCCTTCGACGGCCGCCGCATCCGGCTGGCCCTCGCCATCTCCTTCGGCGCCGGCCTGCTCCAGTACGCCGCCCAGGACCTGCGATGGCTGTCCCTGCTGCCGGGCGCGCTGGGCGTGGTCCTGCTGGTCCCGGCCGTCCTCGGCCTGCTCCCGCACGGCACCTGGCGGGCGGCGCGCGGCCTGCCCTCGGTGGTGCTGCTGCGCGGTGTCGCCGCCGGGTCGTTCATCGCGGCGGAGTCCTTCGTCCCGCTGATGCTGGTCACCCAGCGCGGACTCAGCCCCACGATGGCCGGCTTCTCCCTCGCGGCGGGCGGCGGCACCTGGGCGCTGGGCTCCTGGGTGCAGTCCCGGCCCCGCCTGGAGCAGCACCGGGAACGGCTGATGACCCTCGGGATGCTGCTGGTCGCCTTCGCCGTCGCGGCGGCGCCGAGCGTGCTGATCCACGCCGTGCCCGCCTGGACGCTGGCGGTCGCCTGGGCCTTCGGCTGCTTCGGCATGGGCCTGGTGATCTCCTCCACCAGCGTCCTGCTGCTCCAGCTCTCCGCGCCCGAGGAGGCCGGTACCAACTCCGCCGCCCTGCAGATCTCCGACGGCCTGTCCAACGTCCTCCTGCTGGCCATCGGCGGCGCCGCCTTCGCCGCCCTCGGCGGAGGCACCGTCAGCCACGCGGCGACCCAGGCCACCGGCTCCCACCCGGCCGCCTTCGCCGCGGTCTTCCTCCCGATGGCGGTAGTGGCCCTGGTGGGTGTCTGGGTGGCGACCCGGGTACGGCCCACTCCTGACGGCAAGGTGTGACACCGGGCGGTACCACGTAGTACCGTCGGGTCATGGCTGGACTGAACCTGCGGTTCACGGATGACGAGCTCGACGCCCTGCGTGAGCGCGCCGCTGCGGAAGGACGCAGCATGCAGGCTTTCGCGCACGATGCTGTGATGGCGGCCATAAACGAGCATTCGCGGCTGTTCAACGAGGCGGCCGACCATGTGCTGAAGGCGAGCGCGGAGCTGAACCGGAGGCTCGCCTGATGCACTACCTCACCTTGTCCGAGCTGCTGAACCTCGCGAAGCGGCTCGGGGAGGAGGCGGTGCGCGACTACGGACTGCTGGACTCGGCGCTGGCGCGCCCGCAGTCGAGCGTGTTCGGCCAGGACGCGTATCCGGACGTGTGGCAGAAAGCCGCAGCCCTGATGGAGTCCCTTGCCCGCAACCACGCGCTCGTCGACGGCAACAAGCGTCTCGCCTGGTATGCGACGTGGGTCTTCCTGCACATGAACGGACACCGGCTCGATCCGGGATTCGACGTGGACGAGGCCGAGCGGTTCGTGCTGGACGTCTGCCAGGGAGCATTGGACGTGCCCAAGATCGCGTCCGAGTTGCCGCGCTTCGCGCGATGACTGTGACGTGGGTCCCACCTCCGGGCGACGCAGGCCTCAAGCGGCGGGTGCACCACCGGGCCGTCGGTAGGGTGGCCCGGTCGTCCCACGCACCAGAGCCGCCCGACCCCCCTCCCGGAGATCGTGACTACCACCGCCGGCACCGCCTCGCACCACCTGTCCCCGGCCTTCCCCGGACGTGCCCCCTGGGGCACCGCCGGCAAGCTGCGCGCCTGGCAGCAGGGGGCGATGGACAAGTACATCCAGGCTCAGCCCCGTGACTTCCTCGCGGTCGCCACCCCCGGCGCCGGCAAGACCACGTTCGCGCTGACGCTGGCGTCCTGGCTGCTGCACCACCACGTCGTGCAGCAGGTGACCGTCGTCGCGCCCACCGAGCACCTGAAGAAGCAGTGGGCCGAGGCCGCCGCGCGGATAGGCATCAAGCTCGACCCGGAGTACAGCGCGGGCCCGCTCGGCCGGGAGTACGACGGCGTCGCCGTCACGTACGCCGGTGTCGGCGTGCGCCCCATGCTGCACCGCAACCGCGTCGAGCAGCGCAAGACGCTCGTCATCCTCGACGAGATCCACCACGCCGGTGACTCCAAGTCGTGGGGCGAGGCGTGCCTGGAGGCGTTCGAGCCGGCCACCCGCCGGCTCGCGCTGACCGGTACGCCGTTCCGCTCGGACACCAACCCCATCCCGTTCGTGACGTACGAGGAGGGCGACGACGGGATCCGCCGGTCGTCCGCCGACTACACCTACGGGTACGGCTCCGCGCTCGCCGACAACGTCGTGCGGCCCGTGATCTTCATGTCGTACAGCGGCAACATGCGCTGGCGCACCAAGGCCGGCGACGAGATCGCCGCCCGGCTCGGCGAGCCCATGACCAAGGACGCGATCAGCCAGGCCTGGCGCACCGCCCTCGACCCGCGCGGCGAGTGGATGCCGTCCGTGCTACGCGCGGCGGACCAGCGGCTCACCGAGGTGCGCAAGGCGATTCCCGACGCCGGCGCCCTTGTCATCGCCTCCGACCAGGAGTCCGCCCGCGCCTACGCCAAGCTGATCCGGGACATCACCGGCCACAAGGCCACGCTCGTCCTCTCCGACGACAGCGGCGCGTCCCAGCGGATCGACGACTTCAGCCAGAGCGACGACCGCTGGATGGTCGCCGTCCGTATGGTGTCCGAGGGCGTCGACGTGCCCCGCCTCGCGGTCGGCGTGTACGCCACGACCATCTCCACCCCGCTGTTCTTCGCCCAGGCCGTCGGCCGTTTCGTGCGGTCCAGGCGGCGCGGCGAGACCGCGTCGGTGTTCCTGCCGACCGTGCCGGACCTCCTCTCCTTCGCCAACGAGATGGAGCGCGAGCGCGACCACGTCCTCGACAAGCCGAAGAAAGAGGGCGAGGAGGACCCCTACGCCGAGTCCGAGAAGGAGATGGAGGAGGCGAACCGCGAGCAGGACGAGGACACCGGCGAGCAGGACATGCTTCCCTTCGAGGCGCTGGAGTCCGACGCCGTCTTCGACCGGGTCATGTACAACGGCGCCGAGTTCGGCATGCAGGCCCACCCCGGCAGCGAGGAGGAGCAGGACTACCTCGGCATCCCGGGCCTGCTGGAGCCCGACCAGGTGCAGTTGCTGCTGCAGAAGCGGCAGGCCCGGCAGATCGCGCACAGCAGGAAGAAGCCGGCCGAGGAGGCCGACCTGCTCGAACTGCCCGCCGAGCGACGGCCCGTGGTCTCCCACAAGGAGATGATGGAGCTGCGCAAGAAGCTCAACTCCCTGGTCGGCGCGTACGTCCACCAGAGCGGCAAGCCGCACGGCGTCGTCCACACCGAACTGCGCCGGGTGTGCGGCGGCCCGCCGTCCGCCGAGGCGACCGCGGGGCAGCTGCGCCAGCGGATCGCCAAGGTGCAGGAGTGGGCCACCCGCATGCGCTGAGGCGCCCGCCCGCACCCCGTAAGGGCCGTCAACTGGCGCACACCGCCGGTCGGTCCGCGTGGGGTACCGGTCACCCGGCGTGCGTTCCGGGACAAAAGTGACCACTTTGTTGACGTGGTGACCGGATTCTGGACGGAGACTTCCGCTCAGCGAACCGGCTCGCTACTGTCCGGCTACGCACACGCCCCGTGGCAGCGCCGCCGCGGAGCGCAGCCGTGAAGCGACAGTGCCCGGGAGCCGACCGGGCCGCCGGCCGATCGGCGGCCTCTGACGCGCGTGACCGACGGGACTCGGTGACGCATCCGCGCGAGGGCCGTCGACCTCACCACTGAAGGAGTGGGCGTCGTGACCGCGGAGACCTCTCAGACGCTCGACAGGGGCCTACGGGTTCTGAAGCTGCTCGCCGACACCGATCACGGGCTGACCGTCACCGAGCTGTCCCACAAACTGGGCGTCAACCGGACCGTGGTGTACCGGTTGCTCGCCACGCTGGAACAGCACGCACTGGTCCGCCGCGACCTCGGCGGACGGGCCCGCGTCGGGCTGGGCGTGCTGCGGCTGGGACGGCAGGTGCACCCGCTGGTGCGGGAGGCGGCGATGCCGGCGCTGCGGTCGTTGGCGGACGACATCGGCGCGACCGCCCACCTGACCCTGGTCGACGGCGCCGAGGCCCTGGCGGTCGCGGTGGTGGAGCCGTCGTGGACGGACTACCACGTGGCGTACCGGGCGGGCTTCCGGCACCCCCTGGACCGCGGGGCCGCGGGCAAGGCGATACTCGCCGCCCGGCGGAAGACACCCGGCGACCCCGGCTACACGCTGACGCAGGGCGAGCTGGAGGCAGGCGCGTGCGGGGCCGCCGCGCCGCTGGTGGGTGTGACGGGCGTCGAGGGCAGCGTGGGCGTGGTCATGCTGGCGGACGTCGTGCCGGAGCGGGTCGGTGCCCGCGTGATGGAGGCCGCCCGGGAGGTCGCGGAAGCCCTGAGCTGATCCGCGGGCGCGGACCCGGCCGGGCCGGCTTCCGTGAGCGGCCCCGCGGGCACCCCGGCGGGGCTCGTCCCCCGTCGCGTTAGATTGGCTCCGTGCTCTCTCGCCTCACACGTCCCCAAGCCCTGGCCGTCTGCGCCGCCCCGGCCGTAGCGCTGCTGGCCACCGCCGTGCTCGCGCCGCTGCCCTTCTCCGTGGCGCAGCCCGGGCTGACGGCCGACGTGCTCGGCGACAACAAGGGCCGGCAGGTCATCACGATCTCCGGCGCACCCGCGCGGAAGACCACCGGGCAGCTGCGGATGACGACGATCGAGGCGACCTCGCCCGACACCCGGGTGAACCTCCCCCAGGTGATCGACAGCTGGTTCAGCGGCGACGAGGCGGTCATGCCCCGCGACGCCGTCTACCCCAGCGGGGACGACGTCAAGGAGATCGAGGAGTTCAACCAGAAGCAGATGAAGGAGTCCCAGGACGAGGCCACCCAAGCCGCGCTGACGTTCCTGGGCCGGCAGAACGAGGGCATCGACGTCACCCTGAAGCTCGCCGACGTCGGCGGCCCCAGCGCCGGGCTGCTGTTCTCCCTCGGCATCGTCGACAAGCTGGACGGCGACGGCAGCGGCGGCGACCTCACCGGCGGCCGGGTGATCGCGGGCACCGGCACCATCGACGCGGCGGGCAAGGTCGGCGCGGTCGGCGGTGTGCCGCTGAAGACGCAGGCCGCCCGGCGGGACGGCGCCACCGTCTTCCTGGTCCCGAAGGACGAGTGCTCCGAGGCACGGTCGGAGCTGCCCGAGGGCCTGCGGCTGGTCCCCGTCACCACCCTCAAGGGCGCGGTCGACGCACTGGTCGCGCTGGAGAAGGGCACCGGCGAGGTCCCGAGCTGCTGACCCGGCCGCCCGCTACTTCTCCTTGACGAAGCCCTCCGCCACCATCCAGTCCAGCGCCACCTGGTGGGGGTCCTCCCCGTCGACGTCGACGCGGGCGTTGAGGGTCTGCGCCACGGTGTTGTCCAGCTTCTCGGTGACCGGGGCCAGCACCCCGGCGATCGCCGGCCACTTCTTCAGCGTCTCGCTGTTGACCGTCGGGGCCGCGTTGTAGTTGGGGAAGAACTTCTCGTCGTCCTCCATCACCACCAGGTTCATGGACTTGATCCGCCCGTCGGTGGTGAAGACCTCGCCGTAGGTGCAGGCGCCCTTGGCCGCCTGGGTGTAGATGATGCCGGTGTCCATCTGCGTGACGTTCCCCGCCGGAATGCTCATCCCGTACGCCTTCTCCAGGCCCGGCAGTCCGTCGGCGCGGTTGGCGAACTCGCCCTCCACGCACAGCGTCACCGCGCCCGGGTCGGACTCGGCGAGCTCCGCCACCTCCGAGAGGGTGCGGGTGCCGTACCGCTCGTAGTTGGCCTGGTTCATGGCCAGGGCGTAGGTGTTGTTCAGCTCCGACGGCTCCAGCCAGGTCACCCCGTTCTTCGCGTCCGCCTCCCGCACCGCCAGCCACTGCTCGCGCGGGTCGGGGATCGGCCTGGTGTTGCCCAGGTACGTGATCCACCCCGTGCCCGTGTACTCGAAGCCGGCGTCCGCCTCGCCCTTGACGACCGCCTCCCGCGAGCCGACCGAGCCCTGGATGCCGGTGCGGTCGATCACCTCCGCGCCGGCCGCCTGGAAGGCGATGCCCATGATCGCGCCGAGGATCAGCTGCTCGGTGAACTCCTTGGAGGTGACGGTGAGTTTCGCGCCCTCCAGCGGCTCACCCCGGCCGACCGTGCCCGGCTCCACGTCGTCGACCATGGGCGACCCGCTGGTCAGACCGCAGCCCGCGACCACCGCGAGCAGCACCCCGGCCACCAGCGGACGCACCCGCGACGACATCCGTGAGGTCACCCGCGACGACATCTGCGGCGACGTCCGCGAGGGCACCCCCGACGACAGCCGCCAGGACACCTGTGGGCGCCGCCCCGGGACGCCCCCCGACCGCATCCTCAGCCGCATGCCCGACCGCATCCCTGCCCGCCCCCTCACGGTCCCGCCTCCAGCCCGCGCGGCCGCAGCAGCAGCTCCGCCAGCGAGGCCAGCCAGTCCACCAGCAGCGCGAGCGCGACGGTGAGGACCGACCCGATCACCAGCACCGGCATGCGCTGACTGGTGATTCCGGTGGTGATGAGCACGCCCAGCCCGCCGCCCCCGCCGAAGGTCGCGAGCGTCGCGGTGCCGACGTTGAGCACCAGGGCGGTGCGCACCCCGGCGAGGATCAGTGGCACGGCCAGCGGCAGCTCGACCCGGGTGAGCACCCCGAACGGGGACATGCCGATGCCGCGCGCCGCCTCCAGCAGCGTCGGGTCGTTGGCCCGCAGGCCGGCGATGGTGTTGGACAGCACCGGCAGCACGGCGTAGGCGATGATGCCGATCAAGGCGGCCCGGCGGCCGATGCCCAGCCAGATCACCAGCAGCGCCAGCAGGCCGATCGCCGGGGTGGCCTGCCCCGTGTTGGCGAACGTCATCGCGACCGGCGTGGCCCTGCTGAAGCCGCGCCGGGTCAGCAGGATGCCCAGCGGGATGGCGATGATCAGGACGAAGAACGTCGAGATCACGGTCAGCTCGATGTGCTGCCACAGCGCCTGGGACACCCGCCCGTCCGACAGCGCGTTCCGGGTGAGGGCGTCCAGATCGGCCTGCTCGAACCACAGCCAGGTCGCCAGCAGCACCGCGATCAGCGCCACCGGCAGGAACGTCAGCTTCTGCCAGGTCACCCGGGAGGGCGCCACGGCCGGCCGGGGCGGGGGAGCGGCCTCCTCGCCGGACGGCCCGCCGCCCTCCCCCGGGAGGGTGTCGCCGTCGCTCGTCCGCCCCTCGGAGGTCCTCACGCCTGCGGCTCCCCTCCGGGGCCCGCGGCGCCCTCCTGCTCGGCGTGCGTCTGCGCGGCCCGCTGCTCCTCCAGGCCGGCCTGCGCCTCCCGCGCCTCCAACCGGTCGGCCTCCAGCAGTTCGTGCACCGAGTTCATCAGCGTCTCCACGTCCACGACGCCCTCGTACGCGCCGCGCCGTCCGGTCACCGCGACCCGGCCCGTGTTGTCGGTGAGCACCGCCTCCAGCGCGTCCCGCAGGGTCGCGTCCCGGGTCACCGTGTCCTGCACCAGCACGCCCGCGCGGGCCAGCGAGCCCTTGGCGCGCATGATGTCTCCGCGCCGCAGCCACTTGTAGGGGCGGCCCCGCTGGTCGAGCACCAGCACCTCGTCGGTGCCGCCGGACCGCAGCCGGACGAGGATCTCCTCGAGCGGGTCGTCGACGCCGGCCGTCGGGTAGTCGGTGATCGCCACGTCGCCGACCCGGGTGAGGTTGAGCCGCTTCAGGGCCGCCCCCGCGCCGACGAACCCGGAGACGAAGTCGTCGGCCGGGGTGGTGAGGATCGCCTCCGGGGTGTCGAACTGCGCGATGTGGGAGCGTTCGCGCAGCACCGCGATCCGGTCGCCGATCTTGATCGCCTCGTCGAAGTCGTGGGTGACGAAGACGATCGTCTTGTGCAGGTCCCGCTGGAGCCGGATCAGCTCGTCCTGGAGGTGGTCCCGGGTGATCGGGTCGACCGCGCCGAACGGCTCGTCCATCAGCAGCACCGGCGGGTCCGCCGCCAGCGCCCGCGCCACGCCCACGCGCTGCTGCTGGCCGCCGGAGAGCTGGCGCGGATAGCGGTCGTGGAACTCGCCGGGGTCCAGCCCGACCAGGTCCAGCATCTCCTCGATCCGGTCCCGCACCCGCGCGCCCGGCCAGCGCAGCATCTTCGGCACCAGGGCGATGTTCTGCGCCACGGTCATGTGCGGGAACAGCCCGCTCGCCTGGATCGCGTAGCCGATGGTGCGGCGCAGCTTCACCGGGTCCATGTCGGTGACGTCCTCGCCGCCGATGCGGATGCGGCCGCCCGTGGGCTCGATCAGCCGGTTGATCATCTTCAGCGTGGTGGACTTCCCGCACCCCGAGGGGCCGACGAACACCACCGTCTCGCCCGCCTTGATGTCCATGGTGACGTTGTCGACGGCGGGCTGCCGGCTGCCCGGGTAGCGCTTGGTGAGGCCCTCCAGCTCGATGGGCGCCCCCACCGACCGGGGCCCGGCCTCGGACGTCTCAGGCTCCGGCACGGATCCCCCTGGAGATGGTCAGCCGTCCGATCAGGACGTAGGCGGCGTCGAACAGCAGGGCCAGGACGACGATCCCGAGGGTGCCGGCGAGCACCTGGTTCAGCGCGTTCTTGCTGCCGAGGGAGGCGATCCCGCGGAAGATCAGGTTGCCGAGGCCGGGCCCGGAGGCGAAGGCGGCGATGGCCGCGATGCCCATCAGCATCTGTGTGGAGACCCGGATGCCGGTCAGGATCGGCGGCCAGGCCAGCGGCAGCTCCACCCGCACCAGCCGGGACAGCCGCGACATGCCGATGCCCGTGGCCGCGTCCACCAGCGCCGGATCGACCCCGCGCAGACCCACGATCGCGTTCCGCACGATGGGCAGCAGCCCGTACAGGGTCAGCGCGATCACGGTCGGCGCCACGCCCAGTCCCACGATCGGGATGAGCAGGCCGATCATGGCCAGCGCCGGGACGGTCAGCAGCGTCGCCGTGACGGTCGTGGCGAGGTTTCCCGCCCACTCGCTGCGATAGGTGACGATGCCGATCAGCACGCCGAGGGCGGTCGCCACCACCATGCACTGGAAGACCACGCTGGCGTGCTGGTAGGCGTCGGTGAGCAGTTGCTGGTGCCGGCTCTCCAGGTACTCCCAGAAGTTCACATCCGCTCACCCCCAGCTCGGCCAGGTCCGGTCACTCGCCGAGCGCGGCCTGCTCCACCAGCGGGATGATCCGCAGCGGAACGGGGTTCTCCATGACGATCGCCGTGGACGCCCGGACGATGCCATCAAAACCGACGACGCGGTCGATCACCCGCTGGAGATCGGCGTTGGAGCGGGCCACCAGCCGGCACTGCATGTCCCCCGTGCCGGTGGTGGTGTGCAGCTCCAGGACCTCCGGCACGGTCGCCAAGTGGGCCCGTACGTCGGCACCTTGACCCTGTCTGATCTGCAGCGTCGCGAACGCGGTGACCGGGTAGCCGAGGGCCGCGGGGTCCACCTGCGGACCGAATCCGCGGATGACTCCGTTCGACTGAAGCCGGTCCAGACGGGCCTGCACCGTCCCGCGCGCCACCCCCAGCCGGCGGGACATCTCCAGCACCCCGATGCGCGGCTCACGCGCCAGCAGCACGATGATCCGCCCGTCCAGATGATCGATCGCCATACCGCTCTCCCCAGTGGTCATCCTGTACAGAAAGCCCGCCGATACGGGCGTACGGCTGAACGTATTGCCCAGTGAATGGACGAACTATTGCGCACCTTGCAGGGCTGTTCCACTCTGCCCCTATGACGCAGACCACACACACCGCTCCCGACACCGCACGGCAGGCAGACCCCTTCCCGGTCAAGGGAATGGACGCGGTCGTCTTCGCCGTGGGCAACGCCAAGCAGGCGGCGCACTACTACTCCACCGCCTTCGGTATGCAGCTCGTCGCCTACTCCGGACCGGAGAACGGCAGCCGCGAGACCGCCTCCTACGTGCTGGAGAGCGGCTCGGCCCGCTTCGTCTTCACCTCGGTGATCAAGCGCTCCACCGAGTGGGGCTCCTTCCTCGAGGACCACGTGGCCGCACACGGCGACGGTGTGGTCGACCTCGCCATCGAGGTCCCGGACGCCCGCGCCGCGTACGCCTACGCGATCGAGCACGGCGCCACCTCCGTCGCCGAGCCGTACGAGCTGAAGGACGAGCACGGCACCGTCGTGCTGGCCGCGATCGCCACCTACGGCAAGACCCGGCACACCCTGGTCGAGCGCACCGGCTACGACGGCCCCTACCTGCCCGGCTACGTCACCGCCGACCCGATCGTCGAGCCGCCGGCCAAGCGCTCCTTCCAGGCCGTCGACCACTGCGTCGGCAACGTCGAGCTCGGCCGGATGAACGAGTGGGTCGAGTTCTACAACAAGGTCATGGGCTTCACGAACATGAAGGAGTTCGTGGGCGACGACATCGCGACCGAGTACAGCGCGCTGATGTCGAAGGTCGTGGCCGATGGCACGCTCAAGGTCAAGTTCCCGATCAACGAGCCCGCCGTCGCCAAGAAGAAGTCCCAGATCGACGAGTACCTGGAGTTCTACGGCGGCGCCGGCGTCCAGCACATCGCGCTGAACACCAACGACATCGTGCATACCGTCCGCCAGATGCGCGCCGCCGGTGTGCAGTTCCTGGACACCCCCGACTCGTACTACGACACCCTCGGCGAGTGGGCGGGCGAGACCCGGGTGCCGGTGGAGACGCTGCGCGAGCTGAAGATCCTCGTCGACCGCGACGAGGACGGCTACCTGCTGCAGATCTTCACCAAGCCGGTCCAGGACCGCCCGACGGTCTTCTTCGAGATGATCGAGCGCCACGGCTCCATGGGCTTCGGCAAGGGCAACTTCAAGGCGCTGTTCGAGGCCATCGAGCGCGAGCAGGCCAAGCGCGGCAACCTGTAGCACCGCGCCGCGCACCGCGCCCTCAGGTCAGGAGGACTCGGGGCCCGCCTGGACGGACGGCTCACCCAGGCGGGCCAGCGCCTCCTTCGCCCGCGGCGCGTGCAGCGGCGAGAACCAGGGGTTGATCCGCAGCGCCTCCGTCAGGTGGCGGCGCGCGGCCCCGTACCGCTCCAGCGCCCGCTCGACGGCCCCGCGGTGGTAGGCGAACAGCGCGCTGCGCACGCCCCCGCCCTTCGTCCCCTCCGTGGCCCGCACCGCGAACGGCAGCGCCTCCTCGTGCTCCCCGGCCCGGTGCAGCGCCCAGCCCAGCGCGTCCGCCACCTCCGTGGACGGCTGCCGCTCCCACTCCGCCCGCAGCCGCCGCACCGCCGCCCCGGGGTCGCCGTGGTCGGCCTCGAACCGGCCCAGCACCAGCTCCTCGTCCCCGCCGTGCGCGGACGCCAGCCGGACCCGTTCCCGCAGCAATGTGTACTGCACCTCGGCGGCCGGCTTCAGCCCCAGCGACTCGTAGAGCTCGCCCAGCTCCAGCGCGTACTCGGGCCGCGGGTGCTTCGCCAGTGCCGTCCGGTACGCGCTCAGCGCCTCCGTGGTCCGGCCCAGCGCCGCCAGCACCCTGCCCTGCCCGGCCTGCGCCGCCCGCTGGTCGGGATCGATGCGCACCGCCTCCTGGAAGTGGCGCAGCGCGTCCTCCCGGTCGCCGCGCTCCCAGGCGAGCTGCCCGGCCCGCTCCAGGTAGGCCGCGCGTTCGGCGGGCTCCCCGGCGGCCGACGCGGCGTCCACGAGCTTCGCCGCCGCGTCCTCCCGCCAGCCCCGGTCCCGGTAGACGGCGGCCGCCCGGGCCATCACGGCCGGTCCCGAGCGCAGCGCGGTGAGCTTCTCGAGCAGCCGGCCGGTCTCCTCGTCGTCCCCGAGTCCGGCGGACGCCTCGATCAGCGGCGGGTACGTCGTCCACCGCTCCGGCTCCAGCTTCCGCGCGGCCTCGCCCCACGTGCGGGCGCCCGCGTGGTCGCGGCGGGCGTTGGCCAGCGCGGCCATGGCCCGCAGCGCCGGCGCGTTGTCCTTCCGTACGTCGAGCGAGGTGCGCAGGGCCT
This sequence comes from Streptomyces sp. CNH189, assembly GCF_000527195.1. Classification (NCBI taxonomy): domain Bacteria; kingdom Bacillati; phylum Actinomycetota; class Actinomycetes; order Kitasatosporales; family Streptomycetaceae; genus Streptomyces; species Streptomyces sp. CNH189. The sequence goes on from NZ_AZUS01000010.1 coordinate 85,318, forward strand.
TCTCGGCCCGCGGCCAGTACCGCGGGTCGGCCAGTCGCAGCCCCTGTTCCACGCGTGCCGCGCCGAGTTCGGCCCAGGCGCGGGCGTCCCGGGGCCGTTCGCGCACCCGCCGCTCACGGTCCCGGACCAGCGCCTCCAGGTCGGGCAGCGCGGCCGGCACCCCGCTGGTCACCGCGGCCAGCGCCCGTTCCTGCGGGGTGGGCCCGGGAGGCGCCTGTCCACCCCACGGCAACGTCACCAGCACCCCGGCCAGGGCGGTGCCCCCGGCGGCCGAGGCGAGCAGCACCCGGCGGCGGATCCGCCGGCGGTGCGCACGTGCCTTGTCGTCCATGGCGCACACTCTGCGTCACAGGTCACTTACGTATGATCATCACACTCCGAGAGGGCGCGACCGGTTCCGCGGGGTTCACACCGATGGCCCCGGGTGCGACGCTGTGATCATGAGCCGTATCGAAGCGCGACGCGATGAAGACACGGTGGCGGCCGGACCTCTCGTCGACCGGCTGCTCGGCGGGCTCCCCCCGGAGGCCGTCCTCACCGACCCGGACGTCACGGCCTCGTACGCCCACGACATGGCGAGCTTCTGCCCGGCCGGCAGCCCCGCGGTGGTGGTGCTGCCCCGCACGGTCGAGCAGGTCCAGCACGTCATGCGCACCGCCACCGAGCTCCGGGTTCCGGTCGTCCCGCAGGGCGCCCGCACCGGCCTGTCCGGCGCCGCCAACGCCACCGACGGCTGCGTGGTGCTCTCCCTGACCAGGATGGACCGCATCCTGGAGATCGACCCGGTCGACCGGATCGCCGTCGTGGAGCCGGGCGTCGTCAACGCCACGCTGTCCCGCGCGGTCGGCGAGCACGGCCTCGCCTACCCGCCGGACCCCTCCAGCTGGGAGATGTGCACCATCGGCGGCAACATCGGCACCGCCTCGGGCGGCCTGTGCTGCGTGAAGTACGGCGTGACCGCCGAGTACGTCCTGGGCCTGGACGTCGTCCTCGCCGACGGCCGGCTGCTGTCCACCGGCCGCCGCACCGTCAAGGGCGTCGCCGGCTACGACCTGACCCGGCTGTTCGTCGGCTCCGAGGGGTCCCTCGGCGTCGTCGTCCGCGCGGTGCTCGCCCTGCGGCCCAGGCCGCCCGAGCAGCTGGTGCTGGCCGCGGAGTTCTCCTCCGGGGCCGCGGCCAGTGACGCGGTGTGCCGCGTCATGGCCGCCGGACACGTCCCGTCCCTGCTCGAACTCATGGACCGCACCACGGTCAGGGCCGTCAACGACATGGCCCGCATGGGTCTGCCGGAGTCCACCGAGGCGCTGCTGCTGGCCGCCTTCGACACCACCGACCCGGCCGCCGACCTCGCCGCCCTCGGCGCGCTGTGCGAGGAGGCCGGGGCCACCCAGGTCGTCCCCGCCGAGGACGCCGCCGAGTCCGAGATGCTGCTCCAGGCCCGCCGGATGTCCCTGGTCGCGCTCGAGGCGGTCAAGGGCACCACGATGATCGACGACGTGTGCGTGCCCCGGTCCCGGCTCGGCGAGCTGATCGAGGGCGTCGAGCGGATCTCCGAGAAGTACCGGCTGACCATCGGTGTCGTGGCCCACGCCGGCGACGGCAACACCCACCCGACGGTCTGCTTCGACGCCTCCGACCCGGAGGAGTCGCGGCGGGCCCGGGAGTCCTTCGACGAGATCATGGCGCTCGGCCTCGAACTCGGCGGCACCATCACCGGCGAGCACGGCGTCGGCGTGCTGAAGAAGGAGTGGCTGGCGCGGGAGGTGGGCCCGGTGAGCATGGAGATGCAGCGGGCGGTCAAACACGCCTTCGATCCGCTGAACATTCTGAACCCGGGCAAGCTCTTCTGAACGAGAAGGTGCCCGAAAGGGGTGGGGTCCAGTCGGTCGGGCCGTTCGGCCCCCGCCCGTCTGATAGATGTGGTTCCCCCCGACCCATCCCTCGAGCAGATACGGGACGACGGACATGAGCGCCCCAACCCCGGCCCCCGGCGACGACAGGCCCCGCGAAGGGTACTACCCGGACCCGTCCATTCCTGGATATGTCCGGTACTGGAACGGTGCCTCATGGGTACCGGGCACGAGCCGTCCGGCGCCCGGTGACGGCGAGTCGCTCGCCCCGCCGCCCGGCGCCGCCCCGGCCGCGCCGTCCGTGGAGGAGACCGGCCCGCACTTCTTCGACGAGGACCCGGACGACGGCCCCGCCCTCGCGGGACCGTCCCCGGCCGACGCGCAGCACGGCAGCCGGCCCGAACCCGCCACGGCCTGGGGCGCCGACCCCGCGCGCCAGACCGGCTTCGGGGGCGACCCGGACCGCAAGGTCTCCTGGGGCGCCGACCCCCGGGTCCCGCACACCCCGGCCACCGGGGCCGCGGGCGGGACGGCCGCCGCGGCCGCCGGCCGGAGCGGCCCCGCCGCCGCACAGGGCGGCCCGGCCGACGCCGAGCCCGCCTCGGACGGTCCGCAGGCCGGCGGCGGGACCTTCGTGTTCCGCAGACCGACGGGCCCGGCACAGCCGCCGATCACCTCCGGCGGCGCGGCGCCGTCCGCCGACGAGGGCACCATGACCTTCCGCGCGGTCACACCCCGCGCCGGGGAGCAGGGCGCGGGTGCGGCCCCCGGGCGGCCCGGCTTCGCCGCCGGCAAGGCGGCTGCCGCGCGTGCCGCCGCGTCCCCGCCCGCCGCCCCGGCACCGTCCGGACCGCGGCAGGCCACCGCCCCGCCCGTCCCCCCGCAGGCCACCGCGCCCGCCGCCCCGGCCGCGCCCGCCCCCGCTTCCCCTGCCGCCCCGGCCGCCGCCGCGCCGCTCACGGCCGGTCAGGGGGGTGGCCAGTCCTCCTGGCCGCAGCAGGTGCACCGCCTCGCGGGCACCCAGGAGCCGGAGCCGGTCGCGCCGTGGAAGCCGCCGGTCGACGACGTCTTCCAGGCCGCCGCCCGCCGGCAGGCCGCGGCCCGCCCCGCCTCGCTGGGCCGGCGGCTGGCCGCCCGGCTGCTGGACACCGTCGTCCTCGGCGCCGTCACCGCCGTGGCCGCCGTGCCGCTCGGCCTGAAGGCCATGGACCACATCGACGCCAAGATCGAGGCGGCCAAGCTCTCCGGCGAGACCGTCACCGTCTGGCTGATCGACGGCACCACCTCGGTGCACCTCGGCATCGTCCTCGCCGTCCTGCTGCTCGCCGGGGTGCTGCTCGAGGTGCTGCCCACCGTCAAGTGGGGCCGCACGCTGGGCAAACGGCTGACGGGCCTGGAGGTGCGGGACATCGAGGGGCACGACGCGCCGGAGTTCGGCGCGGCCCTGCGGCGCTGGCTCGTCTACAGCGTGCCCGGGCTGCTCGTGGTCGGGGTCGTCGGTGTGCTGTGGGGCCTGTTCGACAAGCCGTGGCGCCAGTGCTGGCACGACAAGGCCGCGCACACGTTCGTCGCCGCCGCCTGACGGGCCGTCGGGCCCCCGGCCCCCGGTACTCCGGACGGCGGCTCGCCGGATGCGGGGCCGCGGGGTTCGGGGTCGACTCGGGGCATGACCACCGAACCGCCCCACGGCTCCGGTCAGCAGCCGCCGGACGAGGACCCGTTCAGGAAACAGCCCCCGCCGGACGAGGACCCGTTCAGGAAACAGCCCCCGCCGGGCGCCCCCGGCCCGGGCTCCGGCTCCCTGTACGACACCCCCGGCGGCGCGCCCCCGCCGGGGCAGGGCGGCAGCGGCCCGTACGAGGGCGCGGGCGGCCCCCAGGGTGGCGACCCCTACGGCGGCGGCGGTTCCTACGGCGGGGGAGGCGGAGGCCCCTACGGGGGAGGCCCTCCCGGGGGCGGCCCCTACGGCAGCGGCCCCTACGGCGGCGCGCCGGGCGGCGACCCGCTGGCCGGCATGCCCCCGCTCGCCGACAGCGCCCGCCGCACGCTCGCCCGCATCATCGACCTGATCCTCGTCGGCATCGTGGTCTGGCTGCTCACCTGGCCCGTCGGGGTCAGCGAGTACAACTTCGACGGTGAGCGGGTCAACGTCGGCAACGGCTTCGCCCAGTCGGTGATCGCCGCCGTCCTCTACATCGCCTACGACACCTTCATGGCCGTCCGCTTCGGCCGCACCCTCGGCAAGAAGTGGCTCGGCATGCGGGTCGCCAACCTCTCCGACGGCAACAACCCCTCCGTGCAGACCGCTCTGATCCGCGCCGCCGTGCTGTGGCTGCCGTTCGCCTTCTGCTGCGCCTGTGTGTGGACCGCGATCGCGGGCGGCTGGAGCTTCTTCGACCGGCCCTACAAGCAGGGGCTGCACGACAAGGCGGCCAGGACCGTGGTGGTCTCGACCCGGTGACGCGTGAGAGGGCGACCTGGCACGGGACCGGGGTCACCGCCCGGTCCCGCGCGGACGGGACGTCAGGACGCGGCGCGCTCGTGGACCGGCTCACGCACCTGCTCGCGGGCCGGCGAGGGCACCGTGGCCCGTACCGGCGCAGGCGTCGCGGGCGGGACCACGGCGACGGGCCGCCGGGCGGCGGGGACCGGGACTCTGGTGGCCACCACCAGTCCCAGGGCGAGCGCCGCGACGGCGATCACCGCGACGGCCGCGGCGGAAGTCGTCCCGGACAGCAGCAGCAGGGCGAAGGTCGACAGGATCACGGCGCACGTGCCGTAAGCGAACTGAGCGACAGTCGGACGGGGCATGGCCATCGTGTCCTCGGAAGTCGGGGGCTGTCGGCCTGGCTTTCCACCGGCTTGAACGGCGTGCCGCCAAGCGACTCTAACCGCGAGCGTGCCCGAGGGGAACGGACAGTAAGCGTGACCTGACCTACAGGGCCGGTGCACAGGGGGCGCACGGATTCATGCCGCCCCGCACACGGCCGGCCGGACGCGCCCGCCGGGGTTTCGCACGGAAGTGTCCGGAAAACGGACCCCGGCTCCGCATAACGCGTTTGATCTGTTCAAGTCAAGGTCTGTTTTTTCTGGCGAACCTCTAGTCAAATGACGTCACTTGACTACACGCGTTGATCACGTGCGCGCGGGACCTTCCCTGACGGAACCTCCTTCATCCGCGCGTACGAACGCGGGAGGGGATCTCAAGTGACCAGTAGACCCTGGACGTTCAGAGCGGCCGCGATAGGCGTGGCCCTCGCGGCGGCCACCGCCACCTGCTCTGCGTTCACCACGGCCCAGGCCGACACGGCCGACGCGGCCGACCGGCCGAGCGCCGTGGACCGCCAGGACCCGGCGTCGCACAACCACGTCGAGCACGACCTCGAGGGACCGCTCTCCAAGACGCAGGCGGCCCAGCGCGAGGAGGCCCTCAACCAGGTCCTGTCCGGCAAGACGTCGGTCAAGAACCGCGCGGGCTCGAAGGTCGTCGGCCTCAAGAGCAAGAAGGGCGACACCAAGTACGTCGAGCTGGGCCGGGAGAAGACCGACAAGATCTTCACCATCCTGGTCGAGTTCGGCGACCAGATAGACAGCCGCTACGGCGGCACCCCCGGCCCGCTGCACAACCAGATCGCCAAGCCGGACCGCAAGGTGGACAACTCCACCGCATGGCAGGCGGACTACAACCAGCAGCACTTCGAGGACATCTACTTCGGGTCCGGCAAGGGCGTCGACTCGGTCAAGACCTACTACGAGAAGCAGTCCTCGGGCCGCTACTCGGTCGACGGTGAGGTCTCCGACTGGGTCAAGGTCCCCTACAACGAGGCCCGTTACGGCTCCAACTACTGCGGCGACAGCACCTGCCCGAGCGTGTGGAACGTCGTCAGCGACGGTCTGAACGCCTGGGTCGCCCAGCAGAAGGCGGCCGGCCGCACCGACGCCCAGATCAAGGCCGACGCGGCCCGCTTCGACGAGTGGGACCGCTACGACTTCGACGGCGACGGCGACTTCAACGAGCCGGACGGCTACATCGACCACTTCCAGATCGTGCACGCCGGTGAGGACGAGTCCGCCGGCGGCGGCGTCCAGGGCGAGGACGCGATCTGGGCCCACCGCTGGTACGCCTTCGGCACCGACGCCGGCGCCACCGGCCCCGAGGAGAACAAGCTCGGCGGCACGCAGATCGGCTCCACCGGCATCTGGGTCGGCGACTACACCATCCAGCCGGAGAACGGCGGACTCGGCGTCTTCGCCCACGAGTACGGCCACGACCTCGGTCTGCCGGACCTCTACGACACCGCGGGCGGCGAGAACTCCACCGGTTTCTGGACCCTGATGTCCTCCGGTTCCTGGCTCGGCACCGGGAAGAAGGAGATCGGCGACCTGCCCGGCGACATGACCGCCTGGGACAAGCTGCAGCTCGGCTGGCTGAACTACGACGTGGCCAAGGCCGGGGTCAGCTCCTGGCACAAGCTCGGCCTCGCGGAGTACAACACCAAGCACAAGCAGGCCCTGGTCGTGACGCTGCCGAAGAAGGCCGTCACCACCGAGGTCGTCACGCCGTCCGAGGGCCAGACCCAGTGGTGGAGCGGCAGCGGTGACGACCTCAAGAACACCCTGAGCCGCACGGTCGACCTGACCGGCAAGTCCTCCGCCGAGCTGACCTTCGACGGCTGGTACGACATCGAGGCCAACTACGACTACCTCTACACCGAGGTGTCGACCGACGGCGGCGCCAACTGGACCGCCGTCGACGGCACGGTGGACGGCCAGCAGATCCCGCGCGACGGCAGCGACAAGCCCGCCCTGCACGGCACGATCGACGGCTACAAGAAGTTCGCGTACTCCCTGGACGCGTACGCCGGCCAGAAGATCGACCTGCGCTTCCGCTACCAGACCGACGGCGGCGTGGCCCAGAAGGGCTTCACGGCCGACGTGATCACGGTGACGGCGGACGGCGCCGCGGTGTTCTCGGACAACGCCGAGACCGCCGACGCCGCCTGGAAGGCCACCGGCTTCTCCCGCATCGGCGCGTCGTTCACCAACGACTACGAGCAGTACTACATCGCCGAGAACCGGCAGTACGAGTCGTACGACAAGACCCTCGAGGTCGGCCCGTACAACTTCGGCTACACGGCCCGTCCGGACTGGGTGGAGCACTACGCGTACCAGAACGGTCTGCTGATCTGGAAGTGGGACACCTCCCAGCTGGACAACAACACCAGCCAGCACCCGGGCAAGGGTCTGATCCTCCCGATCGACTCCCACCCGACCGCGCTGAAGTGGGCGGACGGCACCCTGATGCGCAACCGCATCCAGGCCTACGACTCCCCGTTCAGCACGTTCCGCACGGACGCGATCACGCTGCACAAGGCGGACGTCGCCAAGTACGTCCCGGGCTCGAAGGGTGTGTCGGTCTTCAACGACCGCAAGAACACCTACTGGGACCCGGCGAACCCGACCGGCAGTGTCCAGGTCACTGACACCAACACCAAGATCAAGATCACCAAGGAGCCCAAGGACGGCTCCACGATCGAGCTCGAGGTGGGCCCTGCGGGCCGGTAAGTAGCGTTCTCGCAGGTCAGCACATGATCGGCGGTGACCCCCTGGCGGGTCACCGCCGATCCGTGTTTAGGTGCCTCCTGTGGCTCTCTTATTGACACCTGGTGACACGGGGGTATGACCGCATGGCCGCAGGAGGTTTCTGCAAGCTGCCCAACGGCACGGTGGTGGTGGCGCTGAACCTGCCCAGCCCCGCCGCCGACGCACCGTCCGGGGTGCGGGTGCTGGTCCACGCCCACAACCGGGCGCGCGCCCTGACCAGGCTGCGTAACCTGGGCCTGCGGGCGGTCTACCTGCGCGGCAACACCGCGCCGCCCACCCCCGACGAGATCACCGCGGTCCTGCACCATCCCGACGGCCTGATATGGCGCACGGCGCCGGCCGGGGGAGTGCTCCCGCTGGAGCTCTGGCACCCGATCCGGGCCCTGCTCAGACCCCCGGCCGCCCGCGCCTGACCGGCCCCGGCGGGCCCGGGAGGCCGGCGGACGTCAGCGGCGGGCCGGCGGAACCGCACCGCCCGAGGTCACTGCACCACCGGCTTGCCCGACAGCTCCACACCCGCCTGCCGCAGCTCCTCCAGCGCACGCTCCGTCGTCCCGCGGGCGACACCCGCGGTGAGGTCGAGCAGCACCTGGGTGCGGAAGCCCTCGCGCACCGCGTCCAGGGCGGTGGCCCGCACACAGTGGTCCGTGGCGATGCCCACGACGTCCACCTCGTCGATCTCCCGCTCCCGCAGCCACCGGGCGAGCGGGGTGCCGTTCTCGTCGGTGCCCTCGAAGCCGCTGTAGGCCGCCGCGTACGCCCCCTTGTCGAAGACGGCGTCGACCGCCCCGGAGGTGACGGCGGGCGCGAAGTTCGGGTGGAACCCGACGCCCTCCGTGCCGGCCACGCAGTGGGCGGGCCAGGAGTGCACGAAGTCGGGGTGGTCGGCGAAGTGCCCGCCGGGGTCGACGTGGTGGTCGCGGGTGGCGACCACGTGCCGGTACCCGGCCGGGGCGGCCTGGCCGATCAGCTCGGTGACGGCGGCGGCCACGTCGGCGCCGCCGGTGACGGCGAGGCTGCCCCCCTCGCAGAAGTCGTTCTGCACGTCTACGACGATCAGTGCGCGGCGCATGGTCGGTGTCCTTCGGCTCTGGGGTGGACGGGCGGATTCGGGTGGGGGCCCGGGCGGGCGGACACCGGGCCCCGGGGACGGCGGGCGGCGACTCGCGCGGTCGGCTTGCCTTTAGCTACCCGACGGCCCGTGTGCGTACTCCGTCGGAAGGACGGGTTCCCCGCGCGAGAGCTGCGTCGCGGACAGCGGGAGTCCGGCGCGGGCGGCGGCGTGCCGGTCGCGGACCACGTCCAGCGGCTCGCGGGCGACCACCTCGCCGCCGCGCACCAGCGGCACCAGCAGCTGCCGGCCCGCCAGCTCGGGCGGCACCTCGCCGGTGCCGACCACCTCGGCCTCGGCGACGCCGTACGCGTCCAGGCGCCGGGCGGCCCACTTGCGGCCGCCGACGGAGGTCTTGCCGCCGGTGGACTTCTTCGCCACCGACATCAGCGGGGCCCCCGGTTCGGCGGTCTCGGCGCGGGCCACCAGCTTGTAGACCATGGAGGCGGTCGGGTGCCCGGAGCCGGTCACCAGCTGGGTACCCACCCCGTAGGCGTCCACCGGCGCCGCGGCCAGCGAGGCGATGGCGTACTCGTCCAGGTCCGAGGTCACGACGATCCTGGTGTCGCGGGCGCCCAGCTCGTCGAGCTGCTGCCGCACCCGGTGCGCCACCAGCAGCAGGTCACCGGAGTCGATGCGCACCGCGCCCAGCTCCGGTCCCGCGACCTCGACGGCCGCGCGGACCGCCTCGGTCACGTCGTACGTGTCCACCAGCAGCGTCGTGCCCGCGCCGAGGGAGTCCACCTGGGCGCGGAAGGCGTCCCGCTCGGTGTCGTGCAGCAGGGTGAAGGCGTGCGCGGAGGTGCCGACGGTGGGGATGTTGTAGCGGAAGCCGGCCGCCAGGTCGGAGGTGGAGGAGAAGCCGCCGATGTAGGCGGCGCGGGAGGCGGCGACGGCGGCCAGCTCGTGGGTGCGCCGGGCGCCCATCTCGATCAGCGGCCGGCCGGCGGCGGCCGACGACATCCGGGAGGCCGCGGCGGCGATGGCCGAGTCGTGGTTGAGGATCGACAGGATCACCGTCTCCAGCAGCACGCACTCCGCGAAGCTGCCCTCGACCCGCATGATCGGCGAGCCGGGGAAGTAGACCTCGCCCTCCGGGTAGCCCCAGATGTCGCCGGTGAAGCGGTAGCCGGCCAGCCAGTCCAGGGTCTCCTCGTCGACGACGGCCTTCTCGCGCAGGAAGCCCAGCATGGCCGCGTCGAAGCGGAAGTTCTCCACCGCGTCGAGCACCCGTCCGGTGCCGGCTACGACGCCGTAGCGGCGGCCGTGCGGCAGCCGCCGGGTGAAGACCTCGAACACGCTGTGCCGCGCGGCCGTCCCGGCCTTCAGCGCGGCCTGCAGCATCGTCAGTTCGTACTGGTCGGTGAAGAGCGCCGTCGACGGAACGGTCACCGGCAACGCAAGGTCCGCTGTGTCCATGGCGAGGATGGTACCCCCATTTCGTCACTCTGACGATTTAAGGTTCCGGGAGGGACGGCGGTCGCCGTCCGGACGGGGCGCGGACCACCCGGACGGCCTTGTGGGCGGGCCGGTTTGTGCGACCACCCCCCACCGGTGGCAGCATGGGCAGTGTGACGTCACCCGCACCCCTGGAGATCGAACGCACCGAGTCGGCGGAGGAGGTCTTCGCCGTACCCGAGCCCGACGTCCCGTGGGTCACGATCGTCCACAACGACCCGGTCAACCTCATGAGCTACGTGACGTACGTCTTCCAGTCGTACTTCGGCTACTCCAAGGACAAGGCCACCAAGCTCATGCTCGACGTCCACCACAAGGGCCGGGCGGTGGTCTCCAGCGGTACCCGTGAGGAGATGGAGCGCGACGTCCAGGCCATGCACGGCTACGGCCTGTGGGCCACCCTCCAGCACGACCGGAAGTGACACCGGACATGACCGCACCGGACGTGACCCGACCCCGCCCGCAGGACCGGAAGTAGCGAATCGCCTCCATGCCAGGACACTTCGAACCGCTCCCCGGCGGCGGCGCGGCCGTCGCCCTCGACAACGTCGAGATCTCCATCATCCGCTCGCTGGCCGTGCAGCTCATGGAGATCATCGGCCCCGGCCCTGCCGAGGAGGCCGGCGGCGACCCGCTCGCGGAACTCTTCGCCGAGGGGCCGAGCGAGCCCCCCTCCGACCCCGTGCTGCGCCGCCTCTTCCCGGACGCCTACGTCGACCCGGAGGGCGCTCCGCAGGCCCAGGAGGCCGAGGAGCAGCGGGAGCACTCCGCCGAGTTCCGCCGGTACACGGAGAACGACCTGCGGGCCGGGAAGCGGGACAACGCCCTCGCGGTGATCCGCTCCCTGGACGGGCTCGGTCCGGCCGGCGAGGGCGGCGCGGTGCTCAAGCTGTCCCCGCAGGAGTCCCGGCGCTGGCTCGGCGCGCTGAACGACCTGCGCCTGGCGATCGGGGCCCGGCTGGAGATCACCGACGAGGACGACAGTGACCTGCTGTTCCACCTCCCGGACGAGGATCCGCGCAAGCCGATGGTGATGGCGTACCTCTGGCTGGGCGGTCTGCAGGAGACGCTGGTCTCGACGTTGCTGCCGTGACAACGTCCCGGTCTGTCCGGTACATCCCGTGACGCGTTCGCTCAGATGAACCTCAAGTCCGAATAACGATCCCGTCACCGCCCCTGCGGCTTTCCGCCGCGGGGGCGATTTTGTGTGACCTGGGCCACTCGGGGGTCGGTAAAGGCGTGGTAAGAATTCGCAACCCGCTTGCGCCGCCGACGCGGTTGTGAGCAACGAAGCCGGTTCCCGCCGGTGTGCTGCCCTGCCCGAAACGGACGCCGGCCCCACGCAGGGGCCGTCCCCACCAGACCTCCGTCGCCGAACGGGACACGGACCACGCCCCACGTCGTCCCCCGCTCCGCAGCTGCCAGAACGTCCCCGCCCTCACCGAGGAAGTTCGATGTCACTCGACTCCATCACCACGACCATCGACGACTCCGTCAGCGATTTCTTCGACCCGGTCGCCACCACGGTCGGCGACATCGTGTTCTACACGGTCCCCGTCGGAGGAACCGACCTCCCCCTGATCGTCGCCTGGCTGGTCGTCGCCGGCCTGGTGTTCACCAGCTGGTTCGGCCTGATCCAGGCCCGCAAGCTCAAGCTCGCCTTCGACGTCGTCCGCGGCCGCTTCGACGAGAAGGGCTCACCCGGCGAGGTCAACCACTTCCAGGCGCTGACCGCCGCCGTCTCCGGCACCGTCGGCCTCGGCAACATCGCCGGTGTGGCCGTCGCCGTGTCGATCGGCGGCCCCGGCGCCACCTTCTGGATGATCCTCTGCGGCCTGCTCGGCATGGCCACCAAGTTCGTCGAGGTCACCCTCGGTGTGAAGTACCGCGAGGAGCACCCCGACGGCACCGTCTCCGGCGGTCCCATGCACTACCTGCCGAAGGGCCTCGCCGAGCGGTTCGGCCGCGGCGGCGCCCGGCTCGGCAAGGTGCTCGCGGTCCTGGCCTCCGTGATGATCCTGTTCTTCGGTCTGTTCGGCGGCAACCTCTTCCAGACCAACCAGTCCTACGCGCAGATCTCCTCGACCTTCGGCGGCGAGGACGGCTTCCTGGCCTCCTCCGCCGGCGCCGTGCTCTTCGGCCTGGTGGTCGCCGCGCTCGTGGGCCTGGTGCTGCTCGGCGGCATCCGCTCCATCGCCTCGGTCACCAGCCGCCTGGTCCCGGCCATGGCCATCATGTACGTCGTGGCGTGTCTGATCGTCATCCTGACCAACGTCACCGCCGTGCCGAGCGCGATCGGTGACATCTTCCAGGGCGCCTTCGAGGCGGAGGGTGTCGCGGGCGGTGTCATCGGCGCCCTGATCGTCGGTTTCCAGCGCGCCGCCTTCTCCAACGAGGCCGGTCTGGGCTCGGCCCCGATCGCCCACTCCGCGGTGAAGACCAAGCACCCCGCGAGCGAGGGCCTGGTCGCCCTGCTGGAGCCGTTCATCGACACGGTCGTGATCTGCACCATGACCGCGCTGACCATCGTCATCGCGGCCCCCGCCAGCTGGGACGCCGCCCGCGAGGGCAACGACATCGGCGGTGTCACCATCACCTCCGACGCGTTCGAGACCGTGCTGCCCTGGTTCCCGAACCTGCTGACCGTCGCGGTGCTGCTGTTCGCCTTCTCCACGATCCTCACCTGGGGCTACTACGGCCTGAAGGCTTGGGCCTACCTCTTCGGCCGCAGCAGGACCAGTGAGATCGTCTTCAAGGTGGTGTGGAGCGTCTTCGTGATCGCGGGTTCGCTGCTCTCCCTCGACTCGCTGATCAGCCTGGCCGACTCGGCGCTGTTCCTGCTGTCGGTGTTCAACATCATCGGCCTCTACCTGCTGGCCCCGGTGGTCAAGCGGGAGCTCGACTCCTTCCTCACGTACGTCCGCAACCGCCGGTCGGGCGCGCGGACGGCGGAGCCGGAGCCGGCCGACGCGCCCTGACCCCTCCCGGGCCCCCAGGGGCCGACTGAACCGGAAGGGTCCCGTCCATATCGCCACTCGGCGTGGACGGGACCTTTCCGTTTTCCGTTCCACCTGCACCTTGTGCACAGCTGTTCGCTCAACGGGCTCTCAAATCCGGATAACGATCCCGTCAAACGGCCGACCGCCTTTCCGTTTCCGGGTCGCGTTTGTCCCCTTTTCTTTGTGGTCCGCGTCACAACGCGACCGAACGACCACAGCGGTGACCGTGATAGACCTTCACGACCGCCCGGCGAACGCCACCCGAACGTTCGGCCGGGTGCGCCACCGAGCCGGTCACCGCCGGCCAGGCACGAGCGGGCTCGCACGCCCGCTCAGCTCCATCAGTCCGGGGGGATCGAGACCCGATCCGCGGCCGACGTACCGGCCCGGGTCGGCATGGAGAAAGGCGCACGACACCATGACCTCTGCGAAGGTCACCGAGGCCCCCGAAGAGGGGTACGAGCGCGGACTCGGCAGCCGCCAGGTCCAGATGATCGCCATCGGCGGCGCCATCGGCGTCGGCCTCTTCATGGGCGCCGGGGCGAACATCGCCAAGGCCGGGCCCAGCATCATCCTCATGTACGCCCTCGCGGGCGTGGTCATCTTCTTCATCATGCGGGCGCTGGGTGAACTGCTCCTCTACCGGCCCGTCTCCGGCTCCTTCGCCGAGTACGCCCGGGAGTTCCTCGGCCCGTTCTTCGGCTTCGTCACCGGCTGGACGTACTGGCTGATGTGGGTGGTCACCGGCATGGCCGAGCTGACGGCCGCCGCCATCTACATCCACTTCTGGTTCCCCGAGATCCCCCAGTGGGTCAGCGCCCTGGTGTTCCTCGTGGTGCTCTTCGGCGTGAACCTGATCTCCGTGAAGATCTTCGGCGAGGTCGAGTTCTGGTTCTCGATGGTGAAGGTCACGGCCATCATCGGCATGATCGTCATCGGACTCGGCGTGCTCACCCTCGGCTTCTCCGACGCCGGTGACACCGCCGCCGTCTCCAACCTCTGGTCGCACGACGGGTTCTTCCCCAACGGCATCGGCTCCAGCCTGATGACCCTCCAGGGCGTCATGTTCGCCTACCTCGCCGTCGAGCTGGTCGGCGTCACCGCCGGCGAGTCCGAGAACCCCGAGAAGACCCTGCCCAAGGCCATCAACACGCTGCCCTGGCGCATCATCGTCTTCTACGTCGGCGCCCTGCTGGTGATCCTCTCCGTCGTCAAGTGGACCGAGTTCTCCGCCGGCGAGAGCCCCTTCGTGCACGCCTTCGGCAAGATCGGCATCCCGCTCGCCGCCGGCATCGTCAACTTCGTGGTGCTCACCGCGGCCCTGTCGTCCTGCAACTCCGGCATGTACTCCACCGGCCGGATGCTGCGCGGGCTGGCCGCCAACAACGAGGCGCCCAAGGCCTTCGCCCGGCTCAACGCCCGCAAGACGCCCGCCGTCGGCATCACCGTCTCCGTGGCGCTCATGGGTATCGGCGTGATCCTCAACTACGTCGTCCCCGAGAAGGCGTTCACCTACGTCACCTCCGTCGCCACCGCGGCCGGCATCTGGACCTGGATGATGATCCTCGTCAGCCACATCCGCTACCGCCGCGCGGTCGACGCCGGACGGCTGCGCGCCTCGTCCTTCCCCGCCCCCGGCGGAGCGAAGTTCAGCTGGGTCGCCCTGGCCTTCCTGATCGGCGTGACCGTCATGATCGCGGCGGACCAGGACGCCCGGGTCTGCCTGTACGTCGCGGCCGGCTGGGCCGTCGCCCTCGGCATCGGCTGGACCGTGCTCAAGAAGGGCAACCCGGCGATCGCGGACCGCGACGAGGACCGGTTCGAAAAGGTCGGCTGACCACCCCGAAGGACGCCGGCGCCGGGGAGCACTCGTGGCGTTCCCCGCCGCCGTCCGCTCAAGGCGTCCGGCATCCGGGCCGTTCCGTACCACCCCTCGGTACGGAACGGCCCGTCTGCTTATCCTGAGCCTCATGCTGACCATCACCCAGGCCCTGTACGACCAGATCGTCGCCCACTCCCGTGAGGACCACCCCGACGAGGCGTGCGGCGTGGTGGCGGGCCCGGTGGGCTCCGGCCGCCCCGAGCGTTTCATCCCCATGCTGAACGCGGCCCGCTCACCCACGTTCTACGAGTTCGACTCCCAGGACCTGCTGAAGCTGTACCGGGAGATGGACGACCGCGACGAGGAGCCGGTGGTCATCTACCACTCGCACACCGCGACCGAGGCCTACCCCTCCCGCACCGACATCTCCTACGCCAACGAGCCCGGCGCCCACTACGTGCTGGTCTCCACCGCCGACACCGACGGCGCCGGCGAGTTCCAGTTCCGCTCCTTCCGCATCCTGGACGGTGAGGTCACCGAGGAGGAGGTACGGGTCGTCGACGCGTACTGATCCCGCATCGCGGATGGCCGACGTCCGGGATGTGGGATCACACTCCGGATCCCGGACAGGGAATCGATACGATGAGTGCATGGTTCTCTTCGACGTGGGCGACAAGGCGCCGGGCGCACTGCTCGTGGCGCGGCTCCACGTCGACCTGTGCAGGCTGAACAGCGCCATCTGTTGACGTTCCGCCGCCGCCGTACGGCCGTGAGCCGCGGCGCCGCCGTGCGCCCTTGAAGAACCCACGACACCTTCCGACAGGAGCCCTCAGCCATGGCCATCGAGGTCCGCATCCCCACCATCCTCCGCCAGTACACCGACGGTCAGAAGGCCGTGGAGGGCAACGGGGACACCCTCGCCGAGCTCTTCGCCGACCTCGAGACCCGGCACACGGGCATCCAGGCCCGCATCGTGGACGACGGCCAGCTGCGCCGCTTCGTCAACGTCTACCTCAACGACGAGGACGTCCGTTTCCTCGACGGCATCACCACCAAGCTGAGCGACGGCGACAACGTGACGATCCTGCCGGCCGTCGCCGGCGGTATGGCCTGATCGGTATGCGTTACGACTCCCCGCTGGCCGCGGTGGGCAACACCCCTCTGGTGCGCCTGCCGCGGCTGTCGCCGTCCGCCGACGTCCGCATCTGGGCCAAGCTCGAGGACCGCAACCCCACCGGCTCGATCAAGGACCGCCCCGCCCTGCACATGATCGAGCAGGCGGAGAAGGACGGCCGTCTCACCCCGGGCTGCACCATCCTGGAGCCCACCTCCGGCAACACCGGCATCTCGCTCGCCATGGCCGCCAAGCTCAAGGGCTACCGCATGGTCTGCGTGATGCCTGAGAACACCTCGCAGGAGCGGCGCGACCTGCTCGGCATGTGGGGCGCCGAGATCATCCCCTCCCCGGCCGCGGGCGGTTCCAACACCGCCGTGCGCGTCGCCAAGGAGCTCTCCGCCGAGCACCCGGACTGGGTGATGCTCTACCAGTACGGCAACCCGGACAACGCGGGCGCCCACTACGCGACCACCGGCCCCGAGATCCTCGCCGACCTGCCCTCCGTCACCCACTTCGTGGCGGGCCTCGGCACCACCGGCACGCTCATGGGCGTCGGCCGCTACCTGCGCGAGCACAAGCCCGACGTGAAGATCGTCGCCGCCGAGCCGCGCTACGACGACCTGGTGTACGGCCTGCGCAACCTCGACGAGGGCTTCGTGCCCGAGCTGTACGACGCGTCCGTGCTGACCACCCGCTTCTCCGTCGGCTCCGCCGACGCGGTCACCCGCACCCGCGAACTCCTGCAGCAGGAAGGCATCTTCGCCGGCGTCTCCACCGGCGCCGCCCTGCACGCCGCGATCGGCGTCGCGAAGAAGGCCCAGAAGGCCGGCGAGTCCGCCGACGTGGTCTTCGTCGTCGCCGACGGCGGCTGGAAGTACCTGTCGACGGGCGTCTACACGGCCACGACGACGGAAGAAGCCATCGAAACCCTCCAGGGCCAGCTCTGGGCGTAGCCCGCCGCGGATGACGCGGGGGCCGGGGGGCCGGGGGAACACCCCGGCCCCTCAAGCGTTTCCGGGGGCCTTCACTCCGGTTCACCGTCGCGTTTCGGGCGGCGGTTCCTGCGCGGCCGGTGGCCTCTGCCCCAGCCGTCGACCAGGGCGGTGACCAGGGCGAGCAGGACCACCGCGGCGAGCGCGAGCCACCAGGCCGTGTTCATGTCCAGACCGTACCGGCGCGAGCGGGTGCCGCGCGCCCCATCCCGCCCCCACACGCGCCCCTTCCAGCCGAACCGGTGACAGCGCAGGTGAGTTCGCCCACAACGGCGCCTGGTGGAGGAGCGACCGCAGGTTTTGCGCCTTACGCTCGACGAACCGCACGACCCCCGTCTCTCCATACCCGCCAGCGGAGGTTTCTGCTTCATGAAGCTCACCGTCGTCGGCTGCTCGGGGTCGTTCCCGTCCGCGGAATCGGCCTGCTCGAGCTACCTCGTCGAGGCCGACGGCTTCCGGCTGCTCCTCGACATGGGCAACGGCGCCCTGGGCGAGCTGCAGCGCCACTGCGGTCTCTACGACCTCGACGCGATCTTCCTCAGCCACCTGCACGCCGACCACTGCATCGACATGTGCGCCTACTTCGTGGCGCGCTACTACCGGCACGACGGCGGCCGCTGCGCCCCGCTGCCGGTCTACGGTCCCGAGGGCACCGAGCACCGGCTGACGACCGCCTACGCCGACACCCCCTCGGCCTCCTCCATGAGCGAGGTCTTCGACTTCCACACGGTCAAGCCGTCCACCTTCGAGATCGGACCGTTCCTCGTGCACACCGAGCGCGTCGCGCACCCGGTCGAGGCGTACGGCATCCGCATCGAGCACGGCGGAAGGACCCTGACCTACTCCGGCGACACGGGCGTCAGCCCCGCGCTCGACGACCTCGCCCGCGACGCCGACCTCTTCCTGTGCGAGGCCGCCTTCACGCACGGCAAGGAGAACATCCCCGACCTGCACCTCAACGGCCGCGAGGCGGGCGAGACGGCGGCCCGGGCGCGCGCCCGCCGGCTGATCCTCACCCACATCGCCCCGTGGACCGACCCGCAGGTCAACCTCACCGACGCCCGCACGGTGTACGACGGGCCGGTCGGCCTGGCGGCGCCGGGGGCGACGTACGAGATCTGAGGCCGCGGCAGGCGAAGGCCCTCTCGCGGCACGGCGAAGGCCCGGAACCGAGACGGTTCCGGGCCTTCGCGTCGAGCGTGTGAGGGCCTACGCCTTGGTGAGGTCCTCGACCTCCTCCTCGGGCTCACGGCCCGGGGTGGTGAGGTTGAACTTGACGATGGCGAAGCGGAAGACCACGTAGTAGATCACCGCGAACACCAGGCCGATCGGGATGATCAGCCATGGCTTGGTCGCCAGGTTCCAGTTCAGCACGTAGTCGATGAAGCCCGCCGAGAAGGTGAAGCCGGCGTGCACACCGAGCGCCCAGGTGATCGCCATCGACAGGGCGGTGAGCACCGCGTGGATCACGTACAGCAGCGGCGCGATGAACATGAACGCGAACTCGATCGGCTCGGTCACACCGGTCACGAACGAGGTCAGCGCGAGCGAGACCATCATGCCCATCACGGCCTTGCGGCGCTCGGGACGGGCGGCGTGCGCGATCGCGATCGCGGCGGCCGGCAGACCGAACATCATGATGGGGAAGAAGCCCGACATGAACAGACCGGCGTCCGGGTCACCGGCGAAGAACCGGTTCAGGTCACCGTGGACGACCTCGCCGGCGGCGTTGGTGAAGTCACCGATCTGGAACCAGGAGACGGTGTTCACGAACTGGTGCATGCCGATGGGGATCAGCGCGCGGTTGATCAGACCGAACAGACCCGCGCCCGCGGCACCGAGACCGGTGATCCACTCACCCGCGTCGGAGATGACGTCGCCGATCGGCTCCCAGACCAGGCCGAAGAAGACACCCATGAGGGTGCCGACGAACGCCATGATGATCGGGACGAGCCGGCGGCCGTTGAAGAAGCCGAGCCAGTCCACCAACTGCTTGCGGTGGTAGCGCTGCCACAGCACCGCGGCCAGCAGACCCATGAGGATGCCGCCGAGGACACCGGGGTTGTTGTAGGTCGCGGCTATGTCCGCGCCGTCCTGCACCTTGGCCTCGGTGACCGGGAAGGCCTTCAGGACGTTGCTGTAGACCAGGAAGCCGACGAGCGCGGCGAGAGCGGTCGAGCCGTCGGCCTTCTTGGCGAAGCCGATGGCCACACCGATGCAGAACAGCATCGGCAGGTTGTCGAAGATCGCGCCACCAGCGGTGGCGAAGACGGCCGCGACCTTGTCCCAGCCCAGACCGTCCGCGCCGAACACGTCCGGCTGGCCGAGACGGAGCAGGATGCCCGCCGCCGGGAGCACGGCGATCGGGAGCTGCAGGCTGCGGCCGATCTTCTGCAGGCCCTGGAACAGGCCGGATCCCCGCTTCTTTGCGGGGGCCGCCGAGTCGGTGGCGGTGCTCATACTTCCTCCATCGGTGGTGGTCTACACCACTACTGGTGTAGACCTTTTGTAGCACGATGAAGGCCACGTAAGGAACCCGCGAAATCGCGACCGCGGCACTACGCACGGTGCCTGCCCGAGACGGTCGGACGACACCCCCCGCGGGCACACCGAAAAGCCCCCGGAACTCAAGGTTCCGAGGGCTTCGACAGCCACCTCCAGCCTAGGAGATCAACGCCTCGCCGCGTCCTCCACCTCCTCCTCCGGCTCCCGCCCCGGAGTCTTCAGATCGAACCGCGTGATCGCGAAGCGGAACACCACGTAATACACGGCCGCGAACACCAGACCGATCGGAATGATCAGCCACGGCTTCGTCGCCAGATTCCAGTTGATGACGTAGTCGATCAGCCCCGCCGAGAAACTGAACCCGTCGTGCACCCCCAGCCCCCACGTCACCGCCATCGACACACCCGTCAGCACCGCGTGCACCGCGTACAACGCCGGCGCGATGAACAGGAACGAGTACTCGATCGGCTCCGTGATGCCCGTCACGAACGACGTCAGCGCCACCGACAGCATCAGACCGCCGATCTCCTTGCGCCGGCTCGGCCTCGCACAGTGCGTGATCGCCAACGCCGCCGCCGGCAACGCGAACATCATGATCGGGAAGAACCCCGACAGGAACTGACCCGCGTCCGGATCACCCGCCAGGAACATGTTGATGTCACCGTGCACCACCGTGCCGTCCGGCTTCGTGAACGACCCGAACTGGAACCAGATGGGCACATTCAGGAACTGGTGCAGCCCGATCACCAGCAACGCCCGGTTCGCCACACCGAACACCCCCGCACCCCACGCGCCCAGCCCCGTCATCCAGTCACTGAAACTCTCCAGCGCGTCACCGATCGGCGGCCACACCCACAGACACAGCGCCGCGAACACGATCGCCGCGAACGCCGTGATGATCGGCACCAGCCGACGCCCGTTGAAGAAGCCCAGCCAGTCCACCAGCTTCGTCCGGTGGAACCGCTGCCACAGATACGCCGCCGTCAACCCGATGACGATGCCGCCGAACACCCCCGGATTCTGGAAGTCGAACGCCGTCACCGTCCCGTCCGCCAGCTGACAGCCGATGCTCGGAACCGCCTCCGACCCCTCCGGACAGTCCTTCGGGAACTGCCGCAGCACATTGAAGTAGACGAGGAACCCCACCACCGCCGCCAACGCCGTCGACCCGTCCGCCTTCTTCGCCATCCCGATGGCCACACCCACACAGAACAACAGCGGCAGCCCCAGCGAACCGTCCAGCAGCGCCCCACCCGCACCCGCCATCACCTTCGAGACGTTCGTCCAGCCCAGACCCTCGTCCCCGAACACGTCCGGCTGCCCCAGCCGGTTGAGGATCCCCGCCGCCGGCAGCACCGCGATCGGCAGCTGCAGACTCCGCCCCATCTTCTGCAGCCCCTGGAACAACCGGTTCCAGCGCTCCCGCACGGGGCTCACCCCGGTGTCCGGACCGGCGGGGGTCTCGGCACTCATCAAGTCCCCTTCACCGGACGGCCATGACGGGTTTGGCGGCAGTCCTCCCGGTGGTGTAGACCAGTGAGGCAGGACGGTTCCGCTGTCGTGACGCCCATCATCGAGCGCCCACGACATGACCGCTCGCAAAGATGGGCCAACTGTGGGTTACTGCGACAAAGCGGTTCGGATCAGGGAGAACGAACATGGCCACCAAGGCTGAGAAGATCGTTGCCGGGCTCGGCGGCATCGACAACATCGAAGAGGTCGAGGGCTGCATCACCCGCCTCCGCACCGAGGTCCTCGACCCCTCCAAGGTCGACGACACCGCCCTCAAGGCCGCCGGCGCCCACGGCGTCGTCAAGATGGGCAGCGCCATCCAGGTCGTCATCGGCACCGACGCCGACCCCATCGCCGCCGAGATCGAAGACATGATGTGAGCCACCCCGCCACATGACGCGACCGCGGCCACCCACCGGCCGCCACCGCACCCCGGGCCCCTTCCCACCACACGGAAGGGGCCCACCCCGTCTGCGGCTAGGCTCGACGCCATGTCTCGCATCGACGGCCGCACCCCCGAACAGCTCCGCCCCGTCACCATCGCACGCGGCTGGAGCAAACACGCCGAAGGCTCCGTCCTCGTCTCCTTCGGCGACACCAAAGTCCTCTGCAACGCCTCCTTCACCGAAGGCGTCCCCCGCTGGCGCAAGGGCAGCGGCGAGGGCTGGGTCACCGCCGAATACTCCATGCTCCCCCGCGCCACCAACACCCGCGGCGACCGCGAGTCCGTCCGCGGCCGCATCGGCGGCCGCACCCACGAGATCAGCCGCCTCATCGGCCGCTCCCTGCGCGCCGTCATCGACTACAAGGCCCTCGGCGAGAACACGATCGTCCTCGACTGCGACGTCCTCCAGGCCGACGGCGGCACCCGCACCGCCGCCATCACCGGCGCCTACGTCGCCCTCGCCGACGCCATCACCTGGGCCCAGGGCAAGAAACTCGTCAAGCCCGGCCGCAAGCCCCTCACCGGCACCGTCGCCGCCGTCTCCGTCGGCATCGTCGCCGGCGTCCCCCTCCTCGACCTCTGCTACGAGGAAGACGTACGCGCCGACACCGACATGAACGTCGTCTGCACCGGCGACGGCCGCTTCGTCGAAGTCCAGGGCACCGCCGAGGCCGAACCCTTCGCCCGCGACGAGCTGAACGCCCTCCTCGACCTCGCCGTCACCGGATGCACCGAACTCGCCGCCGCCCAGCGCATCGCACTCGATACCCTCCTCGAAAAGTAAAAGGCACCCCAAGGACCGGGGCCGGCGTGAGCAACCGCGCCGGCCACCGCCGCGTCTGAAGGGATACGGGCGCACGGCTCAACCCCGCGCGCCCGGCCGACAAACCGGGCCCCACCGGCCCGACGAGGGAGGGAACCTTCCATGGCCTCGAGCCGCCGACGCCGCACCGCAGCCGTCGCCGCCACCCTGGCGGCCGTCGCGCTCACCGCCGGACTCACCACCGGCTGCGACGCCGTCGACAAGGCACTGGACTGCGTCCGCACCGCCGACGCCGTCGCCGAGAGCGTCACCGACATGCAGCAGGCCGTCGAGAACGCCTCCAACGACGTCACCCAGCTCGAGGAAGCACTCGACTCCGTCGAGAGCAACCTCGGCAAACTCCGCGACGAAACCGACAACGCCGACGTCGGCAAGGCCGTCGACGGCCTCGACAAGGCCGTCGCCAACGTCCGCACCTCCATCGACAACGGCGACACCACCCCCGACCTCAGCCCCGTCACCGACGCGGCAGGCGAACTCACCAAGGTCTGCACCCCGTAACGACGGCCCCCGCCATGGGCCCAGGGATACTGGGCCCATGACCCGCCTGATCCTCGCCACCCGCAACGCCGGAAAGATCACCGAGCTCCGCTCGATCCTCGCCGACGCGGGCCTGCCCCACGAACTCGTCGGCGCCGACGCCTACCCCGACGTCCCCGACGTCAGGGAAACCGGCATCACCTTCGCCGAGAACGCCCTCCTCAAGGCCCACGCCCTCGCCCGGGCCACCGGCCTGCCCGCCGTCGCCGACGACTCCGGCCTCTGCGTCGACGTCCTCGGCGGCGCCCCCGGCATCTTCTCCGCCCGCTGGTCCGGCACCCACGGCGACGACAAGGCCAACCTCGACCTGCTCCTCGCCCAGCTCGCCGACATCGCCGAGGAGCACCGCGGCGCGTCCTTCGCCTGCGCCGCCGCCCTCGCCCTCCCCGACGGCACCGAGCGGGTCGTCGAGGGCCGCCTCCACGGCACCCTCCGCCACGCCCCCGCCGGCACGAACGGCTTCGGCTACGACCCGATCCTCCAGCCGGAGGGCGAGACCCGCACGTGCGCGGAGCTGACCCCGCAGGAGAAGAACGCGATCAGCCACCGGGGGAAGGCGTTCCGGGCGCTGGTGCCGGTGGTCAAAGAACTGCTGGGCTGAGACGCGGCTGGGGGCCGCCCAGGCGGGCGGCCCCCAGAGGTGCGGCCGGTGGGATTCGAACCCACACGGGCTTTCGCCCACGGCGTTCTAAGCGCCGACTGTCTACCATTCCAGCACGGCCGCATGCCAGGCCATGCTAGCGGTCAACGGGCGTTTGCCTACCCCGGCCTCCTCGGCACCACGTGGTTGTAGTGGCGTGACAGTTGGGGCACAGCAACCGCAGGTTTTCCTGCCGGTCGTCGCTCCAGTCCCCGTTGACGTGATCGACCTCCAGGGTCATGGGCCTGCCGAGCCACTCGGGCCCCGTACCGCACTCTGCGCACTCGTTCAGCACGCCGACTTCGAGCAGCGCCCGGCGCAGCAGCACGGTGCGGGTGCGGCGGCCGTCGTCGTGCTTGACCAGGATTTCGTCGGACGGTCTGACGGGAGTCACGCCGGGCTTGCCCCGCTGATGGGCCTGGCCCAGGAAATGGCTCCGGCGTCAGATGCCCAGGTCCTTGATGATCTTGGCCACGTGGCCCGTCGCGCGGACGTTGTACAGGGCGTGTTCGACCTTGCCCTGCTCGTCGACGACGATCGTGGAGCGGATGACGCCCAGGTAGGTCCTGCCGTAGTTCTTCTTCTCGCCGAAGGCGCCGTAGGCGTCGAGGACCTTCTTGTCCGGGTCGGCGAGGAGGGTGACCTTCAGTGACTCCTTCTCGCGGAACGTGGCGAGCTTCTCGGGCGCGTCGGGCGAGATGCCGATGACGTCGTAGCCCGCGCCGGCCAGCAGCTCGAGGTTGTCGGTGAAGTCGCAGGCCTGCTTGGTGCAGCCGGGGGTCAGCGCCGCCGGGTAGAAGTAGACGATGACCTTGCGGCCCTTGTGGTCGGCCAGCGACACCTCGTTGCCGTCGGCGTCGGGCAGGGTGAAGGCGGGGGCCTCGTCCCCGGGCTGGAGGCGTTCGCTCATCGGTCTGGTCTCCTCGTACGTGCACTGCGTGGATCGGGTGCCGGGATCGAGGGTAACCGGGGGTCCTGACAGTGCGGCGCGGCCTGGAGCTGACAGACTGTCCGGCACAGGCAACATGTGGATTGCGGAGGCGACACGGTGGCGGACACGGCGGACACCAGGACCCCGGCGCAGATCGAGGCGGACATCGAGCGTCGCCGTTCGGCGTTGGCGGAGACGCTGGACGAGATCGGGGTGCGGGTGCACCCGAAGACGATCGTGGGGGACGCGAAGGCCAGGGTCGTGTCGAACGTCGACCACACGCTGGGCCGCGCCTATGTGGGCGTGAACCGTGTGGTGAGCGACGTCAAGGCGCAGTTCGTGGACGAGGCGGGCGCGCCGCGGCTGGAGCGGGTGGTTCCGGTGGCGGTGCTGGTGGTGGGGGTCGTGGGGCTGCTGGCCCTGGGGTCCCGCAGGCGGCGGCGCTGACGTGCCGCTGGACGGTCACCCCTCCCGCGTGCGTCCGTCGTCGAGGCAGGTAGGTTTCAGGCTGTGAGCGCCAAGAGAAACGACAGTTCCCCGCACGACAAGCTGCCGATCCGGATGCTGCACGACCGTGTGCTCGTGCGGCAGGAGACCGGTGAGGGTGAGCGGCGGTCGGGTGGCGGCATTCTCATTCCCGCGACGGCGGCGGTGGGCCGTCGGCTGGCCTGGGCCGAGGTGGTCGCGGTGGGGCAGAACGTGCGGACGGTGGAGCCGGGTGACCGGGTGCTGTTCGACCCGGAGGACCGGGCGGAGGTCGAGGTGCGCGGTACGGCGTACGTGCTGATGCGGGAGCGTGATCTGCACGCGGTGGCCGCGGACCGTTTCGAGGGGTCGGAGGACTCGACCGGGCTGTACCTGTAGGTCCGGGGTTCCAGCTGTCCGGAGGGCCGGTGACGGGTGTCACCGGCCCTTTTCGTGTGGTCGGTTACCGTGGAGGGTCCTGTACGGCGTCCTGTGTGGCGTGACCGTGCGGGCCCCGACGAGACGCGCCGTACCGGGGTGAAGGCAAAGACGACGCACCCCCGTTTCGCTGTCGTGTCCCGGAGGTGCCTGTCATGGCCTGGGTTCTGTTGGTGGTCGCCGGTCTGCTGGAGGTCGGCTGGTCGATCGGTATGAAGTACACGGAGGGCTTCACCCGTCTGGTGCCGAGTGTGCTGACGGGCGCGGGCATCGTGACGAGCATGCTGCTGTTGTCGTACGCGGCGCGGACGCTGCCGATCGGTACGGCGTACGGCGTGTGGGTGGGGATCGGCGCGGCCGGGGCGGCGGTGCTGGGCATGGTGGTGCTGGGGGAGCCGGTGACGGCGGCCCGGATCTTCTTCATCTGTCTGCTGCTGGTCGCCGTGGTGGGGCTGAAGGCGACGTCGGGCCACTAGCGGCCGCTAGTTCCAGCGGCGTCCGTCGAGGGCGCCGCTGAGTCCGCCGGGTCCGGGGAGTTCGTCGCGGTTGCCGCCGTCGTCGGTGTCGCCTGCGGTGTCGCCGCCTCCGGTGCCGGTGCCGCCGTCGGTGGAGTCGCCGCTCTCGCCTCCGGTGGGGGAGCCGGTGGTGGTGCCGCCGGTGCTGTCCTGTTCCCCGGTGTCGCCGCTCCCGCCGCCGGTGCGGCTGCCGCTGTCGTCGGGGGTGGGGCTGTCGGTGTCCTCGTCGTCGGGCGCGTCGCTCGTGGTGGCGGACGGGTCGTCGGAGGAGGACGCGCCGGTGCTGGAGTCGGGGGCGGGCGGCTGGCTCTCGTTGGCGCCGGGCTGGAGGCGCAGGTCGAAGGAGCGTACGGCGGCGCCCTTGAGGGCGTCGCGGGTGTACTGGCCCCAGATCTCGGCGGGGGCGCCCCCGCCGTTGACGCGGGGCAGGCCCATGGCGCCGTAGAGGGACTTGTGGCCGGCGGTGACGGGGTCCTGGCCCATGACGGCGACGACGGTGGCGAGGTCGGGGGTGTAGCCGGCGAACCAGGCGGCGGTGTCCTCCTCGGCGGTGCCGGTCTTGCCGGCGGCGGGGTGTCCTGAGGTCTGGGCGGCGGTGGCGGTGCCGTTCTCGACGACGCCCTTGAGGACGGCGGTGGTGGTGTCGGCGGCCTCGCGGCTGACGGCCTGGCGGGTGCGCCGGTCGGGCAGGGTGACGTCCTGGCCGTTCTGGGTGACCTTCTCGACGAGGGTGTACGGGGTGTGCTTGCCGTGGTTGGCGAGGGTGGCGTACGCCTGGGCCATGTCGAGGACGCTGGCGGTGGCGACGCCGAGGGCGATGGAGGGGCCGGCGTCGTCGAGGCTGGGGGTGTCCTTGGACAGGCCGAGGTCGATGGCGGTGCGGCGGACCTTGTCGGGGCCGACGTCGACGGCCATCTGCGCGTAGACGGCGTTGACGGACTTGTCGGTGGCCTCGCGGACGGTGATGTCGCCGTAGTCCTCGTGGTCCTCGTTCTCGGGTGCGTAGCGTTCGCCGGGCCAGCCCTGGACGGGGCGTTCGCTGGTGCCGTCGTAGCGGGTGGTGGGGGTGATGCGGCGGCCGTCCTGGGTGCGGGAGCCGTTCTCGACGGCGGCGGTGAAGACGAACGGCTTGAAGGAGGAGCCGACCTGGAAGTCCCGGCGGGTGGCGTTGGGGGTGTACTGCTTGACGTAGTCGATGCCGTTGTACATGGCGACGACCTTGCCGGTCCGGGGGTCGACGGAGGCGCCTCCGGCGCGTACGTAGGTGTCGACCTTGCGGTCGTCCTGGTCGAGGCGGTCCATGAGGTTGTCGTTGACGGCGTCGACGAAGGCGTCCTGCTTGTTCTTCTGCAGGGTGGTGGTGATGCGGTAGCCGCCGGTGTCGAGGGAGGTCTCGTCGACGATGTTCTGGTCGACGAGGTGTTTCTTGACGATGTTGACGATGTAGCCGCGCTGGCCGGACATGCCGGTGGAGTGGGTGGCCCGCTTGGGGGCGGGGAAGGTGAGGCGGGCGCGTTCGGCGGGGTCGAGCCAGCCTTCGTCGACCATGCCGTCGAGGACGTAGTTCCAGCGGTCCTCGACGAGGGCGCGGTTCTCGGGGTGGGCGACGACGTCGTACTGGCTGGGGGCGTTGACGAGGGCGGCGAGGTAGGCGGCGCGGCCGGCGTCGAGTTCGGCGGCGTCCATGTCGTAGTAGGCGTGGGCGGCGGCCTGGATGCCGTAGGCGCCGCGGCCGAAGAAGCTGGTGTTGAGGTAGCCCTCGAGGATCTCGTCCTTGGTCTGGTTCCGGTCCAGCTTGATGGCGATGAAGAACTCCTTCACCTTGCGGGTGACGGTCTGCTCCTGGCGCAGGTAGTAGTTCTTCACGTACTGCTGGGTGATGGTGGAGCCGGACTGTTTGCCCTTGCCGGTGACGGTGTTCCAGGCGCCGCGGACCATGGCCTGGGGGTCGACGGCGGACTCGGTGTAGAAGTCGCGGTCCTCGGCGGCGAGGACGGCGTGCTGGGCGTCCTCGGAGATCTGGGCGAGTGTGACGTTCTCGCGGTTGACCTCGCCGTCGCGGGCGATGACGGAGCCGTCGGCGTAGAGGTAGACGTTGGCCTGCTGGGTGGCGGCGGCGTTGGCGGCGGGGATCTGGACGAGGGCGTAGCCGAGGAGGAAGCCGCCGACGAGGAGCAGGGCGGTGACGAGGAACGCGCCGAGGACCATGCGCCAGGTGGGGACGGCGCGGCGCCAGCCGGTGCGGCGGGCCTTGCGGGCGGCGCGCCGTTCCTGACGGGCGGCTTTGCGCGCGGCGCGGGGGTCGTCGGGACGGGTACGACCGGGTTCATCCGTTCGTGTGACGCCGGGTGCGTCGGGTCCTTCGGCCGCGGTGGGTTCGCCGGGGCCGGAGGGTGCCGTGCCGTCGTCCTCGCCGCCGGTGCCGGGGCGGGGGGTGCCGGGCGTCCGGGGTTCGTGCGATGCCCAGCCCGGCCGGGGCTTCTTCGGCTGCGGCTCGTCGCTCATGTCGTGCACGGACTCCTGTTTCGCCTTGTTCGTTCCCGTACGCCTCTTGTGTACGCGTACGCCTCATGCGTGCCTCTTATTGAAGACTGTCGCATCCGGCGCCGCGTTCGCAGACGGCGACGCGCGTCACGCACCCGTGCGGCTTCCCGGGTTCGGCCGCGCCGAACGTTCCCCCGACCGGCGGACGGGACGGGAAACCCGTGGCGGCGGATCCGGCGCGCGCACTAGGCTCCTGCGCTTCGGTGGCGACAGCGGGAGGGGGACGAGGGCGTGGGCTCGGCGCGGTTGTACCTGGCCGTGGCGGTCCGGGGTTTCCGGCGGTACGCGTCGTACCGGGCGGCCACCGTGGCCGGGGTGTTCACCAACACGGTGTTCGGGCTGATCCTCGTGTACACGTATCTGGCGCTGTGGGACGAGCGTCCGGATCTCGGGGGGTACGACCAGGCGCAGGCGGTGACGTACGTGTGGCTGGGGCAGTGCCTGTTCGCGGCGCTGGCGCTGCAGGGCGGGGGCGTGGAGCAGGAGCTGATGGAGCGGATCCGCACCGGTGACATCGCGGTGGACCTGTACCGGCCGGCTGATCTGCAGCTGTGGTGGCTGGCGAGCGATCTGGGCCGGGGGATGTTCCAGCTGCTGGGGCGGGGTGTGGTGCCGTTCCTGGTGGGCGGGCTGCTGTTCCCGACGGCGCTGCCCACGCGGTTCGACGCGTGGGCGTCCTTCGCGGTGGCGCTGGCGCTGGCGGCGGTGGTGAGCTTCGCGATCCGCTACCTGGTCGCGCTGAGCGTGTTCTGGCTGCTGGACGGTACGGGCGTCAACCAGGCGATGATGATTCTCGGGGTGTTCTTCTCGGGCATGGTGCTGCCGCTGAACGTCTTTCCCGGAGGGTTCGGCGAGGTCGCGCGGGCGTTGCCGTGGGCGGCGCAGCTGCAGGTGCCGGCGGACGTGCTGATGGGGGAGACGGGCGCGGCGGGGGCGTTCGCGTTCCAGGCGGTGTGGGCGGTGGTGCTGCTGGCGGCGGGCCGGCTGGTGCAGTCGGTGGCCACGCGCCGGGTGGTGGTGCAGGGTGGCTGAGCGCGGCGCGGTGCTGGAGGGCCTGCGGGCGTACCGGATGATCGCCGGGATGTGGGTGCGGTCCGGGATGACCTACCGGGCGTCGTTCGTGTTCACGCTGTTCGGGAACCTGGTGATGACGGGCCTGGACTTCGTGGGGATCCTGCTGATGTTCTCGCACGTCGACTCGCTGGCCGGCTGGTCGCTGCCCGAGGTGGCGTTCCTGTACGGGGCGTCGGTGACGTCGTTCGGGATCGCGCATCTGGCGGCCGGTTCGATGGCGCAGCTGGGCTCCCGGATCCGGGACGGTTCCTTCGACGTGCTGCTGGTGCGGCCCGTTCCGGTACTGGCGCAGGTCGGCGGGGACCGTTTCTCGCCGCGCCGGCTGGGCCGGCTCGTGCAGGGCGGGGCGGTGCTGGGCTGGGCGCTGGCGGCGGCGGACATCGACTGGACGGTGGCGCGGGTGCTGCTGGTGCCGCTGATGGTGCTCTCCGGTGCGGCGATCTTCGTCGCGGTGTTCGTGGCGGGCGCGGTCTTCCAGATCTACGCGCAGGACGCCGCCGAGGTGCAGAACGCGTTCACGTACGGCGGGACGACGATGCTGCAGTACCCGCCGAGCGTGTTCGGGAAGGACCTGGTGCGGGGGGTGACGTTCGTGCTGCCGCTGGCCTTCGTCAACTGGGTGCCGGCTGCCCAGGTGCTGGGGCGTCCGTACCCGGTGGCGCTGCCGGACTGGGCGGCGTTCGCGTCGCCGCTGGTGGCGGCGGGGTGCTGTGCGCTGGCCGGGCTGGCGTGGCGGACGGGTCTCAGGTCGTACATGAGCGTGGGGAGTTGAGCGGGCGGATGCACACGACAGCCGGACCGGACACCGGTGCCGAGGGGTTCATCGCGCTGGAGGGGGTCGAGAAGGTCTTCGACGTGCGCAGGCGCAAGGGGCTGCTGCGGCGGGAGCGGCACCAGGTGCGGGCCGTGGACTCGATCTCGTTCACCGTGGCGCGTGGGGAGATGGTCGGCTACATCGGCCCGAACGGTGCGGGGAAGTCCACGACGATCAAGATGCTGACGGGCATCCTCACGCCGAGCGCGGGCCGGCTGCGGGTCGCGGGGATCGACCCGTCCCGGGAGCGGACCCGGCTGGCCCACCGCATAGGGGTGGTGTTCGGGCAGCGCACCACGCTGTGGTGGGACCTCCCCTTGATCGATTCGTACAAGCTGATGCACCGCATGTACCGGATTCCCGGCGTCCGGTACCGGGAGAACCTCGCCCGGCTGGTCGAACTGCTCGACCTGGGCGATCTGTTGGAGGTGCCGGTGCGGCAGTTGTCGCTGGGGCAGCGGATGCGCGGGGACATCGCGGCGGCGCTGCTGCACGACCCGGAGGTGCTGTACCTGGACGAGCCGACGATCGGCCTGGACGTCGTCTCCAAGACCCGGGTGCGGGACTTCCTGCGGCAGGTGAACGCGGAGCGCGCCACGACGGTGCTGCTGACGACGCACGACCTGCAGGACATCGAGCAGGTGTGTTCCCGGGTGATGGTCATCGACCACGGCCGGCTGGTGTACGACGGGGCGCTCGCCGGGCTGCACGAGGTGGGGGAGAGCGAGCGGACGCTGGTGGTGGATCTGGAGCGGGAGTGCCCGCCGGTCGAGGTGCCCGCGCCCGCGCGTGTGGTGCGGGTGGAGGGGCCGCGGCAGTGGGTGGCGTTCCCGGCGTCGGAGTCGGCGGCCGGGCTGGTGGCGCGGATCGCCGACCGTTACCCGCTGGTCGACCTGTCGGTGCGGGAGCCGGACATCGAGGCCGTGATCGCGAAGATGTACGCGGAGCGGGCCGGGCGTACCCCGACGCAGTCGTCGTAGCCGTGTGACGGGGACAACTCGTAGGCTGCTGTCATGACCGACGACGTACCCGCCCCGGACCTCCGTGCCGCCGACGCCGACCGCGAACGGGTCGCCGAGATCCTCCGGGACGCCCTCGCCGAGGGCCGCCTGGACATGGAGGAGTTCGAGGAGCGGCTCGACGCGACGTACAGGGCGCGCACCTACGGGGAACTGGCACCGATCACCCGTGACCTGCCCGGTGCGGGCACGGCCCCGGTGCCTGCCGTCTCCCTGACGAAGGACCCTGCGGGCGGAGGCGGTTGGGCGGACCGCATCGTCGGCGGGGACGAGTCGGGGACGTCGAGCTGGGCGGTGGCCGTGATGAGCGGCTTCCAGCGCAAGGGGCGGTGGACGGCGCCGCGGCGCTTCAACTGTTTCGCCTTCTGGGGCGGCGGCGAGATCGACCTGCGCGAGGCGAACTTCGCGGACCGGGAGATCGTCATCAACGCCGTCGCGATCATGGGCGGGGTGGAGGTGATCGTGCCGCCCGGCGTGGAGGTCGTGGTGCGCGGCGTCGGCATCATGGGCGGCTTCGACCACCGCGAGGAGGGTATGCCGGCCGAGCCGGGCGCCCCGCGCGTGGTCGTCACGGGCCTGGCCTTCTGGGGCGGCGTCGGCGTCGAGCGCAAGCTGCCCCGCGCGGAGCGGCAGCGGCTGCGCGAGGAGCGCCGCCAGGAGAAGCTCGAACGCAAGGAGGAGCGGCGCCGGCAGCACCTGGAGCGCACGGAGCGGCAGCGTCAGGAGCACCTGGAGCGCTCGGACCGGCACCGCCGTGAGGTGGAGGCGCCCCGCCCGCTGCACGACCCGCTGAACCTGCACTCCCCGCACCGCCGGCCCGAACCCCGCCCGGAGGACGACTGACGGCCGCCACGGCAGCGGCGGCCGGGTGACGCGTCAGAGGCGGCCGGGTGAAGCGTCAGAGGCGGGCCGGGGCGCCGCCCTTCAGCGTGTCCAGGTCGAACGCCTCCGCCATGCGCGCGTACCCCTCGTCGCTGGGGTGCAGGCCGTCGCCGGAGTCGTGGCCCGCGCGGAACCGCCGCGGGTCGTACCCGTCCCGCAGCGCCTCGTCGAAGTCCACGGCCGCGTCGAACACGCCCCCGTCGCGGATCGCCGCGTTGACCCGCTGCCGTACGTCCTCGCGCGCGTCGGTGTACTCGCGGTGGCCGCCGAACGGCATCAGCGTCGCCCCGACGGCCTTGATCCCCTGGGCGTGCGCCCGCTCCACCAGGGCCGTCAGACCGCTCACGATCCGCTCGGGGTCGGCGGTGCCGGGCGCGCGCAGGATGTCGTTGACGCCCAGCACGACGACCACCACCTCGACGTTCGCGCGTCCCAGTACGTCCCGGCCGAAGCGGCGCAGCGCGCTGGGGTTCTCGGGTGGCGTCCCGGACCGGTCGGCGAGGATCTCGTTCCCGCTGAGCCCGGCGTTGACGACGCTGTACCGGGGGAGGTCCCGGCCGTCGGCGAGGGCCGCGCGCAGCCTGCCGGACAGCACGTCGGGCCAGCGGGCGTCCGCGCCGGTCGTGGACGAGATGCCGTCGGTGAGGGAGTCGCCGAGGACGACGACCGTGCCCTCGGAGTCGTCGCTGAGGACGTCCAGCGCGGTGACGTACCGCCAGACCGTGCTCCGCCCCGAGTAGGCGGCCCCGGTGGTGTCGTGGGTGTGCTCGCCCTCGGCGACATAGGAGATCTGCCGGGCGTGCTTGTGGTAGGTCACCGGACCCGAGGGGACGGGGGAGTACGTGCTGATCAGCACGTGCGCGTCGCGCGGGACCGGCACGCGTACGACGTCGCTGACCACCTGTCCGCCCGCCGGGACGACGACCGACGGGTTCCCGGCGAAGGTGAGAGGGCGCATGGTGTCGGCGAGCGCGGCGGCGGTGTCCGGGCCGGCGGAGACGGCGATCGACGCGTGCGTGAGGGTCAGCGGGGAGCGGCCGTAGAGGTTGGACAGGGTGACCCGGGCGCGGGTGCCGCTGGCGGCGGTGTGCACGACGTTGCGCACGGACCGGCCGGCGAGCCCGGTGGTCTCCGTGCCGGGTTCGGCGCCGCCGGGGGAGGTCGTCCAGGCGGTGACCCAGGTGCCGGCGGAGGCAGGGGCGACGGGCAGGTCGAGGGCGCCGGTGCCGGCGAGGGTGTCGCGTCCGCCGGAGCGGTCGGCCGAGACGCCGACGAAGATGACGGACGACACGGCGAGGACGGCCACGAGCATCGCGGCGAGCAGGGCCCCGTGCCGGGCGGGACGCTCCCGCTTCGGGGGGCGGTCCTGGCCGGCAGGGGGCTGCTGCGCGGGAGGGCGGTCCCGGCCCGCGGGGCGGGCCTGCTCGGGGTGCGGCGCGCCCCCGTCACGACGCCGGGTCATGCTGTTCTGTTCTCCTCGGGAGGCGGGAGCGCGAGGCTCCGGTCCGACGCACCATGGTGGGCCACGGCGGGGGAGATCACGCGCGGGACGCCCCCGGAGATCATCCGGGCGGCCCCCGGGACGGCCCCGGGCGGCCGCACGGGCGAGCCGGAGCCGCCCGCGACGCCTGGCGGGCCGGCCCCGGCAGACCCGGGCGGGCCTGTCGGGTGGTCGTGCCGAGCGGCCCGGGGTTTCCGGACGGACCCGGGGTACCCCTAGGTGATGTCCCTGGACAATCCCCCTCAGGACAGACGCCGGGAACTCCTGTTCCGTTCCAGGAGTCGGTCAGGAAGGGACAATGCGTGAGGGATCACCGAGCGGGTGGAGCGGATGGAACGGACTGAGACGGCAGACACCGAGGAGCGGGACGCCGCCGGGCGGCAGGCCGGCGCCGGCGCCGCGACCAACCGCGCGATGACGACGTTCAGCCCCGCGGACGAGGAGAAGCAGCGCGGCGTGCGCCGCATGAAGCTCACCGCCACCGGACTGCTGCTGTTCGTCGCCGTCGTGTACGTCCTCGCCAAGTGGGCCTCCCACCAGGGCGCCGGCACCTGGGCGGGGTACGTGGCCGCGGCGGCCGAGGCCGGCATGGTCGGCGCGCTCGCCGACTGGTTCGCCGTCACCGCCCTCTTCCGGCACCCCCTGGGCCTGCCCATCCCGCACACCGCGATCATCCCCACCAAGAAGGACCAGCTCGGCACCGCCCTCGGCGACTTCGTCGGGGAGAACTTCCTCTCCGAGGACGTCGTCCGCAGACGGCTGCGCGCCGTCGGCATCGGCAGCAGACTCGGCGCCTGGCTCGCCGTCCCCGAGCACGCCGACCGGGTCACCGCCGAGGTGTCGGCGGCGCTGCGCGGCGCGCTGACCGTGCTGCGCGACTCCGACGTCCAGGCGGTCGTCGGGGAGGCCGTCACCCGCCGCGCCGACGCCCAGGAGATCGCGCCCGGCATGGGCAAGATGCTGGAGCGGATCGTCGCCGACGGCGGCCACGAACGCGCCGTCGACGTCGTCGTCAGCCGCGCCCACGACTGGCTGGTCCTGCACGGCGACACCGTGATGGACGCCGTCCACGGCGGCGCCCCCGGCTGGACGCCGAAGTTCGTGGACCGCAAGGTCGGCGAGCGCGTCTACAAGGAGCTGCTGCGCTTCGTCACCGAGATGCGTGACATGCCCGGCCACCCCGCGCGCGGGGCGCTGGACCGCTTCCTCACGGACTTCGCCACCGACCTGCAGTCCGACACCGACACCCGGGCCCGCGTGGAGCGCCTCAAGGGCGACATCCTGGCCCGCAGCGAGGTGCAGGACCTGATCGCGTCCGCGTGGACGGCCGTACGGGGCATGATCGTGTCGGCGGCGGAGGACGAGCGCAGCGAACTGCGGCTGAGGCTGCGGGCGTCGCTGCTGTCGCTGGGCGCCCGGATGTCCCTCGACGCCAAGCTCCAGGGCAAGGTCGACGGCTGGCTGGAGAGCGCCGCGGTGTACGTGGTGACGACCTACCGCAAGGAGATCACCTCCCTGATCACGGACACCGTGGCGAGCTGGGACGCCGAGCACACCACGAAGAAGATCGAGGCCAACATCGGCCGCGACCTGCAGTTCATCCGGATCAACGGCACGGTGGTCGGCTCCCTGGCCGGCCTGCTGATCTACACGATCTCGCGGGCGGTGGGCGCGTAGACGAGGGGCCGCCGCGGGCCGTGCCCGGCCGTGCGTCCCGCCCGGTGCGGGCCCCGCCGCACCCGCCCCGGACCGCGCCGGGCGTGAAACCGGCGGGCACGGGGCAGACGGGACTCACTTCGCCGAGGAGGGAGCCCATGGCCACCGCGCAGTCCGGGTCCGGACGCACCATCACCACCAGAATCCCCGCCCGTCTGGACCGCCTGCCGTGGTCCCGCTGGCACTGGTCCATCGTCATCGGTCTGGGCACCGTGTGGATCCTCGACGGGATGGAAGTCACCATCGTCGGGAACATCGCGGCCCGGCTGTCGGAGCCCGGCAGCGGACTGCCCATCACCTCAGGGGAGGTCACCGGCATCTCGGCCGCCCTCTACGTGACGGGTGCCTGTGTGGGCGCCCTCTTCTGGGGGCGGCTCACCGACATCTACGGCCGCAAGAAGCTCTTCCTGATCACTCTCGCCGTGTACCTCGCGGCGACCGCCCTGACCGCCCTGTCCTTCGACACCTGGTGGTTCTTCCTCTTCCGCTTCCTCACCGGTTTCGGCATCGGCGGCGAGTACGCGGCCATCAACTCCGCGATCGACGAGCTGATCCCGGCCCAGTACCGGGGGCGGGTGGACCTGCTGATCAACGGCAGCTACTGGCTGGGCGCGGTCGGCGGCGCGCTGCTGTCCATCGTCGCGCTGGACACCTCGATCTTCCCGGCGAACGTCGGCTGGCGGCTCACCTTCGCGCTGGGCGCCGTCCTCGCGCTGGTGATCCTCCTCGTACGGCGTCACGTCCCCGAGAGTCCACGCTGGCTGCTCATCCACGGCCGGGACGACGAGGCGGAGCGGATCGTCGGCGGCATCGAGGAACGGGTCACGGCCGAGGCGGGCAAGGAGCTGCCGCCCGCCGAGGACGAGATGACGATCCACCAGCGCACCCGCACCACGTTCACGGAGATCGCCCGCACCGTCTTCGGCCGCTACCGCAGGCGCTCCACCCTCGGCTTCGCCCTCTTCATCGGCCAGGCGTTCCTCTACAACGCGATCACCTTCGGTTTCGGCGCGATCCTCACCCAGTTCTTCGACGTGCCGTCCGGGAACACCGGCTACTACTTCGCGGTCATCGCGGCCGGCAACTTCCTCGGCCCGCTGCTGCTGGGCAAGCTGTTCGACACGGTCGGCCGGCGCGTGATGATCTCCGGCACGTACGTGCTGTCCGGTGCGCTGCTGTTCGGCACGGCGTGGCTGTTCGACCGGGGCTCGCTCACGGCGGCGACGATGACGGCCTGCTGGTGCGTGGTGCTGTTCTTCGCCTCGGCCGGCGCCTCCAGCGCCTACCTCACGGTCTCCGAGATCTTCCCGATGGAGACCAGGGCCATGTCCATCGCCTTCTTCTACGCCCTCGGCACGGCCGCAGGCGGTATCAGCGGCCCGCTGCTGTTCGCCGAGCTGACCAACACCGGCAAGGTCGGCGACACGGTGCTCGCGTTCCAGATCGGGGCGGGCCTGATGGTCGCGGCGGGCATCGTGGCGGCGCTCCTCGCGGTGAACGCGGAACGGCGTTCCCTGGAGGACATCGCCACCCCCCTGTCGGCGGCCGAACCGCAGCAGGCCCCGGCCCGGACCTGACGGGACCAGCCAGGTCGGGCCTTGGCGGGACGAGCCAGGTCGGGCCTTGGCGGGACGAGCCACGTCGGGCCTTGACGGGACGAGCCGGGCGCGGACGGGACACCCCCCCCCGCCCGCGACGGTCGGCGGGGTCTCAGCCCCGTCGGTCGGCGACCGCCCACGACGCGAGGGCCACGGCGCCGGCCACGCCGAACACGGCGGGCCAGGCGCCGACCTTCTTCGCCAGCGGGTGCGACCCGGCGAAGGCGGCGACGTAGGCCACCGACAGGGCACCGGCCGCCGCGCCGCCCGCGCGCTGCCGCCACTGCTGGGCGGCGGCGACCCCGGCGGCGGCGAGGACGACCCCGCCGAGCTGCCGCTTACGCGTCCAGCGGGCCACGCCGTACCCGCCGACGAGCCCGCTCGCGGCCACGACCGAACTGGGAACCTTCGCCATGCCTGCTGCCTCCTGCCACTGCGCCCCGCACGGGGCGCGGGTCCACGGACTCCGAGGCTAACTCTCCCGGCGACGCGCCCCGCCACCAGCCCCGCACCAGGACCCCCGGACCGACCGACCCGAAACTGAGTCCCCTCTTGTCAACTTTCCTCCCCATCGGCTATATAAGGAATTGACCCGTAGGGCATCGCACCGATGACGCCACAGAAAGGAGTGGACTGTGATGCTCATGCGTACCGACCCCTTCCGTGAGATCGACCGCCTCACGCAGCAGGTGTTCGGCCCGATGACCCGCACCTCGGCGATGCCGATGGACGCCTACCGGGCGGGGGACGACTTCATCGTCCACTTCGACATCCCCGGCATCGACCCGGAGACCATCGAGCTCGACGTCGAACGCAACGTCCTCGACGTGCGCGCCGAGCGCCGCTCGCCGGCCCCCGAGGACGCGGAGACGGTGGTCGCCGAACGGCCCACCGGCATCTTCACCCGCCAGCTGTTCCTCGGCGACACCCTGGACACCGAGCGCATCGACGCCTCGTACGACGCCGGCGTCCTGACGCTGCGCATCCCGGTGGCCGAGGCGGCCAAGCCGCGCCGCATCCAGATCACGGGCGGCGACCGCAAGCAGCTCACCGGCTGACCGCCGCCCACCCCTTCCACGCGTCCCGCGGACCCCCCTCCCGCGGGACGCGCCCACGCGCCGTACGCCCCCGCCGGGCGACGGACCACAGGACCCCCTCGGAACCGAACACCGCAGAAGGAGAGGAGCTTCGGATGACCACGCTGACGCCGCGGAAGCCCGCGGTCCCGCAGCCGGGAGGGAACATCCCGGCCGAGGCGCGCCCGGCCCAGGACCCCGCCTGGCGTGAACTCGTCGACGCCGTACGGGAGGCCGGGCAGTACCCGACGCGGTCGGAGGCGGAGAGCGTCACCCGCGTCGTCCTGTCCGCCCTCGGCGGTCACGCCGTCGGTGACGAACGCGTCGACCTGGCCCGCGCCCTGCCCGAGGAGGCCGCGCGGGTGGTCGCCTCGCAGATCCCGGCGACCCGCCCGCTGACGGCGTCCGAGTTCGTCGACTCGGTGGCGGCCCGCATCGAGGGCGCGACCCCGGCCACGGCCCGCTGGGACGTCAGCTCCGTGCTCAGCGTCCTGCCCCCGCTGGTCGGCGACGAGCTGGTGACCCGCGTCCTCGCGCAGCTGCCCCCCGGCTACGCCCTGCTGTTCGGCCGGGCGGAGCTGGCACCGGCGTGACGACCACGCCGTAGCTCCCTTCCTCACGGGCGCCCCGTGCCGCACCGGCGGGGGCGCCCGCCGTGTGCGCCCGTACCCGTCGGCGGGCGAGGAGCGTACGGTCGTACGCGTGACGGCCGACCACTTCGCGGGGGACCCGCGCACCAACCTGGAGCGCATGCTCGCGGGCGACCTGTACATCGCGGACGACCCGGAGATCGCACGCCGGCAGCGGCACGCCATGCGGCTCGCGTCCCGCTACCAGGACGCCTACGTGGACGACCCCGCCGCGGCCCGGACGCTCCTCACCGAGCTGCTGGGCTCCGCGGGCGAGGACATCGACGTACGGCCGCCCCTGTACGTCGACTACGGCAGCAACATCAGCATCGGCGCGCGGACCTTCGTGAACTACCACCTCACCGCGCTGGACGTCGCCCGCATCACCATCGGCGAGGACTGCCAGATCGGCCCCCACGTCCAACTCCTCACGCCCACCCACCCGATGGAGCCGCAGCCCCGGCGGGACAAGCTCGAGGCGGCGCTGCCCATCACCATCGGCGACAACGTCTGGCTGGGCGGCGGCGCGATCGTCTGCCCCGGGGTGACCGTCGGCGACAACTCCGTCGTCGGCGCCGGCGCGGTGGTCACGAAGGACATCCCCGCGAACGTCGTGGCGGTGGGCAACCCGGCCCGCCCCGTCCGCACGCTCTGAGCCGCGCACGCGAGCCGACCCCATGGCCACCGGGCGAACCAGCTCTCGGACGCCGTGGCCGCGGCCTTCGACTGATCCGGCCCGCGGACCGTCGTCTGCTCGCGCTCGCCCCGTCACACCGCCGCCGCCTCGCCCCTCGGAACCAACTGACCGACCGTCCACGGAACGCAAGGCTCGACAAGTCCCCTGTCACACCCGGCCCCTACAGTCCTCCCATGACACGACCGACTCCCCCCGGTGCGCCCACCGACGACATACCGGGCGACAACACAGCAGTACGGACACGGCAGTTACGGGCGCTTCTGGAAACCGCGAGTCCCGCCGAGGCGGGTGACGCGGTCAGAGAACTCATGCGGCTGGCGGCGTCCGGCGGCGGCGACGCGGCGCTGGATCTGGCCGTGCGGTACAGCGAAGCGTCCGACCGCTCCACCGAGGAACTGTGCCGGTTGTGGGCGATCGCCGACGGAGACCCGTTCGGTTTCTGCGAGAACCTGGAGGCCCCCGCGTACCGCGCGCGCAAGGCCGTCCGGAGACTCGTCGCCCTGTCCGCGCCGGGTGACGGCGGACATGCCCTGAGACTGGCCGCGCGGTTCACCCCTGCGGACCCGTACGCGTCCAAGTTCCTCGTCCGTCTGTGGAGGACGGACCGTGACCCGGACGGTTTCGCCCAGCACCTGCTCGCCCCGGCGTTCCGTCAGGAGGGCAGGACGGAACTGAGGCTGCCGTACGCCTCGTCCCTGCACGGTCTGCGGCATCTCACGATGCTCCAGAAGCTCGACCTCCACCAGTGTGACGAGCTCACCGACCTCACCGAGGTCGGTGAACTCACCGGTCTCACGGACCTCGATCTGAGCGGCTGCACGAGCGTGCGGGACCTCACCCCGGTCGGCCGTCTCACCCGGCTCACCCGCCTCGACCTGAGTGGGTGCGGCGCCGTCGAGGACTTCGAGCCCTTGCTCAGCCTCGGCGGTCTGCGTCAACTGGGGCTGAGCCGGACCAAGGTGCGTTCCCTCCGTCGGTTCGGCGGGGCACTCGCCGCTCTGGAATCACTGAATCTCCGCTCGTGCGGCTCTCTCACCGACCTGGACGGACTCGACGAGCTGCCGCGTCTCGCGCACCTCCGACTGAGCGGCGACCGGCTGGGCGACCTCTCGCCGTTCGCGGCTCTCCCCCGACTTCAGTCCCTCGACCTCGACAGCTGCGGCGAGCTGACGACGCTCGAAGGGCTGGGCGGCCACCCGACGCTGGTGAAGCTCGGCATCCACGGCGGTCCGCTCCTGCGCACCACGGAGGGCCTGGGCGAGCTGCCGGCGTTGCGGGAGCTGACTTTGACCGGATGCACCACGCTGGCCGACCTCAGGGGCCTCGGCCGCCTGCCCGCACTGCGCACGTTGATGATCAACGGTTCCGCCGTCCGCGGCCTCGGTGATCTGTCCGGATCTCCCGTGTCCACACTGACCCTGCTGTACATGGAGGACCTGGAATCGCTCAGTGCCCTTCAGGAGTGCTCCCAACTCCATGAACTGCGCCTCCATTTCATGAAGGACGGCCCCCCGGCCGAGGGCATACCGGTGGAACGGCTCAGCTCACTCACCGTGGCAGGCCCGCGCTGGGCCGCGTTGAAGGACATCACCCTGTTCACCGCCTCGCCCCGCCTCGCGGAACTCGACCTGCGCCACTGCCGGTCCCTGACGGACCTCCGGCCGCTGCTCGACATGCCCGCGCTGTCACACGTCCACCTGGCGGAGCGGAACGCGACCTCGCCCTCGGGGATCCCCGAACCGGTGGTGACCGGACTCAGGGCGCGCGGCGTGACCGTCACGCTGCACCCCTGACCGTCCACGAACCGCCGCCCACCCGACGCGATGTCCCGCTTCCAGTCCCCCCGACCGACCGCAAGGAGACCCCCGTGCCCCCCGAAACGCCGGACATACAGCCGGACATACTGGACGAGTTCC
Source organism: Streptomyces sp. CNH189 (assembly GCF_000527195.1). Lineage (NCBI taxonomy): Bacteria > Bacillati > Actinomycetota > Actinomycetes > Kitasatosporales > Streptomycetaceae > Streptomyces > Streptomyces sp. CNH189. The sequence goes on from NZ_AZUS01000010.1 coordinate 126,551, forward strand.
GTGAGAGCGCCCTGGCAGAGGGCATCCCCCCGGACGACATCGCACGGTGGACGGCCCTCGTCCGGCCCTGCGCCATGCTGGGCACGCGGGGGGATGGGCCGGTGGTGGGCCGGCTCGGCGGGCCCCTCATGCTTCCCGCCGACGCCCCCGACCCGTGGTGCAAGCTCGCCGCCACCGTCGACCTCGCCGCACTGCCCGCCGGAGTGACCGACCTCGATCTGCCCGCCGACGGCCACCTCCTGCTGTTCGCCGACCCCGACCCCGACCGGATCGGGCAAGGAAACCTGGGCACCGCACTCCACATCCCCGCCGGCACACCCGTCGAGGAACGCCCCGCGGACCTCGACCCGGAATGGAAGAGCTACCCGTACGAAAAGGACTTCCCGGAAGGTCTGCTCCGTCTGAGGAACGACGTCTCCCTGCCGTACTACACCTCGGTCCATGCCCCCGGGCAGCCGCTGGGCTGCGTGGATCACCCGGACCACCCCCGTGCGGACGAACTGATCGAGGTCTGGAGCGACATGCCGGGTGAGAGCACCGGCCGCGGGCTTCAGCTGGGCGGATACGCCGAGGACGAGTACTGGGCGGAGGACCCCAGTGTGTCGGCCGGGCGGGAAGCCGCACGAGCGGTGGCCCGAGGCGATCTGCCCGCGCCCGACACGGACGTACGTCCCGAGGACTGGGTGTGCCTCGCCCAGTGGGTGCACGGGATCGACGGTTTGGAGATGGCCCTCTACTCCTGGTCGATCTCCCGGCAGGACCTGGCCGCGGGACGCTTCGACCGGGTCTACGCCACCATGACCTGGAACCCGTGACACCCGTGGGACGCCGACCCGCGAGCCGACGTCGGCCACGGCGTCCACTCCCGTGTGGACGGCAGCGGGGATGGGTTCCCACGTGCCGTCGACGGCCAGCCTGAGGGACGGGCGCGCGAAGGCGTCCGTCCCGGGACCCGGCTCAGAGCTCCCGGTAGTAGACCGCGACCGGGAGCGCGGTGCACCCGAGGCGCTCGTAGAGGGCGCGGGCGGGTGCGTGGAAGGGGTCCCCGCCGGTGCCGATCTCGACCACCTCGGCCCCGAGGCTCCGCATCCGCGCGAAGGCGTGCTCGCACAGGGCGGTGCCGACGTGGTTGCGGCGGTGCTCGGCGGAGACGGCGAGGTGGCTGACGGTGCCGTTCCGGCGGGCGGGGTCGACGCTCCACGCCACGTAGCCGGCGATGCCGTCGTCGGCCTCGGCGACGTCGACGTACATGTGCCGCTCGGGGGCGTGGAGTTCGGGGACCTGCCTGCGGTAGTCGTCGCGCCAGTCGCCGTGCTGGTTGGCGAAGACGGCCTCACCGACCAGGGGGCGGAAGGAGTCCTCGTAGAACGGCCGGAACGTCTGGATGGTGAGTTCGGTCAGACGCGCCAGGTCGTGCGGGGTGAACGCGCGAATGAGCATGGGAGTGCGCCTTTCGGGCTGAGGGCTGGACACCCAGGGGGAGAAGGGCTGGGTCGGCCCGCTCCCGGCCGACGGGGTCGGCGGCGAGCGGGGCCCTCAGTGACGCGTACGCAAGGCGGCAAAGCACTCCATGCGTCCCAGCGTAACGCCGGTGGACGGCACGGCCGCCGGCCGGCCGCCGCCGTAATACGGACGACGGGCTGTGACCCGGCCGGTTACGGTGTTCTGCCAGAACGAGGGGGAGGCGTGCGGTGAGCCAGTACTACGACGTGGGTGACGAGACGCTGTGGAACCCGTCCAACGGGGTCTCCCGCATGTTCCAGAGCCAGGTGGCGGTGTTCGAGGCGGAGCTGGGACAGCCGTCGGGTATCGGACCGATGGCGAACGACGAGTGCCAGATCGACCCGGACACCTTCGAGACCTTCGTCAACGCCCTCCTGGCACGGCACCGAAGGACGACGCACGGCGTCTGGCTGGCGCTCACCGAAGGCTTCGTCGCCACGGTGCTCGTCCTGGCCGAACGCGCCGCGATTACGGTCGACTGGGCAGGACTCGGGGGCGCACCGCAGGGCCCGTTCGAAGACGTACAGATCTCCACGCTCACCGGGATGTCCACCCCCGGGGACGGCGCCGCATGGGCCGCCGGCCTTCGTGCGAGGACCCGGGAGCTGGGCCGGCACATGGCGCGCTGACCGACCGCGGTCCGGTCGTCCTGTCGTACAGCTGCCTCCCGCCGCGGACGGTCCCCTTAATCGATTGCCGCCGCTCGCTCCGGTCCGATAGGAAGACCGCATGTTGAAGGGAACCAGGGTCGGGCTCAGGGACCGGCACGAGGACGACATCCCGATCCTGCGGGCCGAGCTCTACAACGACGTGGTCAACGCCGCGCGGGCCGAGGGCGCGCCATGGCAGCCGGTCACGTCGAAGGACCCCCGCCTCGCCGTCGACTACGCGGCCGAGGGGGTCGTCCCCTTCTCCGTGGTGGAGCTCGAAAGTGGCACGCTGGTCGGCACCGCGAACCTGTGGGGCATCGACAGCCACAACCGCAACGCCCACATCGGCCTCGGCCTGCTCCCCGCCGCCCGCGGCAAGGGCTACGGCACGGATGTCGTGGCGACCCTGTGCTACTACGGCTTCGTCGTGCGCGGCCTGCACCGCCTCCAGATCGAGACGCTGTCGGACAACGAGGCGATGATCCGCTCCGCCGAGCGCAACGGCTTCACCCGCGAGGGGGTGCTGCGCGACTCGGCGTGGGTGCTGGGGGAGTTCATGGACGAGGTGGTGCTCGGGTTGCTGGCGGGGGAGTGGAAGGCGGGTGGGGTGGCGTGACCTCATGACGAGGCTGCAGCGCCGTCAGCCCTGGTGCCTACGGGGGCCATGCGCACCCCAGTTGGGTAGCCGCGACGAGGTCACCGGGCGGGCACGTCCGCTATGAAGTGCACCCAGGCCTTCTTTGACACCGTGAGTCGCGGGCCCGGCGACCGCTTCGAGTCTCTTATGAGCACGACGTCCGGTGTGAAAGCCGCCTCCAGGCACTCAGTCGCGTTGCCGCCGCTGTACGACGACTTGAACCACTGGGGCCTCTGAGCGGGCGGCTGACCGACTGTCATTTACAGCTCCTCGCGTACACGCTGGATCAGGGAAGAGGACGCTTCCATGTCCAACGCTTGTGCGCGGAGGTACTCGAACGCAAGACGATAACGCTCAAGTTCCTCCTCCTTCTCAAGGAAGAGCGAGCCGGTGTGGAAGTCGACGTAGACCACGTCGAGAGCGGATTCGGTGCCGCCGAGGATGACGAAACTGCCAAGCGCTGCCGAGTGCGCGCCCTTGGAGAACGGCAGCACCTGAAGCGTGACGTGAGGCGACTCGTTCGCTTCCAGCAGCCGGCTGAGCTGTTCCTTCATGGTGTCCGGTGAGCCGACGACCCGGCGGATGACGGATTCGTCGAGGATCGCCCACAGCCGCGGCGGGTCGGGGCGGGTGAGGATCTCCTGCCGCTTCATGCGGATGTCGACGAGCCGCTCGATCTCAGCCGGCGCCAGCGGGATCTCGTTCGCCTTCTGCAGAGCGGTGCTGTAGGCGCGGGTCTGCAGCAGACCGGGAACGTACACGCAGGAGAAGTGGTCTTCCCGTACGGCCTCGTCCTCCAGTGTGAGCAGCAGATTCATGCTCTCCGGGATGGAGTCGGCGAAGGAGCTCCACCAGCCCTGCTGCTTGGCGTCCTTGGCCAGTCTGACGACGGCTTCTCGCTCGGCGTCGGTTGCTCCGTACTCGCGGCACAGCGCGTCGACGACGATCCACTTCACCGGGCCCGCCTGCGTCTCGTAGCGGCTGACCGTGGCCTTGGATACGCCGACCAGCCGCCCGGCTTCCTCCAGCGTCATGCCACTGCGGGCGCGCAACTTGCGCAGAGTGGAGCCCAGTTGGCGGCGGCGCGTTGTGGTCCTTACGGACATGGGACTCCTCTGAGGCGTAGGCCTGGCGGCCGTTCGGGCGAGAACAGGCTAGGCAGGGCGGGGCTGCGCCACGTGTTGATTCACCCGATCGAGGTTCGTGAGAAGTTACATGGTGAGAGTTCTCTGTGCCATCCTCGGTAGCGCACCGCCACGCAGCGCATTCGGTTCGACACGAGGCGCATCTAGGAAGTGGCGCGGGAGGGAGAACTGCTGTGCCGGGGATCTACATGGAGGCCGTGCAGCACCGCTGTGTGCTGCCTTTTGAAGCGCTGCCCAGCGAAGTGCGTCTGCTGCGGCGTGCGGCGGCAGCCCAGCTGAGCCAGTGGGGCGTGCCGGCCGTCGAAGACACGGCGCAGCTTGTCGTGACGGAGCTGGCGACGAACGTCATCAAGCACGTCGGTGAGGGCTCCGCGGCGACACTGATTCTCGAGAGGAAGCGTGAGCGGCTGCGCGTCGAGATGCATGACAAGGCCAGCGCGCTGCCTTCGCTGCGTGCTGCTGGCTGTGACTCTGAATGCGGCCGGGGCCTGCACATGCTGGCTGCGATGGCCGTGGACTGGGGAACGGTGGCCACGGCCATCGGCAAGGCCGTGTGGTGCGAGATCGAGCTCGGCCAGGACGCCGGCTGCCTCCGCATGGAGCGGGCTGCTGACGCGTTGGAGAGCTATCGGTTGCGCGGTGGGACGCTCCAGCAGAGCCAGTGCGACGCCGTCCTGGCAGAGTCAGCCGTCGAGCTGATCGCAGACCTGCTGCACTGGACCAGTGCGCGGGGACTGGACCCGGATGACGTGCTGGACCGGGCGCAGATGCATTATGAGGCTGAGGCGGACGCTGCCTAGTGGACGGCTTTCTCAGCGGGCTTCCGCATCAGCTCACGGAGCGCGTCCGGCGTACGCCAGGATTCTCCTGGACGAATCCTGTGACACATGCGATGGCAGTTGGCGCACAGGCATGCGAGGTCGTCCAGCTTCGTCTCCCTGACTCCGGAGACATGAAGAGGAGTGATGTGATGCACCTCGATGTAACCGTCACCGAGGTCTCCGTACGCTCGGGCGAAGTCGAAGGCGCAGACCTCACATCGCAAGGGCTGTCCTTGTCCTCGCACATGTCCGATCTTGCGGGCGCGCAGCTTGGGGTCACGCTCACGCGCGAGTGCTCGCCGGACCAGAAGGCGGCCTTCGATCGCCGACGTGCCCGTGTCGTCCACTTCGTCGTCCTGTGGCCGAATGCGGTACAGCTCGCCAGAGCCAATGGCATCCCTGAGGGCTTCTGCAGCGAGACACATGTCCGGCCCCCGCTCGATGAAGGCGTGGACCATCAGCAGGGTGGGCTTCCCGCAGCGCGTGGCCTTGCCGGCGTAGGACGGGTGGTTGGTCATGAAGTCCGTCGTCTTGCGGCTCACGCTGTCCGGCGACCGGAAGCTGGGAAGGCTGCGGGCTTCCGGGGTGTGGAGTGGCAGCGAGCGGAGCAAATCAGACAGCTCCCGGACCTCGGGGTCCCCGGTCCGCAGCTCACGCCAGCCGTTCTTCACGACCAGGGCCCCGGCGAGCACAAGTTCATCCTCGGTCCAAGGAGGTATCCGCATGGGCCATATCGTATGAGTGTTCGGCATGGCGGAGGGTGCGTTCCGGGAACTGCGAGGCGTGCTGCACACTTGGTCAGGTCTCGTTGTCAGTGGGGTCTGTCACCCTCAGTGATGGTAGATCGCAAGATGTGTCTGCCGCTGCACGGCTGTAAGGAGGGGGCATGACCCACACGAAGGAAGCTCACGTCGTCCAGGCGACGCCGATGGAGCCTCAGCTCACTTCGATCGAGATCTGCGCTGGGGCTGGAGGTCAGGCCATCGGTCTCCATCAGGCGGGCTTCGGGCACCTGGCTTTGGTTGAGATCGACGCGTATGCGGTCGAGACGCTCAAGCTGAACATTGAAGATCATGAGGTATGGGCCTGGGAGCGGGAGCACTGCGACGTTCTGGCCGGTGACGTCAAAGAATTCGACCCTTACCGGGACGTCAAGAAGAGTGCCGAGCTGCTGCGTATGCGAGGCCTCGATTTGCTTGCTGGTGGCGTGCCCTGCCCACCCTTCTCTCACGCCGGCAAGCAGCTCGGCAAGGATGACGAGCGGGATCTCTTTCCACGCATGCTCGAATTGGTCGAAATCCTCAACCCACGCGCCGTCATGATTGAAAACGTGCGCGGGATCATGGACCCCAAGTTCTCGGACTACCGGGACTGGATCACGGCCCGACTGCAGGGCGGCGAGTACCGAGGTGACGACGGTCAGATGACCAAGGACGCCGGCCTTGGCTACACGGTCGCGAAGTGGGGGGTCCTCGAGGCGAGTGACTTCGGTGTGCCACAGCTCAGACCGCGCGCCATCCTCGTGGCCTTCCGCGACGACGTCATCAAGGACCTGAAGTACGAGTGGCCGACACCTGCGCTTGAGGAGCCGGTGAGTGTGGCTGCAGCGCTTCAGCGTTCGATGCTGGAGCGGTACTCGCGGTATTTCGAAGGAGTCCATGCACAGCGGGCCCGCGATGCTTACGAGAAGTGGCTTCACAAGGCGCAGGAACGAGACGCCGAGCTGGAGGGCAAGGGCGGCGGAATCGCCCCGACTCTCGTAGGCGGCTCCAAGAAGCATGGCGGCGCAGACTTGGGGCCGAGCCGCGCGAAGGCGGCCTGGCGTCAGCTCGGTATCTCCGGCATGGGTGTCGCGAACGATATCGAGACCTGCGAGAAGAAGCACACCGAAGACCGTGATCTCTTCCGCCCGGACGGGCCGATGCTTACGGTGCGGCAGGCAGCCATCGTCCAGGGCTTCCCAGTGGAGTGGGACTTCTTTGGCGGGAAGACGGCGCAGTACCGGCAGGTCGGCAACGCGTTCCCGCCGCCCGTGGCCAAGGCCGTGGGGCAGTCGATCGCCGATGTGCTCAGGGCAGCTCAGGAGCGCGACCGCTCCGAGGCTAAGTCTGGTTAGGCTTCGCCTGCTTGCCTTGAGTGCGACGCTTCTCCACCTCTGTAGCGATGCGAGCGGCGCACTGCTCTGATGGTTCGTGCTCCCAGAATCGAAGCACCGTCCAGCCCGCCTCTGCCAGGCGCTGGTCGGTGTCCCGGTCACGGGCTATGTTGCGGGCGACCTTGTCTGACCAGTAACCCTCGTTGGTCTTTGGGGGAACGTAGTGCTCAGGGCATCCATGCCAGTAACAGCCGTCGATGAAGACGGCTACCTTCGCCGGACGGAAGACCATGTCAGCCGTCCGGCGAAGGTCGGGCAGCGGCCTCGCTGCCACGCGGTAGCGAAGGCCCTGGGCGTGGACCAGCCGCCTGATCAGCTTCTCGGGCGTGGTGTCGCGGCTGCGGATGGCCTGCATGTTGCGTCGGCGGGCCGCCGAGGAGGCCCAAGAGCCGACGGGCGGCACCCAGACTTCTTTGCCGACCGTCAAGGCAGCAGCGGTGTCCCGGTCAGTGTCCTTTTGCTCAGGCTTCTTCTTCACCGACGACCCTGGGTAGACGAGGTGCTGTGATCACGGGGTCGTCTGGACTCGCGCGGACCCATTCGCGTCCCTCCAGCTCAACACGTGGACGGTCGCCATGATGCGGCATGGCCTCGGCCACCCGGAAGCTGACGAACTCACCTCGCTGTGGAACCACGGCTCCGATCTTCCTGGCGATCTCGCGGTGCTTGCTGTACGGGCCGGCTATAACGATGCCATCCCCGCGGAGAACTGTTCGCGCTCGGCCCTCACCCTCACGCAGCCGGGCCATGTAGTCGAGCTGCTGTGCAGCCGTCCGGACTGTCCCTCGTCCGATGCGGCGGTTCTGAACTCTGCGGAACAGCTCGATGACACGTTTCTGGCCGGACTTCTCACTGAGAATGGCGGAGCGTGTGGATTCTGGCAGATGCAGCAGAACGTTCTCAGGAAGCTCCGCGTCCCGCCAGATCCAGTGCACAGCATCGTCCCGGTGCTCCGCCTTCAGCGTCAGCTTTTTGTCTCGGTTGCTGCCGCTGTTGAGCCATTCTCTTCGCACCCGGAGTATGCCCGCGCTCCACTTGCTCTTGCTGTCATCCGCCCACACTAAGAGGCAGAGGTAACCCATGGCTTCCGGAGGGATCATCCACCCGCCGAAGGTCTGAGAAAACTTGCAGTCCACGTCGATGCCGAGGATGCGATAGTCCATGGGATGTTTGTCATCAGCGCCGCCCACATCACCACCGTCGTCGAACTTGAACTCGCGCTGCAAGTTGATTTCGACGAGCGTGCCTGCGTGAGTCTTCTCCGTTTTGAATAGCTGATTCCAGGCGTATCTTCCGGTCACCTCACCGTTCAGCAACTGGTCGATGGTGTCGCGGAGAATTGCGCCGAACCTCTTCCCGTCTGGATCGAGAGAGAAGATGTGATCGGCCACCTTGTGTACGTCGAGGTCCTGCTCCAGCGCATCCTGTATCGCGATACTGGAGGCTGCCTTAACAGTGGCGTCTTCGTCGAAGGGCAGCAATGTCCGTCCTATTCGTGTTAGTCAGTACGTCCGGGTGTTACGTGAGGGCGCTGCCTATGAGGAGGACTCTGAGGGAACCGTTGCCTCACCCTCATGGCGCGAGTTCTTGGCTCGGAAGCGGACCAGGCGCCGGTCTCCGCTGGTGGCGGACTTCGGCGGGATGAGGGTGAAAGCCATCACAATCCTCGACGGATCGGCGACGCCGTTGTGGACTGCGCCCTGGACGCTGTCCTGACTGCTGCCCTCCACGACCGGGTAGAGCAGGGCCACCCCCGTCCTGGGACCGATGAGGGTGTTTGCCCCAGCAGCGGCGTCATCGATGAGCCGCTGCGCTGCCGTGCGGTGTTCCACGCTGGCGATACGGCCGAAGCTGTTCTTGCCGGCCTGGATGCTCCGCCGGACGAGAGACAGCGGGGCCGAGCCGAGAACGCTCGCATCGACGCGGTTGCCCGAGGCCAGCCGAGGCGAGATGAGCAGCCAGTCATCCACCCGGGCGAGGGTGCCGTCGAGCTGCTGCAGGTAGCTCAAGTGCGGGTCGAAGTACCGGGGCCGTTCCCACTCGAGCTTGAGCAGCACACTCAGCAGGTCGCCATGAGTAACGGTGCCGGTGAGCGCCGTGAACGTCCGCGAGAGAGGGCTTGAGTTGTCCGGGGGATTGTTGAACGGCACAGGGTTCGGAGCCAGTGCGTGAAGCAGCGGCCGCCAGTGTCCGGTGTTGCGCTTTGTCACTGAGCCGGTCAGTGGGTACGAAGCAGGCTCGATGGGACGACCAGGCGAGCGGATTTCCACCAGCTCGGCGTTGAACATCTTGTTGCGAGCCGAGGGCTTGAGCCACGGCAGGTGCTGCGCCACGAGCGGTGGGATCTGGACAGGAGTCACCTGCGGTTTGCCGTCGACCAGCTCTGCGTACTGGGCCAGTTGCTCGCGGAACGTCTCCTCGTCACGGCAGACGGCCTCATATGCCTCATAGAGGTCGACATGCTTGTCGCGGCCGAACGGCTCCTCGCGCCCGATGTAGAGCCGGACGAGGTCCCGGTACCCGTCGCGGAAGCCAAACCAGCGGCCCATCTGCATCAGCGTGTCGGCCTGCTGGGTCGTGCGGCGGTAGTAGGTGACGGTCAGGCCCTCGACCGTGAAGCCACGGGAAAGCTTCGTGCCGCCCACGAGAATCTTCCAGACGTTTGGTGTCCGGTCGAAATCCAGATCGAGCTGGGCGAAGTACCGGTCGGTATCGCCATTGACGACGATGACCGGCTGGCCTCCGCTGCCGATGCGCTGCCGTGCAGCATGCACATAGGGTCGCAGTTCCTGATAAGAGGACGGTGACGGCAGCTCGCCCGCCTGCGCTGAACTGACGGGCGCAAAGTCGGTTTCCCAGAGTGCCGCCAGACGCTCGTGTCCCGCAGTGGAGCTGTAACCCGCCTGGTGCCACATGGTGTTGATGCGCAGCGCCAGGTCAGCGTGGTCGTCCTGCCGCACTGACTGGTGGGCAAGCATGGTGTGGTGCCGGAAGGCGGCGTCAGGCACACCGTGATCCGCGCGGTAGAGCTTGAGGGCGCCGGACAGCACGAAGGCGTCCATCGCCTCCTGAAGTCTGTCTCCCGTGGAGTCGTAGATCCCGCGCACGTGTGCCTCCTCCTGCGAGTTGGCGTAAGTGCGCTGGTCGGCGGGCACAGGGGAGTTCAGGTCGTGGAAGTCCTGGACGCCCATGTACCCGGCCGGCCGGGGCAGCGAAATCAGGAAGTCGCTGGGGAAGATGTCCATGTCGTCACCGGGATCGATGAAGACGTTGGCGAACGGTGTCGCGGTGTAACCGACGTACTGGGCCCGCGGGAGCAGCCCGAGCAGCTTGGAGATCAAGCCGTTGATTGCGGTGCGCTCGGTGCTCCCGCGTTCCCACTTCTTGGGATCGGAAGTGTTGACGGAGGCCTGGTCAGACTCGTCGTCGATGATGAGAGCGGGCAGTTCCCCCAGGATGCCGTGGATCTGCTTGAGGTCCTTGACCAGCTTGGTGAGGACGCTCTTGTTCTTCTTCACCACGAGGATCCGTGCGGCGGCGTGGTGCAGGTTCGCTGGATCATGCAGCGGCTGGGTCGGGACGCGCTTCTCGAACTCAAGCGCACGGATGCCTTGAGCCAGGCTCTTGTAGTCGTTGTCACGAGTTGTCAGGCGCTCGATGTCGAAGGCGCCGAGCGTGGAGGGGCGAGCACCGTGGTGGACGAAGTCTGGCCACCCCTCGTCATCGCCTACGTAGTCCACACCCACAAGGGAGTCGACGTCCGTGACGTCGGCGCCGCGCAGGATGTTCTCCTGGCCGATCAACTCCATGTCCAGGCGCCGCTGCGTCTGGGCGCGGAGCAGGTTGAGAGTGCCGCCCAGCACGATGACAAGCCGGTACCCGGCGTCGATCGCCTTGGCGGCCACCCCGGTGAAGTTAGCCGTCTTGCCGGACTGGACGTAGCCGACAACCAGGCCCTTCGCCTGGCGGGCCGTCGGCTGCTCCGGGTCGGTGAGCCGCTCCACTACCGCCTTGCTCGCCTGGTCCAGGCTCGCGATGGCAGCTTCGGACCAGCCCTTGTCACGGAGCTTCCGCTCGTATGCCGTCCAGTAGAAGTTCCTGGCAGCCGCACGTTCAGCGGTGTACCAGGGAGTGAACTCCCGGGTGATCACCGTTGCTCCGGGCACTTTGGCCACCGGCATGGCCTGATCTAGGGCCTTGCAGACATCGCTGCCGAACCCCAGGTGCTCGTAGATCACGGCACGCCGCTCGTCCGTCCGGGCGGGAGTACTGCCTCCCCAGGGCGGATTCTCGGCAAAGTCCCAGGCCGTCAGGTGCCGGTTCCACAGAGCTATCAGGGCCTCGTCCCCGGTGAGGAGGGATGAGCGGAACAGTTCCTCGCTCAGATCGGCGTCCGGATACACCTCAGCGGCGAGCCTGGCCCAGGAGGCGAAGGTGCGCGGCAGGCTGCCCATTCCCGCCAGAGCGGAGGTGTGAATGTCGAGCAGCACAGCAGATGAAGTGGTGGTCATGGTTTCCCCCCAGTCAGGACTGATGTGAGAGCGGTACTGGTTAGTCAACTGCCTGCGCGCGGCGCTCCCGGTGGGCGCCTGCCGCGGCCAGCAGAATCGTGTTCCAGTAGTCCACCCGGTCCTGTCGGCCCCGTTCCCAGCGGCCGAGGCCGAAGCAGTCCTCAAGCAGCAAGTACAGAAAAGTTTTCGTCACCGGCGCGTCGTTGCTCCCGCCGCGCCGTCCGTCGTTGAAGTCGCTGCGGAAGGCCTTGTTGAGCACGACGACGTTGTTCTCACGGTCCAAGGCGAAGAACTTGTCCGCGGGCAGCGTGGACCAGGTGAAGGCGATCGGCTCCTCGCCCGGCTTCTCGGGCAGCTCTTCTTTGATGACCCGTTTGATGGCCGGGTCCATTCCCTTGCCCGGAGGAGTCACTGCCTTGCGCACGATCTCGTTGCGCTTGGCCCCCTCCCGGTAGGTGGCCTCAGCGTCACTCAGGTACTGGTGGAAGGTGTGTCCGGCTGTGTCCGCGGCCTTCTCCACACCGAGTGTGAAGGCAGGCGTGACGGTGACGCTTTCCTTCTTGACGTCCAGGCTCAGGACGCTGTTGTCTTGGGCCGGCAGGTCGACCTCAACGCGGGCGAGCGCAAGGTGCCCCTCCGGGTTGCGCAGGCCGTTCCAGCCACCGGCCTGCACCAGACGGTTGTTGCGGTAGAAGTAGAAACCCTGCCGGTCCGTGAGGGAGCCGATCTGCCGGAACCCGGCCTGCTTCGACTTCGCGGGCCAGATGTGCGCGGTCAGCTGGACATCGCCGAGCCCCTCGACGGGGGCAGTGAATGTCCGCGGGTACCGTGCCTTTCCAGGCACCTTGTAGCCGAACGGATCCAGTGCCTGCACGGCGATGTGGTCGACTTCCTCACCGAGCTCTCCCTCGGCGCTGCTCACGTCCCACACCGCGATGTCGAGCTTGAGACCGTCCTGCAGGAACCGGTGCAAGTAGAGACCCAGGTGAGTTTCCAGACGAGCGATGGCTTTGGACAGGAAATGGTCACTCTGGCCGGTCGTCACGGTCTCGAAAACCCGCACTTGGTCCCAGCGCACGATCGTGCCCTGCCACTCGATGATGCCGTCATACCGGTCCACGAGTTCCTGTGCGTACCGCGGATCGACCGTGTCACAACGGAAGCTGTCCTCGATGCCCTCTGCCGTGAGCCGCCGTCCGGCAGCGCGGCTGCGCTTGGTGCGGCTCACGACGGTCAGAGAAGCCGCGTGGGATAGCGAGGCGGCTTTCAGGCCCGTTCCGTACATGCCGAGGGCGTTGTCCCCGTACTCGCGGCGCCGTCCCACCGTCATGGCCCCGTCTAGGCCGGCGTCGTCCATGCCTCTGCCGTTGTCGATGACCAGCAGCGTGAGGATGCGCTTGGCGTCACGCAGGAAGTGCACGACGATTTTGTCGGCTCCCGCATCGATCGAGTTGTCGACCAGGTCGGCGATGGCGACCTCGAAGCCGTAGCCCTGATTGGTCAGGGCCTTGCCGTAGCCGGCGTCTGGCGGCAGATGTGTGCTGCCGGTAGTGGGGACCTCGTACTGCCAGACGGTGCCGGGCTCGTAGGGCATGTGCTTCCTCGCGTACACAGGTCTGGGCGTCGTCAGCGCATGACGGCCCTCCGCTTCAATTGGCTCGTGTGACGGTACTGCAAAGGTCGGACATTGAAACTGTTGAGCCTTGAAGTGGGGGGATTGGTCCCGAATTTGTCGCCATGAGGTGCTTCGTCCTGCGTTTTCCTTGCAGTTAGCGGTCGTCGTGGAACGGTAGCGAGACCTGACGGCCGCCTTCTGGGGGCACGGAGTCGGACCCGGCATAAGCTCCCCCACGGTGCAAAGCAGCGCGCCCGACGTCGACACCTACCTCGCCGAGGTGCCCGACGAGCGCACGGCCGTCCTGACGCGGCTGCGTGACCTGTGCCGGGCCGAGCTCCATGGCTTCACGGAGGTCATGGCCTACGGCATGCCCGCGTATGAGCGCGACGGAGTCGCGGAGATCGCCTTCGCCAGTCAGAAGCAGTACATCTCCGTCTACCTCATGCGCCCCGACGTCCGGGAAGCCTTCGCCGAGCGGCTGGCCGGCCAGGACATGGGCAAGGGCTGCCTGCGCTTCCGTAAGCCGGGGGACGTCGACTTCGGCCTCGTGCGGGACCTGTTGCGGGCCACGGCGGCCGTGCCCGGCGCCGTGTGCTGACCGGCGGCAGGCCCCGCCGCGCCCCTTCCCTCGGCCCCGCGGACCGCAGGTCCCCCGAGCTACGTCGGGTGCGCCGGCTGCAGCCCCCGGCATAGGGGGATCTCGGTCCGGTGGTGGACGTCGGGGCCGGGAGCGGCGGGTGGAATGAGACGCGTCCGCCGGGGCTGTCGCTGCGGACGCGTGCAGTGGGGGCCGGAGGCGCCGCCCGTGTGACCGCACGGGGGATCCGAACCGCGGCCCGGCGGCGGGATGGCCCCGCCCACATAAGTTGCACGCAATCTAGTTGTGCGCAACTTAACGGCGCACTATCTTCTTCATCAGTGCTCACCGCACACCGGACCTCAACGGAAGGGCAGCGCCATGCCGTTCATCACCGTCGGCCAGGAGAACTCCGCCTCCATCGACCTTTACTACGAGGACCACGGCACCGGGCAGCCGGTCGTGCTGATCCACGGGTATCCGCTCGACGGTCACTCCTGGGAGAAGCAGTCCGCCGCCCTGCTCGCCGCCGGCTACCGGGTCATCACCTACGACCGCCGCGGGTTCGGCCGGTCCAGCCAGCCCACCACCGGTTACGACTACGACACCTTCGCCGCCGACCTGAACACCGTCCTGGAGACCCTGGACCTGCGTGACGCGGTCCTCGTCGGGTTCTCCATGGGCACCGGTGAGGTCGGCCGCTACCTCGGCACCTACGGCTCGGAGCGGGTCGCCAAGGCCGCGTTCCTCGCCTCCCTGGAGCCGTACCTGCTCAAGACCGACGACAACCCCACGGGTGTCGACGGCGCCGTCTTCGAAGGCATCAAGCAGGCCGTCACCGACGACCGGTACGCCTACTTCACCGCCTTCTACCAGGACTTCTACAACCTGGACGAGAACCTCGGCAGCCGCATCAGCGAGGAGGCCCTGCGCAACAGCTGGAACGTCGCCGCCGGCGCCTCCTGGTACGCCTCGCTCGCCAGCGTCTCGACCTGGACGACCGACTTCCGCACCGACATCGAGAAGGTCGACGTCCCCGCGCTGATCCTGCACGGCACCGCCGACCGCATCCTCCCCATCGAGTCCACCGGTGAGCCCTTCCACCGGGCCCTGCCCGACGCCGAGTACGTCGTCATCGAGGGCGCCCCGCACGGCCTGCTGTGGACCCACGCCCAGGAGGTCACCGACGCCCTCCTCGGCTTCCTCGCCAAGTAGGACCGGCCGGTCCGGCACACACGGCACACGCGGCACACACAGCGGTGCGCCCGCCCGCCGGACGAACCGGCGGGCGGGCGCACCGTCACGCGTGTGTCAGAGCGACGTGTGTCAGAGCGACGTGTGTCAGAGCGACGTGTGTCAGAGCGCCGGCCCGTGGCACTCCCCGTACGTCCGCCCCGACCCGCACCAGCACGCCTCCGCGCGCTCCGGCGGCCAGGCCACCGCGCGGCCCCGCGCCGCCAGCGTGGTCGCGTACTGGGGGAGGAGCGCCGGGTCGGCGGGGGAGGCCAGCTCCGAGGCGGCGAACGCCTCGTACGACGGGACCGTGCCCCTGACGATGCCCAGGTTCGGCGTGCCGGAGGCGGCCAGTTCACGCAGGGCCGCCTCTATCGCCGCCAGATGCGCCTCGTAGGACGGGTACTCCTCCGCGAGGTCCGGGTACGCCTCCGTCAGCTCGGTCAGTTCACCGGCCGGCCAGTGCAGCACCGCCACCGGGAACGGGCGGGACAACGCCTCCCGGTACGCGCCCAGTTCGGCGCGCAGCCGCTGGATCTCCGCCTCCAGCTCCGCCGGGTTGTCCGAGCCCAGGGACCACACGCGCTTGGGGTCGTGCAGCTCGTCCAGACCGATGGAGTGGGTGTGCACGGAGTCCGCGACCGCGTCCCACTCGTCATGCGGGGCGCCGAGCATCCTGCGCACCCGGTGCCGTCCGAGGAGCAGCGGGTGCGTGGCGCGCGGGGGCTCCGGCACGTCGGTCAGCAGCAGCCGGACCGCCTCGGTGAACGTCTCGTGCGCCTGCTGCAGTTCGTCGTGGGCCTCCAGCGCCTCCGCGACGATCACCCAGGGGGCGGCGACGCGCGGGGCGGCGGTGCGGATGCCGTCGATGATCGCGCGGGCCTCCGCCTCGTGGCCGTACTCCCACAGGTTGGAGGCCTTCAGGGCGCGGACCAGGTACGGGTTGTCCAGGTCGGCGCCCGAGGCCAGCAGGTGGTCGTAGAGGGCGGTCGCGGCGGGGCGGTCGCCGGACAGCTCCCGGTGGGCGGCGGCCCGCAGGAGCAGGGCCTCCGCGTCCTCGGGGTAGCGGTCGGCGAACCGCTCCAGGCGGGCGGCCTCGGTGGTGTGGTCGACGTTTTCGGCAGGCGAGTCGGGGCGCATGGTGGACACGGTACTGCCGACCGGTGACAGAAGTGAGGGCCCGACGGTCCTCGGGGACCGCCCTACGACCGTTCCCGCAGGGCCAGCACGCCCACCGCCGCGACCAGCGCCAGCACCGCGGAGACCACCAGCGCGATGTCCGTGCCCCGGGCGAGACCGCCGCCCGACGACGTCGCGATCGCGATGACGAGGGAGACGCCGGCGCACGAGCCGATGTAGCGGAGGGTCTGCTGGGCGCCGGAGCCCATCGCGGCCCGGGCGGCCGGGACCGACTCGACGGCGAGCAGCGGCAGCGCGGCGTTCAGCAGGCCGCTGCCGACGCCGGCGATGAGCATGCCGGGGACGAAACGGGCCGTGGAGCCCGCGTCGATCGCGCCGAGCATGGTGATCACGCCGACGGCGTGCAGGGCGAAGGCGATGGCCAGCTGGACGCGGGTCGGGATGCGTCCGGCCAGGCGTCGGGCCTGGAGCGCGACGAGGAAGGCGAGGCCCGCCCACAACAGGGACAGCAGGGCCGTCTGCATCGCGGACATGCCGAGCTGCCGCTGGAGCACCGCCGGCAGGAAGCTGAACAGGCCGATCACCGACAGTCCCGTGAACAGACCACCGACCGAGGAGGCGAGGAAGCCGCGGTGACGCAGCAGCGACAGGTCGATCATCGGGGTCGCCGTACGGCGCTCCACCAGGGCGAACGCGGCGAGCAGCACGACCGTCGCCCCGAACAGCAGCATCACCGGCGCCCGCAGCCAGCCGTCCCGGCCCAGGGTGAGGGCCGCGACCAGGGCGACCAGCGCCGGACCGAAGGTCGCGGCTCCGGCGAAGTCGGGCCGGCCGCCGCGCGCGGAGCGTGACTCGGTGAGCGCACGGCTGCCGAGGAGGGCGATCACCACCGCGGCGGCGCCGAGGACGCCGTAGACCGCGCGCCAGTCGGGTATCCCCGCGGCGAGCAGCGGCCCGACGGCGATGCCGCCGGTGACGAACGCCCCCCACACGCCCGTCGCCCGCAGCCGGCCGGCGGCCGTCGGGAAGGCGTGCACGATCAGGCCGAGGCTGCTTGCCAGCAGGGCCGCGCTGGCCCCGCCCTGGGCGATCCGGGCCAGGGTGAAGAGCCAGGTGGAGCCGGCCAGGGCGCCGAGGGCGGTGGTGACGCCGAGCGCCAGGGTGCCCCAGACGAAGATCCGGCGGCGGCCGTAGTCGTCGGCGAGGCTGCCGGCCACCAGCAGCAGGGCGGCGAGGCCCAGGGGGGTGCCGTTGAGCAGCCAGGCCTGCGCGGACAGCGGGGTGTGCAGGGCGGCGGCGGTGGCGGGGAGCGTCACGATCGGCGCGGTGTACGTCATCAGCGCCACGGCGGTGGCGGCGCTGGTGAGGGCCAGGGTGGCGCCCGGGCGGGGCGACCCGGCGGCGGGCGCGGACCCGGGGGCGGCGGTGCGCGGGGTGGTGTCCTGCGCCCGCGCTGCGGAGGCGGGGGTGGCGGTCATGTCGTCGGGGTCCTCTGCGGGATCGGGGACGGTTGGCGGGTGGCGGCGCGGGTAGGTTCGCTCATTGAACCTACTGGAGTACGCCTACGGTAGCACTGGTAGGTTCAGTCAATGAACCAACAAACGTAAAAGTGGTTACAGTGGACGGCATGGCACTGGGCAAGGACTACGCGACGCAGGAGTGCTCCATCGCGAGCGCCCTGGAAGTCATCGGCGAACGCTGGACGCTGCTCGTCATCCGCGACGCCTTCTACGGCGTGCGGCGCTACAACGACTTCCTCGTCCACCTCGGCATCCCGCGCGCGGTCCTCGCCTCCCGCCTCCAGTCGCTCACCGCGCAGGGCGTCCTCGAGAAGCGCCGCTACCAGGAGTCCCCGCCCCGCGACGAGTACGTCCTCACCGACCGCGGCATCGCGCTGTGGCCCACCCTGCGCGCCCTCGGGCTCTGGGGGCGCGAGCAGCTCACCAAGCAGCAGCTGCGGATCTTCCGGCACGCCGCGTGCGGCACCGAACTCGGCCCGTACAGCGACTGCCCCGCCTGCGGAACCGTCGTGGCCGTGCCGGACGTCGAAGTGGTACCGGGGCCGGATCTCAGCCGGGACCCCGCGGACCCGGTCAGCCGGGCACTGCTCAAGCCCAAGCGGCTGCTGCAGCCCGTGGAGACCGACCCGGCCTGACACCCGCCCTACGGCGGGAACTGGCACAATGCGGTGCACCATGCACCACGAGGCGGAGAGGGGGGCACGGCACATGACCGCCCGACGGCCCGCCACGCGCTCCGCGCGCACCCTCCTCGCCCTGCTCTTCCCGCTGCTCCAGGTCGCCCTGCTGCTGACCCCGGCCCCCGACGGCGGACTCTCCCTGGTCCACGTCACCCTCGCCGCGACCGCCGCGGCCGGCGCCGCCCTCACCGTGTGCGCCGTGATCGCCGCCCGCTCCGCGCCCGCCGTGCCGCCCACCCGGGTACGCACGGCCCTGCGCGACCGCGACCGGCGTACCGCCTTCCTCCCCCAGCGAGATCCCGACGCCAAGGGGCGCACCCGCCCCCGAGCGCCCGGACACGCCCTCCCGGCGACCGCCGCGTAGGGCATCCCCGTAGGGGACCTCGCAGGGCATCTCTCACAACGATCCCTCCGTTCCGCACGCCTGCGCGCGGGTCGTCATGCCGACCTTCCCGATCCCGTCCCGGCCGCCCGTCGCGCCGGGACCCCCGGCACGACGAGACCCCCGGAGGGCTCACCCATGTCCGTCTTCGCCAGCCTGGTCGCGCACATCGCCGACCTGCTCCAGCCGCTGTTCGGCCCGTCCGCAGCGGCCGCCGCGATCATCGCCTTCACCGCCCTGGTACGGCTCCTCGTCCACCCCCTGTCCCGGGCCGCCGCACGCGGCCAGAAGGCGCGGACCGCGCTCCAGCCGCGCCTGGCCGAACTGCGCCGCAAGCACGGCAAGAACCCCGAGAAGCTGCAGAAGGCCGTGATGGAACTGCACGCCGAGGAGAAGGTGTCCCCGCTGTCCGGCTGCCTGCCCAGCCTGCTCCAGCTCCCCGCGTTCTTCCTGCTCTACCACCTCTTCTCCAGCGGCACGATCGGCGGCGAGCCCAACGAACTCCTCGGCCACCGGCTGCTCGACGCCCCCCTCGGCCACCGGTGGGCGGACGCGCTCGGCGACGGCGGGATGCTCGGCGGGGCCGGGCTCGTGTACCTCGGCCTCTTCGCGGTCGTCGCGGTCGTCGCGTACTTCAGCTACCGGCTCTCCCGCCGGATGACGGAGGCCTCGGCGGCGATGGCGGGCACGGGGACGGGCGGCGCGGACCCGCAGGTACCGGGCGCCGCCGCCATGGGCGGGGTGATGAAGGTGATGCCGTTCATGTCCTTCTTCACCCTGGTCACCGTCGCCGTCGTCCCGCTGGCCGCCGCCCTGTACGTGGTCACCTCCACCACGTGGAGCGTGGTCGAGCGGTCCGTGCTGTACCGGTGAGCCACGCGGCGGCGACGGCACGGGCGCGGTCCAGTACGTGAACCGGGTCTTGCGCGGTGGAGCGCCCGGCCTGGAGGATCGGCCGGTCCTCCGACGGCCGCGCCCGCCGCACCGGTCGTTCCTCGTCGGGCGGGCGCCCGCGAGTGAGGGAGACGTGACCATGAAGCTGCTGCGAGTCGGCACGCCGGGACAGGAGCGGCCCGCGCTGCTCGACGCCGACGGCACCCTGCGGGACCTGACGGGACTCGTCGCCGACATCGACGGGACGCTGCTGGCCGACGCGGAGGCCCTCGGCCGGATCAGGGCCGCCGCCGACGCCGGCGCACTGCCCGTGCCGGCCGGGGCGGCACCGCGGATCGGGCCGCCGCTCGCGCGGATCGGCAAGATCGTGTGCATCGGGCTGAACTACCACGACCACGCCCGCGAGACCGGCGCCGAGCCGCCCGCCGAGCCGGTGATCTTCTTCAAGGCACCGGACACCGTCGTCGGCCCGGACGACACGGTGCTCATCCCGCGCGGGTCCGCCAAGACCGACTGGGAGGTCGAGCTGGCGGTCGTGATCGGACGCACCGCGCGGTACCTGGAGTCGGCCGAGGCCGGACTCGCGCACGTCGCCGGGTACGCCGTCGCCCACGACGTCTCCGAGCGGGAGTTCCAGATCGAGCGGGGCGGCACCTGGGACAAGGGCAAGAACTGCGAGACGTTCAACCCGCTCGGGCCGTGGCTGGTCACCGCCGACGAGGTGCCTGACCCGCAGGCCCTCTCCCTGCGGCTGTGGGTCAACGGCGAGCTGAAGCAGGACGGTACGACGGCGGAGCAGATCTTCCCCGTCGGCGAGGTCGTGCGGTACGTCAGCCAGTTCATGACCCTGTACCCGGGCGACGTCATCAACACCGGCACCCCGGCCGGGGTGGCGATGGGCCGGCCCGAGCCGAAGCCGTACCTGAGGCCGGGCGACGTGGTCGAACTGGAGGTCACGGGGCTGGGCCGGCAACGGCAGGTGCTGGCGCGGGCGTGAGGCGGCGGTGACGGACGAGGGCCGCGTCCCGCCGCCGCCGAGCGCCGGCGGCGGGACGCGACCCTCGTCGTCCTCCTGCTCCTCCTGGTCGTGTGACCCGGGCTACGCCCGTGACAGGAAGTGCTCGAGCGCCTCCACGACCAGGCGGTGGTCCTGGAGTTGGGGCAGGCCCGAGACCGTCACCGCGCCGATGACGCCGACGCCCTCGACGGTGACCGGGAAGGAGCCGCCGTGGGCCGCGTAGGTGTCCGGGTCGAGGCGCGACGACTCCTCGAACGTCGTGCCCTTCGCCCGGAACCGCGCCCCCACCAGGTACGAAGCGGAGCCGTAACGCTCCACCACCCGGCGCTTGCGGGCGATCCACGCGTCGTTGTCGGGCGTGGAACCCGGCAGCGCGGCGTGGAAGAGCTGCTGCCCCCCGCGGTGGATGTCGACCGCGACCGGCGCCTGCCGCTCGCGCGCCAGCTCCACCAGCAGAGAGCCGAGCGCCCAGGCGTCCTCATGGGTGAACTGCCGGAACACCAGGCGGCGTTCCTGCGCCTCCAGCTCCTCCACCGTCGGCGTGAGCTCGGGGGACTGCTTCGGGGTGGTCACAGGGTCACCGTCACCTTCTCGGCCGCCGAACGGCGCGCCGCCTCAAGGACGTCGAGGGCCGCAGCCGCCTCCAGCGCGGTCACCGGGTTGGGGCCGTCGGCCAGCAACGCCCGCGCCACGGACGCGTAGTAGGCGGGGTAGTCGCCCGGCAGCGTCCGTACCGGGCTGCCGCCGCCGGTCACCGGGGACTCGCCGGAGCCGACACGGCCCCACAGCTCCTCCGGCTCCGTGCCCCACTCGGTGGCGTCTGCGCCCGGGCGCAGGCCGTCGCGCAGGGCCGCCTCCTGCGGGTCGAGGCCGTGCTTGACGTAGCCGGCCTTCGAGCCGAGCACGCGGAAGCGCGGGCCGAGCTGGGCGGTGGTCGCGGAGACGTACAGGTGCGAGCGGACCCCGCTCTCGTGGGTCAGCGCCAGGAACGTGTCGTCGTCGGTCCGCGCGCCCTCACGGCGGACGTCGGTCTCGGCGTACACGGAGGTCACCGGGCCGAAGAGGACCAAGGCCTGGTCGACGACATGGCTGCCGAGGTCGTACAGCAGACCGCCCACCTCCGCCGGGTCGCCGGACTCCCGCCAGCCGCCCTTGAGCTGCGGGCGCCAGCGCTCGAAACGCGACTCGAAGCGGTACACCTCGCCGAGCTCGCCGTCCGCGACCAGCCGGCGCAGGGTGAGGAAGTCGTTGTCCCAGCGGCGGTTCTGGAACACGGACAGGAGCAGGCCGCGCTTCTCGGCGAGGGCGGCGAGTGTGCGGGCCTCCGCCGCCGTGCCCGCGACGGGCTTGTCCACGACGACCGGCAGACCGGCCTCGAGGGCGGCGGTGGCGATCGGGACGTGCGTCCGGTTCGGGGACGCGACGACGATCAGGTCCAGCTCACCGGCGCGGGCCCACAGCTCGTTTGCCGAGGCGGCGACCGTCACGTCCGGGAACGCGGCGCGGGCCTGCGCCTGACGCTCCGGGTTCGAGGTGACGACCGTGTCGAGCGCGAGGCCCTGGGTCGCGGTGATCAGCGGGGCGTGGAACACGGAGCCCGCGAGGCCGTAGCCCACGAGGCCGACGCGGAGGGGAGTGCCAGTCATGGTCCTACTTTCGCAACGCTGTTGCCAAAGTGCAAGGGCGAGCCACAATGGGCGGGTGAACAGGACGTACGGCGCCGGCCTGCGGGGCGCGAACGGCTCAGGGATGCGCGGGGCGAACGGCGGGGCCAACCTGCTCGCCCTGCGCAGCCACAACACCGCGCTCGTGCTCGACCTGCTGCGCACGGCGGGCGCGGAGGGCATCAGCCGGCTGGAGCTCGCCGAGCGCACCGGGCTCACCCCGCAGGCGGTCAGCAAGATAACCGCCCGGCTGCGGGAGGAGGGCCTCGCCGTGGAGGCCGGGCGTCGCGCGTCCACGGGCGGCAAGCCGCGCACGGTGCTGCGGCTGGTCCCGGAGGCCGGGCACGCGGTGGGCGTGCACCTGGACCGCGACGAACTGCGGGCCGTACTGGCCGACCTCGACGGGACGGTGGTGGCGCGGCGGCGCGTGCCGCTGGATCTGGGGGCCGGGGCGGAGGCCGTGCTGGGGCGGGTCGCGTCGGTGGTGGAGGAAC
Source organism: Streptomyces sp. CNH189 (assembly GCF_000527195.1). NCBI lineage: Bacteria > Bacillati > Actinomycetota > Actinomycetes > Kitasatosporales > Streptomycetaceae > Streptomyces > Streptomyces sp. CNH189. The sequence goes on from NZ_AZUS01000010.1 coordinate 149,193, forward strand.
TGGCGGCGGTGGTTCCGGGGCGCGGCTCCGGGGGGTCCCTGCTGGGCGTGGGGGTCGCGCTGCCCGGGCCGCTCGACCACCGGCGGGGGGTGCTGCACCGGGTGACGGGGTTCCCCGAGTGGGACGGTTTTCCGCTGCGTGACGCCCTGTCCGAGCGGCTGTCCCAGCGGCTGGGGGCGGTGCCCGTGGTCGTCGACAAGGACACCAACGCGGTGGCGCTCGGGCTGGCGGTCGGGGGCGAGGGCGGCTCGTTCGCCTATCTGCACCTCGGTACGGGGCTGGGGGCCGGGCTGGTGATCGGCGGGAGCGTGCACCGGGGGCCGCGGACCGGGGCGGGGGAGTTCGGGCACCAGGTGGTGCAGCTGGACGGGCCGCCGTGCGGGTGCGGGGACCGGGGGTGCGTGGAGGCGTTGTGCCTGGCGGCCGTGGCGCGGGGGGAGACGGCGGAGGCGGCGCGGGTGCTGGGGACCGGGGCGGCGAATCTGGTGGGGCTGCTGGACATCGACCGGGTGCTGTTGGGCGGGCGGACGGTGGAGGGGGATCCGGAGCCGTTCGTACGGGGGGTGCGGGCGGTGCTGGAGGCGCGGGCGCGGCGGACCGGGGAGGGGGGTGTGCCGGTGCGGGTGGTCTCGGGGGAGAGGAGGGGGGTCGCGGAGGGGGCGGCGGAGTTGGTGTTGGCGCCGGTGTTCGGACAGGACGGGTAGGTGCCGCGCGGGCTTGGCCTGGGGGCGTCCATCGGCGACGGCGACTGGGTCGGGCAGTCCGACGACTACCGCTTCCGCGTCGACGGCGCCCCCGGACGCGACGGCTTCTCCCTCGCCGAGGAACTCGCCGGGACCGGCACCGGCCCCCAGGTCCTCGCCCTCGCCACCGGGGCCGTCCGCACCGGCGCCCTGGCCGTGCTGTTCGCCCGCCGGCGTCGCGGCTGAGCACCCCGCCCCCGGGCGGCCGTTCCCTCATGATCCGGGTCTGTTTAGGCTGGGGCGCACGGCAGGACCGCGTACGGCAGGAGATCCCGCACATGGCAGACCGCAAGCCCATCGAGTCCTGGCTCACCGACATGGACGGGGTACTGATCCACGAGGGTGTGCCGATCCCCGGCGCCGACTCCTTCATCAAGAAGCTGCGCGAGTCCGGGCGGCCCTTCCTGGTGCTCACCAACAACTCGATCTACACCCCGCGCGACCTGCACGCCCGGCTGCGCCGGCTGGGCCTGGAGGTGCCGATCGAGAACATCTGGACGTCCGCCCTGGCCACCGCCAAGTTCCTCGACGACCAGCGGCCCGGCGGGTCGGCGTACGTCATCGGCGAGGCCGGGCTGACCACCGCGCTGCACGACATCGGCTACATCCTCACCGACCACGACCCCGACTACGTGGTCCTCGGCGAGACCCGGACGTACTCGTTCGAGGCGATGACCAAGGCGGTGCGGCTGATCAACGCCGGCGCCCGCTTCATCTGCACCAACCCCGACGAGACCGGCCCCTCCACCGAGGGACCGCTCCCGGCGACCGGCGCGGTGGCCGCGCTCATCACCAAGGCGACCGGCAGGCAGCCGTACTTCGCGGGCAAGCCCAACCCGCTGATGATGCGCACCGGGCTCAACACCATCGGGGCGCACTCGGAGAGCAGCGCGATGATCGGTGACCGCATGGACACCGACGTGCTCGCGGGCATCGAGGCCGGCATGAAGACATTCCTCGTGCTCACCGGGCTGACCCGGCCGGAGCAGGTGGAGAACTTCCCGTACCGGCCGTCGAAGGTCGTCGACTCCATCGCGGACATCGTCGACCTCGTCTGACCCCGGGCCTCCGCCGGGCGTCCCCGCGCGACCCCCGTACGCCGCCCCCGCACGTCCCCCACTTCACCCGCACGGCGCAGTGCGGGGCGTGCGGGGGTGCGGGGCCGGACGGCGCGGGGGAACCTCCGAAGTGTCTGGAGGTTCACGATGGGTAAGCGGCGACTCGCTCTCTGCGCGGGTGTCCTGGCCGTCACCGCGCTCGGTCCGATGGCCTGGGCGGCGGACGGCGGGGGTCTCTCGGTGGCCCCCGCGGCCCCCGCCCCCGGCAGTGACATCGCCCTGAGGGTGACCGGGTGCGACGCACGCGAGGCGGTCGCGCAGTCCCCGGCGCTGGTGTCCGAGGCCCGCCTCACCCGCACCGGCGACGGACTCGCCGGCGACGGCCGCGTACGGTCCACCCTCACCGCCGGGACGTACGCGGTGACGTACGCCTGCGACGGCACCGAACGCAAGGCGGCCCTCCAGATCAACCCGCACCCGGCCCCCGCCGGCGAACCGGCACCCCCGGCCGCCCAAGCCCCGCCGACCCCGCAAACCCCGCAAACCCCGCAGACCCCGCAGACCCACCCCTCGCCCGTGGCCCCCGTGAACGCCGGAGGCGGCGGCACCGCGCGCGCCGTCGCCGCCGACCGCGAGCGGCACGGGCCCGGCACCGCGCAGACGGTGGTCGCGCTGGCGCTGGCCGGGACCGCCGCCCTCACCGTCCACCGCCGGGCCCGCCGTCAGGCCCGGCGCGGCAGGGGGACGGGTTGACCGGGACCATGCGCGGCGTGACGGACGGGGACGACGTGGAGACGACCGGAACGGGCCTGCGGTCCGTACGGCGGCGGCTGCCCGCCGGCGTGGTCTGGGTGGTGCTGCTGCTCGGGCTGTGGCTGTGGGGCCGCGGACTGACCGAGGTGCCCGCCGGGACGGCCGGGCCGGCCACCGGCGACATGGCGGCGGCCGGACGCCCGCCGCTGTTCGACCTGCCCACCGTGCACCGGCCGTTGAAGGCCGCCGAGCCCCTCACCCTCTTCATCCCCGGCCTGGAGCTGCGCGCCCCGGTCGTCGCCCGGGGCCTGGACGAGCGCGGCGCCCCGGAGCCGCCCCCGCCGGAGCGGGCGGGCGAGGTCGGCTGGTACGCGGACGGGGTGGCCCCGGGCGCGGTGGGCACCGCGCTGCTGGTGGGGCACGTCGACACCGACACCCGGCCCGCCGTCTTCCACCGGCTGGACACACTGGAGCCCGGGCAGGAGATCCGGGTGGCCCGCGCGGACGGCACGGTCGCCGAGTTCACCGTCGAGGACGTCCGCGTGCTCGACCGGGACGGCTTCGACGCGAGCCAGGCGTACGGCCCGCGCCACGAGGGGCGCGCCGAGCTCCGGCTGATCACCTGCGGCGGCACCTACGACCGCACGACCGGCGCCTACTCGGCGAACGTGGTCGTCTCGGCGTACCTCACCGACGCGTGAACGCCCGCGGGGACGCGCCCCACGCCTGAGCGCCCGTGGCGGCGCGGTCGCCCGGCCCGGCCGACGACCCGCTCCCCGGGGGCCGCCGACCGGGCCGGTCCTCCACCGCGCGGAGCCCGGGCCGCGGGAGTGACCCGGTGGGACGCGCGGGAGGCCGGAGAAGGCGCACGGAAGCACCGGCCGGGGGCACCGGCCGGCCGGTGCTCCCGACTCTAGAGGGAAAGCCCGGCCCGGCCCAGGGGTCGGTCCACGTCAAGTCCCGGACCGGTCGCTTTCCGTGATCGGCGCAGGTGGCCGAGGATCCGCACGCACCCGGCACCGCGGCGGTCCGCCCGGCCGGGGCCCGCTGTAACAGGCCGTGGACAAGGCGGACTCGGCCGTCCTGACGCCTCGGGACGTATGCCAGGATTGGGGCTCGGAAGACGTGGAACGAGTGCACCCAAGGGGGGTTGGATGTACGGCAGCAGGGGGGTCGGGGCGTTCGCCGGAGGGCGGGCGTCCGCAGCGGTGCTGGGGGCGGCACTGCTGCTCGCGGGATGTTCCTCCGGGGGTGACGACAAGGAGGGCGAGGCCCCGCGGGCTGTCACGCAGCAGCCCAAGGAGGCGGCTCCCTTCTGGGTCAACCCGGACGGTCTCGCGGCGCGCAAGGTGGCCGAGCTGCGGCACGACGGCAGGAAGGCGGAGGCCGAGCAGCTCCGCAAGATAGCCGAGCAGCCGGTGGCGGAGTGGATCAGCCCGGAGAAGCCGGAGGAGCAGACCCGCGAGCTCACCGAGAACGCCGACAAGGTCGGCCGGCGGGCGGTCCTGGTCCTCTACAACATCCCGCACCGCGACTGCGGCCAGTACTCGCAGGGCGGCGCCGAGGACGGCGACGCCTACCGGGAGTTCGTCGGCGCGGTGGCCAAGGGCATCGGGGACCGGCCGGCGACGGTGGTGCTCGAACCGGACGCGGTGCTGCACCTGGTGGACGGCTGCACCCCGGAGGAGTTCCACGAGGAGCGGTACGACCTCCTCAAGGGGGCCGTCGCCCAGCTCAAGGGCCTGAAGAACACCTCGGTGTACCTGGACGCCGGCAACGCCGGCTGGGGCAACCCCGACCAGATCTTCGAGCCGCTGAAGCAGGCGGGCATCGAGCAGGCCGACGGCTTCGCGGTGAACGTGTCGAACTTCTACACCACCGAGGACTCCATCGCCTACGGCAAGGAGCTGTCCGCCAAGGTCGGCGGCAAGCCCTTCGTCATCGACACCAGCCGCAACGGCAACGGCCCCTACACCGGGGGCGACGCGGACGAACGCTGGTGCAACCCGCCCGGCCGGGCGCTCGGCGAGACCCCGACGACCCGGACGGCCGACCCGCTCGTCGACGCCTACCTGTGGATCAAGCGCCCGGGGGAGTCGGACGGCGAGTGCAAGGGCGGGCCGAAGGCCGGGCAGTGGTGGGCCGACTACGCGCTGGCCCTGGCCCGCGGATCGGCCGGCTGACCGGCCGCCCGCGGGGAAGAACGGGACGCGAAAGGGGCGCCGTGCGACGAGCACGGCGCCCCTCGGCGTGTCTCCACCGGCGCGCTACGGCACCTGCACCCACTGGGCCTTGCTGGGCGTGCCGTCGCCGTCGGTGACGAAGAGCATGTACCAGCCGGACTGGACCAGGTTCTTGTTCTTCGGCACCGTCACCGTGACCTTGTCGCCGTCGGTGGTGAAGTCCAGGGCGATCGAACGCTGGTCCACGTCGGTGACGTGGGTGGTGGCGCTCGGCCGGATCAGCCGGACCTTCTTGACCGACGCCGCGTCCCGCGAGGTGAACGTGCCGGACGTGCCGCGCTCGATCGTCTGCGGCCCGCCGGACAGGTCGGGCCGCTCCTGGTCGCCGTACAGGTACGGCGGGGTGTAGATCTCGATGCGCTGCTCGAACTCGCCCGGCTTGGTGTTGGCCTTGTCGGCGTACAGCGAGTCCGAGCCGAAGAACATCACCCGGCCGTCGGGCAGCAGGATCGACCCCGAGTGGTAGTTGCGGCCCGCCAGCGGGTCGGCGACCCGCCTCAGCTCGTTGCGCCCGGTGTCGTAGATGCGCGCCTCGAGGACGTTGGAGTCACCGCGGCCGCGGTAGTCCTGCGAGCCGCCGGAGATCAGCACCTCGTCGTTCGGCAGGATCGACGCCTGCGGGTAGCGCGTGCCCTTGTCCAGCGACGGCCCGTCGACGAACTTCGGGTCGTCGGCCTTCAGATCGACGATCCGGGTCTTCTCACTGGACCGCGGGGACTCGCCGACCCCGCCGCCGCCGATCACCATGTACTTCTCGTCCTGGGCGGGCGGCAGCAGCACCGTGTTGGACGTCTCCATCAGCTTCGGGTCGCTGAGCCCCGGGACCTTCTTGAACTTGTTGGTCTCCACGTCCCAGACGCCCGGGTCACGGCCCACGTCGTCCGGTCCGTAGCCCGCGTTCGAGCCCGAGTAGAAGACCTTGCCGTTCTGCATCAGGAACAGCGCCGGGTACGTCGGGAACTGGCGTTCCTCGTCGGTGTAGGTCCACTCCTTGGTCTTCGGGTCGTACACCTCGTTCTTGCCCGGGACCAGCTGGCCGATGTCGTCGAGGCCGGAGACGCTGAGGATCCTGCCGTCGCTCAGGGTGGTGAGCGTCGGGTACCAGCGGGCCTCCTTCATCGGGTCGACCTTGATGTACTTCTCGGCGACCGGGTCGAACTCGAAGGCGTCCCGGATGCCCTGGAAGTCCTTCTTGTCCATCGCGAGCTTCTCGGCGATGCCGTAGGTGTTGCGGGCGTCGGCGCCGGTGAGCCCGTGCACGCGGTAGTTGTCCTGCGTGCCGGTCTCGTACTTGGCGCCCTCCTTCTGCGCCTCGACGTAGATGCGGCCCACGCCCGGGGTGTTGCCCAGGAACTCGCCGGTCTGCGGGTCGAACTTCTTCTCGGCGCGCGGCACCAGCACCGGGTCCTTCGAGACGAAGGTCTTGCCGTTCTCCTTGCCGGTGAACCTGGTGCCCGCCGGGAGGGTGATCGGCTTGTCCGGGTTCTCGTTCTGGACGAGCATCAGGCCGCCGGCCTTCTTCACGTCACCCTTGAGCTTCTCGTACCGCTTGGTGCCGCCCGCGATCAGCAGGTTGCCGTTGGCGAGCTGGGTGTGCCCGGTGCAGAACAGGTCCGACGGCGTGGGGACCTTCTTGACGGTCCCCTTGACCGGGTCCCAGATCCGGGTGTCGTACCGCTTCGCGTCGAAGTTGTCCTGGTCGTTGCCCGACCCCGCGACGAGCAGCACCTTGCCGGTGCGCAGCAGCGCCGCGTGGATGGTGTTCTGCCGGTACTCCTCGGGAAACTCGACGATCTCCCACTTGCCGTTCGCGGCCTTGTACTCCGGCTGATCGATCTTGTACTGGTGGTATTTCTCGGTCCCGAAGCGGTACAGCCACGGCCCGTTCATTCCGGCCAGCGCGAGTACCACCGCCGTGCCTATCGCGATCCGACGGGCGCGACGGCGGCCTGCACGGTCAGTCATTCCTTACGTCCCCCAAGTCCACCAAGGGCGATCTGCATGGTCTGGTCGTCGCCGGGGTTGTGGCCCCCGGGCCCTCCCGGCCCTTCGGGGCCCCCGGATCCGCCCGGAGCACCGTGCGAGCCGGCCCAGTGGGGCCGGGACTGCGGCTGGTGCGGGGCGTGCTGCTGCGGCAGCCGCACGCCGTCGGCCGGGGTCGCGTCCTCGCGGTGCTGACCCGCCGCGTGGGCGCCGGGCTTCTTGCGGTCCTGCCGCATGCCGTGGCGCCAGGCGAACATCGGCGCCGCGGTGATGAGCAGGGCGAAGGTGGCCCAGATGACCATCGCCGGGTGGGAGTGCCCGAAGACGAAGCCCGCGGCGATGGAGCCACCGAAGATCAGGATGAAGTACCAGTGGTAGCGGAAGGTGCCGAACCAGGTGTCCGGGCTGGCCGAGTCGCCCTTCGGGGTGACCACGAACTTGCTCTTGCGGCGCAGCACCGAGTCGATCAGCGCCTTCGCGTACAGCGGCGCCGACAGCGCGGACATCACCATGCCGGCCACACCGCCGGAGCCCTCCGGCTCGTGCGGGGAGACGTTGTGACGGCGGTTCCAGACGTACAGGCCGATCTGCAGCGCGGAGGCGTTGCCGTAGAGCATCAGCCAGACGGCGGGGTCGATGTTCACACCCGAGGCGCCCAGGCCCAGGAACAACGCGCAGCTCAGCGCCGCGAGGATCCAGTTCAGGGCGGACATCGGATAGAAGATGATCATCATGGTGTAGTTGAAGAGCTTGCTCGGCGGGAGCGAGTACCAGCCCTTCCAGTACTGCTTGAGGATCGTCTCGTACGTACCGCGCGACCAGCGCATCTGCTGGGTGAAGAAGTCCGTCCAGGCGTTGGGGCCCTCTCCGACGGCCAGCACGTCCGGGGTGTAGACCGAGCGCCACTTGCGGCCGGTGTCCGGGTTCTTGGCGCGGTGCATCTCGAAGCCGGTCGCCATGTCCTCGGTGATCGAGTCGTACAGGCCGCCGATCTGCTTCAGCGCCTTGATGCGCACGGCGTTGGAGGTGCCCACGAACATCGGCGAGCCGTAGCGGTTGCCGGCCCGCTGGATGAGCGCGTGGAAGAGGAACTGCTGGGACTCGGCGGCCTTGGTGACGAAGTTGTCGTAGTTGCCGTAGACCTGCGGGCCGATGACGAAGCCGACGTCCGGGTCGCGGAAGAAGCCGAGCATCCGCTCCAGGTAGTTCGGCAGCGGCACGTGGTCGGTGTCGACCGAGGCGAAGAAGTCGTAGTGGTCGCCGTGCGCGTCGAGCCAGGCGTTGTAGTTGCCGTGCTTGGTCTTGGCCCGGTGCGGGCCCTTCGCCTGGTTCCACTTCGCGACGCCCTTGCGGGAGAAGTGGTGCACGCCGAGGCGCTCGCAGACCGCCTTCACCTCGGGGTCGTCGCCCTCGTCGAGCAGCCAGACGTGCATCAGACCTCGGTGGCGGATCCTCACGGCCGCCTCCAGGGTCTTCGTCACCATCTCCAGCGGCTCCTTGCCGGGCACGAAGGAGGTGAGGAAGGCCACCCGGGTGCCGGTCTCGGGCACCACCGGGACCGGGTCGCGGGCGACCAGGGTCGCGTGCGCGTTCGACACCACGTTCAGGCAGCGGAAGAGCTCGATCAGACCGATCGAGACGAGCATGACGACGTCGAGGGCGGGCAGCCACTCGAACGCCGGGTAATCGCGCTCCGTCCAGTGCGAGGGCTGGAGCAGCCACACCAGCAGCACCAGGGACAGCACGGGAGCCGCCAGCAGCATCAGCGCGATGCGGATGCGGTGCGGCTCCTGCGAGATCAGCGAGCGGTACTGGACCCGGTACGGCCTGCTCGGATCGGGCTGGGTGAGGGGACCCGCGAGCCGGCTGTAGTGCTCGTAGTCGTATCTCGGCAGCGCCTTCTTGATCCTGCGGAACGTGCCCGTGTTCCAGTTCCGATGGCCGGGCACCCTGAGCTGGGTGGTCTGGGACGGGTCGTCGTCCCGGTGGGCGCCCGTCGGCGTCGACGTCATGATCATCCCCCCACACGCGTCACGAGCGCGTGTTTCGTCGCTTTCCTGCGTCCGTCGTCGGTCCCCCTCGACCTCCGGACGTGTCAGTGGCGGACCGCTGTCACCACGTCACGCACACCCTATAGACACGTCCCCGTGTCCTTCCGGTTGCATGATCCCCCTCGGTCACCGGGACCGGTGACGGGGTCCCTCGCCCCGTCCGGACCGGCAGCCGGTTTTCGCCGTCCCCCAACGGCCGCGGTGCGGCGGTCTTTTGAAGGGTCCAGGTTCCCGGTTCGTTCATCATGATCGCAAGATGCGAAACACGGTGCACACCGGTCATAAGGGACCATTGTGACGGCTGAGCGCGCCTCGTGATGTCACAGTTCCCTACGGGGAACGAGAGCGTCACGCTCAACGGGGGCGAGAGAGTTTCCGGCCAAAAAACGACGGGCCCCTCGTGGAACGAGGAGCCCGTCGTGTCGGTGCGCCGCCAGGGACTCGAACCCCGGACCCGCTGATTAAGAGTCAGCTGCTCTAACCAACTGAGCTAGCGGCGCCTGCTGACGGCAGAACTCTACAGGACTCCGGAGGGTGCTCGTGGCCGCGCCGGCCCGGCCGCCCGGTCCGGACGGTCCGGGCGAGGGGGGCTTTACATCATTCGGACCGTCAAAGTGCGCGCCGGGGCGACCGTTGCGACACTGACCGTCGTGCACAGTTGCGGAGAAACGTTCCGGGAATGTGAGGGGAATCGCATGGAGTCTCCGGTGTTCGAGGAATTCGATCCGGCCGGAGACTGCGCGTGCCCCGGCTGCGCGCAGGAGCGGCGGGCGCGGCCGCTTCCCCTCGCCGGGCGGTGGTTGCGGCGTTCCGCGGCGCGCCGCACCGCGCTGGTCGTGGCCGCCGTGACGTCCGCCGCCCTGGGCGCGCACCCGGTCCCCGCGGTCGCCGTCCAGGACACCCGGCTCTCCGCCGGGCAGGGCGTCCCCGCAGATGAGGGGCCCGGTGGCGGGCAGGGCGCGCCCGCCCCGCTGTACGGGCCGGAGGGACGCACGGGTACGGCGGTGCCGCCGGCGGGTCCCGTGACGGTCCCCGCGATCAGCCGTACGGACATCATCAAGCGGGCCGCCTCCTGGGTCAGCCAGAAGGTGCCGTACAGCGTGTCCGCGTTCTGGTCCGACGGCTACCGGCAGGACTGCTCGGGATACGTGTCGATGGCGTGGAAACTGCCCGGCAACGAATGGACGGGCAGCCTCGCCCAATACGGCGACAAAATCACCAAGGCGGAACTCCAGCCGGGTGACATCCTGCTCTTCCACAATGCGGCCGACCCGTACAACGGTTCGCACGTCGTCCTTTTCGGCGGCTGGACGGACTCCACCCGCACCCAATACGTGGCCTATGAACAGACCCCGCCGCACACCCGCCGGATGACCACTCCGTACGCCTACTGGAGCAACTCCGCGCGCTATGTGCCGTACCGCTACAAAGGCGTGACCGACGGGGCGGCGGGGGCGGTTCCGGAGAGCGCCGCCCCCGCCCAGCCGCCGCCTACTCCCGAGTCCGGTGTGGCGGATTCCGGTCCCGCCGCCGACGGCGCGGACACCACCGGCAGCGGTGTCCCGGCCGCCCCCGGAAGCACCGGGGCGGTCACCGCCGTGCCGGACGCTCCGGCGGGGGCGGACGCCGGGGCCGGGGCGGACGGTGGGACGCCGGGACGGCGGGGCGCCGCCGCGGACCCGCGCCCGGGATCGCCGGCCTCTCGGGCGGCGACGGCCGACGGGGACCCGACGGCGCTAAGTGGAGGTTCCGCTTCTGCCTCGGCGGGCTCGGTCCGGGCACCTTCCTCGCACGGGGTGCCGGGCTATCCGGGCCGGGCGTCGTTCCGCCCGGGAGCGGAGAACGCCCACGTCACCCTGCTGGGCCGGCAGTTGGTGAAGAGGGGGTTCGGCCGGCACTACACCACGGGGCCCGGCCCGCGCTGGGGCGAGGAGGACCGCCGCAACGTGGCGGACTTCCAGCGGGCGCAGGGCTGGCGCGGCAAGGCCGCGAACGGCGTCCCGGGCCCGGAGACCTGGCGGCGGCTCTTCGCCTGACCCACCCCGGGCGCCGGGCAGCCGCCCCGCCCGTGACCCCCGATGTGACGCATCTGGCGCGGAGGCTGGAGGCACGCATGACCACCACGACATCCCCCGTCCCCCCCGAGCACGTCCCCGAGTCCGAGAGGCCCGCGGACAGTGCCGCGGCCGTCCGCCCGGCCCGGCTGATCCACACCGAGTCCACCACCGAGATCCCCGTCCACCTGCTGTTCCGTGACGATCCCGGACCGGCCCCCGCGGCGGTGCGGCTGCGCCCCGCGGTCGTCGCCCGCCGCCCCGACGGCGGCACGGACGGCCGGCCCGCCGGGGCGCGGGGCCGCCCGGCCGGCCCCGGCGTCGACCCCGCGCTGGTGGAGCGGCCCGCCCGGGTGCTGCCGGGGATCGCGGGCGTGCTCGCGGGGGTGTGCGGGGCGGCGGGCTGCGCGGCCACGGCCTGGTGGGCGGGGGTGCTGCCGCCGCTCGCGGTGGAGGCGCTCGGTCCGCCCGCCCGGGCCGGGGCGCTCGGGCCCGCCCAGTGGGCGGCGTTCGCCGGGGCCGGGGCGCTCGGGCTGTTCGGCTTCGGCGGGCTGGCCCGCGGGCGGACCGGACGGGCCTGGGTGCTGGGGCTGTTCGGCCGTTACCGGGGGACCGTGCGGCGCACCGGACTGCTGTGGGTGAACCCGCTGCTGCTGCGCCGCCGGGTCGACGTACGGCTGCGCCACTGGCGCGGGGAGCCGATGCCGGCGGCCGACCACAGCGGGGTGGCGCTGCGGGTGGCGATGCTGGTGGTGTGGCGGGTGCGCGACACCGCGCGGGCGACCCTGGGCCTGGAGGACCACGAGGGATACCTGCGGGCGTGCGTGGAGGCGGCGCTGCTGCGGGTGCCGGTGGCCGCGCCGGGCGCCGGGCGGGGCGCGACGCAGGCGGCCCAGGACGCGCTGACCCGGCTGGTGGCGGCGGACGCCGGGCCGGTGGGGGTGGAGGTGTTCGCCGTGCGGCCGCTGCGGGTGGAGTACGCGCCCGAGGTGGCCGCCGCGATGCACCGGCGCCGGATCGCCGCGCTGGACGCCCAGCACCGGGCGAGCGTGCTGAGTTCCGTCGTGGACTCGGTGGAGGACACCGTGACCCGGCTGACCATGCGCGGCCTGGTGCACCTGGACGACTACGAACGCAAGGTGCTGGTGAAGGACCTGACGGTGGCGTTCTGCGCGGGGCGGGGCGAGAAGGGGGCGTGAACGGCCGGGGGACAGGCCCTGCGATTGGTATGGACATGTTCAAGGCTCGTCCCTACCCTGAGACTTGGTCTAGACCTACCTGCACGGCTCACTGAAACTCCCCCACACCCCAGGAGCGGCAGCATGCGCAGACGGACCAAGATGTACGCAGCCGCCGTGGGACTGGCCACGACCGGAGCGCTCGTGCTCTCCTCCGGCGGGGCCAGCGGCCACGGCTACACCGACCTGCCGGTCAGCCGGCAGAAGCTCTGCCAGAACGGCTCGGTCTCCAACTGCGGCGCCATCCAGTGGGAGCCGCAGAGCGTCGAGGGCCCGAAGGGCTTCCCGGCGGCGGGCCCCGCCGACGGCAGGCTCTGTTCGGCGGGCAACACGTCCTTCGCCCCGCTCGACAGCCCGCGCACCCCGTCGGGCGGCGCCTGGCCCACCACCCGGGTCACCGGCGGCCAGAACTACACCTTCCGGTGGCAGTTCACGGCCATGCACGCCACGACCGACTTCAAGTACTACGTCACCAGGCCGGGCTGGAACGAGAACCACAACCTGACCCGGTCCGACCTCAACCTCACGCCGTTCCTGACCGTGCCCTACAACGGTCAGCGCCCGCCGCAGACGCTCTCGCACAGCGGCCGGCTGCCCTCCGGGCTGAGCGGCCACCACGTGATCCTCGCGGTGTGGACGGTCCACGACACGGGCAACGCCTTCTACGCCTGCTCGGACGTCACCTTCTAGACCGGGACAGGTGACCGGGGCGCGGTCCCGGGCACGTCAAAGGGCCTCTCGCTCCCACGAGAGGCCCTTCTCGGTGCGCCGCCAGGGACTCGAACCCCGGACCCGCTGATTAAGAGTCAGCTGCTCTAACCAACTGAGCTAGCGGCGCATGACTCCCGCCGTCCGCTTCCGCGGTCGGCGACGGAGAAAATCATACCCGGTCCGCAGAGGTGCTCCCGACCACCTCGGCCGACGGCCGGGACGGTCCGAACGAAGGACCCTAGATCGCCAGTGACAGCAGGACGGGGGCGGCGTTGCGGTTGAGGGTGTCGGCGGCCCGGCGCAGCCGGTGGGCGTGCTCCAGCGGCAGGGACAGCGCCAGGCAGCCCACCGAGGAACCGGCGGTGATCGGGACGGCGGCGCAGACCGTGCCGACCGCGTACTCCTGGAGGTCGAGCACCGGGACCGTCGGCGGCTGCGAGGCCAGCCGGGTCAGCAGCAGGCGGTCGCTGGTGATGGTGCGCGAGGTGAGCCGGGCCGGCCGGTGCCGGGCCAGGTGGTCGCGCCGGCCCTCGTGGTCGAGCTGGGTGAGCAGGCTCTTGCCGACCGCCGTCGCGTGCGCCGAGTAGCGGAAGTCCACCCACTCGTTCACCTTCGGGGTGTCCGGGCTGTCGGCGTACTGGGTGACCTTGACCTCGCCGTCGACGTACCGGCTGAGGTAGACGGCGGCGCCCACGGAGTCGCGGAGCCGGTCCAGGGTGTGCTGGAGGGTCTCGCGCAACGCCTCCTGGTGCCCGTCGGCGGAGCCGAGGCGGGCGAAGGCCGCTCCGGTGACGTACGCGCCGTCGGTGATCTGCTCGACGTAGGCCTCGCGGCGCAGCATCCGCAGGAGGGTGGTCAGCCGCTCCGTGCCGATGCCGGTCTCGCGGGCGAGTTCGCTGTCGTTGATTCCTGTGCCGCGCCGCGCCACCGTCTCCAGGACGCGCAGCGCGTCCTGGACCGAGTGGTACGACGCGGTCGGCTCGTGCCTCAGCGCCACGGTTTCCCCCTGCGCTCGCTCGTCGGCCCGACGGAACCGTCCCGTCCGCCGGGCGGACGGGGGGCGGTGTCCAGGGGCCTGGGGCCGCAATCCGGTCAACGAATCCCCTTCACGATAGCCGTCAAAGGGCCTGAACAGAGCGGGGGTTGACAAGATTGCGGCCCTCTCAACTGCGGCGCCGACCCTCTGGCATATGCCAGGGGGATGACCCACGTCGTGGACCTCGGGTGATGTGGCGGGCACGCCCCGTGACTACAGGACCGCGCTCAGGAATTGCCGCGTCCGGTCGTGCTCCGGCTCGTTGAAGATCTTCTCCGGCGAGCCCGCCTCGATGACCCGGCCCGAGTCGAACATCAGCACCTGGTCCGAGATGTCCCGCGCGAAGTTCATCTCGTGGGTCACGCAGAGCATCGTGATGTCCGTGGAGCGGGCGATGTCCCGCAGCACGTCCAGCACGCCGGCCACCAGCTCCGGGTCGAGCGCCGAGGTGACCTCGTCCAGCAGCAGCACCTGCGGACGCATCGCCAGCGCCCGGGCGATCGCCACCCGCTGCTGCTGGCCGCCGGACAGCTGGGCCGGGCGCTTGTCGAGGTGGTCGGTCAGTCCGACCATCTCCAGCAGCTCCCGCGCCCGCTCCTCGGCCGCTTCCTTGGACATGCCGAGCACCGTGACCGGGGCCTCGGTGATGTTCCGCAGCACGGACATGTTCGGGAACAGGTTGAACTGCTGGAAGACCATGCCGATCTTCTTGCGGACCTCGCGGACCTGCTTCTCCGGCGCCGGGAACAACTGCTGCCCGTCGATGGTGATGACACCCTCGTCGGGCTTCAGCAGGGTCATCAGCAGCCGCAGGATCGTGGTCTTGCCGGACCCCGACGGGCCGATCAGCGTCACGTGCTTGCCGGCGTCGACCGAGAAGTCCAGGTTGTCCAGGACCGTGTGGTCCCCGAAGCGCTTGGTGACCCGCTCCAGCCGGATCAGCTCACCGGTCGCGCGCGGGGTCTCGGGCTTCTCTTCGAACGGGGCGTGGGTGTCAGTGGACAAGGCGTCGCTCCAGGGCTCGCAGGGCAAGGGAGGCCAGGTAGGAGATGACGATGAAGGCCACGCCGATCACCGTCAGGGGCTCGGTGAACTGGAAGTTCTGCTGGGCGAACAGCCGCGCCTGGCCGAGCATCTCCAGGACGGTGATGGCCATCAGCAGGGGGGTGTCCTTCAGCATCGAGATGACGTAGTTGCCGAGCGCGGGCACCACCCGGCGCACGGCCTGCGGCAGGATCACCACGGTCCACGTCCGGCGCAACGGCAGGTTCAGCGCCGTCGCCGCCTCCCACTGGCCCACCGGCACGGCCTCGATACCGGCGCGGTAGACCTGCATCGTGTACGTCGAGTAGTGCAGCCCGATGGCGAAGACGCCGGTGGTCATCGCCGAGAAGGTGATCCCCCACTCGGGCAGCACGTAGAAGAGGAAGAACAGCTGCACCAGCAGCGGGGTGTTGCGGACGAACTCCGTGACGGCGCCGACCGGCCAGGTCACCCAGCGCGTCGGCGTCCGCATCAGCAGCGCCCACACCAGGCCCAGCACGAAGGAGATCAGCGAGCCGAACACCAGGATCTGCAGGGTGACCCACAGACCGTCCCAGAAGTACGGCATGAAGTCGGCGACCGCGCCCCAGTCCCACGTCACGAGACACCACTTCCCTCGGGCACGCGCACGGCGGCGGCCTTCTTCTTCGGCGCCTTGCCGACGCCCGCCTTCAGCTTCTTCTCCAGCCCGCGCATCGACCGGGTGAGCAGGAAGGCGATGACGAAGTAGATGAGCAGGATGTACGTGTAGATCTCCGCGCTCTCCTGCAGCGCCAGGCGGACCAGGTTGGCGCTGAACGCCAGGTCGCCCATGCCCATGACCGACACCAGGGCGGTGCCCTTGAGCAGCTCGATCAGCAGGTTGGAGAACGGCGGGATCATCTCCGGCACCGCCTGCGGCAGCAGGATGAGCTTCATCCGCTGCCAGGGCGTGAAGCTGAGGGCGATGCCGCCCTCACGCTGGGCCGGGTCGACCGCGGCCAGCGCGCCGCGCACGATCTCCGAGCCGTACGCCCCGTAGGTCAGGCCGAGTGCCAGGGTGCCCGCCCACAGCGGCACGAGCTGCCAGCCGAAGGCCGGGGGCAGCACGAAGAACACCCAGAAGATCATCACCAGCGCCGAGGTGCCGCGGAACACCTCGGTGTAGAAGCCCGCGAGGAAGCGGACGATCCACAGCCGGTGGGTGCGCGCGATGCCGACCACGAACGACACGGCGGTGGCGAGCAGCGCGCTGAACACGAGCAGCTGGATCGTGACCCAGACGCCGTCGAGTACGCGTTCCCAGAGTCCTGAGGTCATCCGCCGCACAGCTCCTTCGCGGTCAGATCGGTCATCTCGTCCTCGGTGAACCCGAACGGCCGGAGGATGCGCAGCAGTTCGCCGCTCTCCTTGAGCTTCGCCAGCTCGGCGTTGAACGCGTCGCGCAGCTTGGTCTCGGTGGGCCGGAAGGCGAACGCGCCGCCGTCGACGTGCGGTTCGCCGTCGACGATCGGCTGGAAGGCCTCGGTGACCTCCGCCTTGCTGGACTTCTTGACCACCTCGCGGGTGGTGAGGGCGGTTCCGGCGAAGACGTCGACACGTCCGGCCTCGACGGCGTTCAGGCCGGCGACCTGATCGGGGACGATCAGGATGTCGCTCTCCTTGTAGCCGGCCTCCACGGCGTACGCGATCTCCGCGTAGCCGGTGCCGGTGGCGAACTTCGCCTTCTTCTCGACCACGTCCTGGTAGTTGCGCAGCCCCAGCGGGTTGCCCTTGCGGACGATGAACGAGTCGAGCATCTGGTAGTCGGGGTCGGAGAAGATGACCTGCTCACAGCGCTCGGGGTTGACGTACATCCCCGCGGCCACGACGTCGAACTGCTGCGAGTTCAGCCCGGGTATGAGGGAACCGAACTCGGTGGGCACGGGCTGCACCCGCTCCACCCCCAGCCGTTTGAAGATGACCTTGGCCAGCTCCGGTGCCTCGCCGGTCAGTTCACCGTCCGTGTCGATGTACCCGAAGGGGATCTCACCCGCGATACCCAGCCGGACCACGCCCGCCGCCTTGAGCCGGTCGAGCAGGTCGCCGCCGTCGGTCGTCGAGGCGGTCGGCACCCGTGAGCAGCCCGCGGCACCCAGTGCGCCGAGCGCCGCGACCCCCGCGAGCAGCGACCGACGCGAGGGTCCGGAGGTCCCTTGTATTCGTCTCAGTGGTTGAAGTGGTGGAGCCATGGCGGCGCGGCTACCCGAAGCGATGCGAGTTATTCCGGCCAGTTTCGGCCCCGTTCGGCGGTCGGGCGGTCTTGACCGGCGCGGGACCATGGGGTGCATGGCCGACCGATTTCTTGAGATCTCCCTGGTCAGGCGCGAGGTGACCGGTGTCGCGCGGTTGCTCGACGACCGTGCGCCGATCACCTGCGAAGCCGTCTGGAAATCTCTCCCTCTGTCCGGCGACGTCTACCACGCCAAGTACGCGCGCAACGAGGTCTACGCCCTCTTCCCGCCCTTCGCGGACCGGGAGCCACCCCTGGAAAACCCCACAGTCACCCCCATTCCGGGCGACCTGTGCTATTTCACCTTCTCCGGCGCCGAGTTGGGCAGCACCTCCTACGGCTACGACCGCGAGGTCCGCCCCGGCAGCACCGTGGTGGACCTCGCCCTGTTCTACGAACGGAACAACCTGCTGCTCAACGGCGACGTCGGCTGGGTGCCCGGCATCGTCTGGGGGCAGGTGGTGGAGGGACTGGACGCCCTCGCCGACGCCTGCAACGACCTGTGGCGCACCGGCGCCGCAGGGGAGACGCTCAGTTTCCGGCGGCTGTGACGCCCGCCTCGTACAGCGTGTGCGCGGCCCGCAGCACCAGCGCGTCCCGGTGCCGGGCGGCCACCAGCTGAAGCCCCACGGGCAGCCCGCCCACCAGACCGACCGGCACCGTGGCGGCGGGCTGCTGCGTCATGTTGAAGGGGTAGGTGAACGGCGTCCACCCGGTCCAGCGCCGGTGCCCCGACCCCCGCGGCACCTCCGCGCCCGCCTCGAACGCGGTGATCGGCAGCGTCGGGGTGACCAGCAGGTCGTAGGTGTCGTGGAAGCGGCCCATCCGCCGGCCCAGGTCCATGCGCACGTCCACCGCGGCCAGGTAGTCCAGCGCCGACAGCCGGGCGCCGGCCCGGCAGATCTCGCGCAGCCCCGGATCGAGCCGCTCCCGCTGTTCCCGGCCCAGGTGCTGGATGACCCGGGCCGCGCCGGCGAACCACAGGGTGTGGAAGGCCTCCACCGGGTCGGCCAGGTCGGGGTCGGTCTCCTCGACGTACGCGCCGAGCTCCGCCAGCCGCTCCACCGCCCGCCGCACCACCGCCGCGACCTCGCGGTCCACCCGCACCTGCCCGCCCAGCGACGGCGAGTACGCCACCCGCAGCCCCCGCACCCCGCCGGCCAGCCCCTCCGTGAAGGATCCGGGCGCCGGGGCGAGACCGGACCAGTCGCGGGAGTCCGGCGCGGCGATCGCGTCCATCAGCAGCGCCGCGTCCGCCGCGTCCCGGGTCATCGGACCCACGTGCGCCAGCGTGCCGAAGGCGCTCGCCGGATACAGCGGCACCCTCCCGTACGTCGGCTTCAGCGCGAAGATCCCGCAGAACGCGGCCGGGATGCGGACGCTGCCCCCGCCGTCCGTGCCCAGCGCCAGCGGGCCCGCGCCGAGGGCCACGGCCGCCGCCGCGCCCCCGCTCGACCCGCCCGCCGTACGGGCCGGGTCGTGGGGGTTGCGGGTGACCCCGCCGAGCGGGGAGTCCGTCACGCCCTTCCAGCCGAACTCGGGCGTCGTGGTCTTCCCCAGGAACACCGCGCCCCGCTCCCGCAGCCGCGCCACCGACGGCGCGTCCTCGTCCCAGCGCCCGGCCGGGTCGATCGTCCGCGAGCCCTTCAGGGTCGGGGCGCCGCGCAGCAGCAGGATGTCCTTCACCGTGACCGGCACCCCGTCCAGCGGCCCTCGCTGCTCGCCCCGCCGCCACCGCTCCTCGGAGGCGGCGGCCCGTTCCAGGGCGTCGTCGGTGAGCAGCCGCACGAACGCGTTCACCTCGGGCTGGATCTCCTCGGCCCGGCGCAGCGCGGCGCGGGTCACCTCCACGGGCCCGAACTCGCCCTTGCGGTAGCCGTCGAGGAGCTGGGTGGCGGTCAGATCGGTGAGCTCGGACATCCGGCCTCCTTGGAGACGTCAGTGACCCGGTACATACCCGCGCCGCTTGTCGACCACGTTCACCAGTGGCCTCCCCGACGCCCACAGCTCGAACAACTCCACGAACTGCGCCCCGAGTTCGTCCCGCCAGCCGACGGTGTCCCCGCTCATGTGCGGGGAGACGACCACCCCCGGCAGCTCCCACAGCGGGTTGTCCGGCGCGAGCGGCTCGGCCGCGAACACGTCCAGCGCCGCGCCCGCGATCCACCGCTCGCGCACCGCCCTGACCAGCGCCTCCTCCACCACCAGTTCGCCCCGGCCCACGTTGACGAAGTACGCGGACGGCTGCATCACGCCGAACCGGCGGGCGTCGAACATGCCCCGCGTCCCCTCGGTCAGCGGAGCCGCGGCGACCACCCAGTCCGCGCGCGTCAGCAGCCGGTCCAGGTCCTCGGGGCCGTGCGTCCCGGGCCGCGCCGTACGTCCCACCAGTGCCGTGGTGATCCCGAGCGCCCGCAGCGTGCCCGCCACCGCCCGGCCGATCGGCCCCGACCCCACCACGCACGCCCGCGTCCCCGCCACCCGGCGCGTCTCCCGGTGCAGCCAGGTCCGCTCCCGTTGCAGCGCCAGCGTCCTGGGCAGGTCCTTGGCGAAGGCGAGGACGAGACCGGCGACGTACTCGGCGATCGGCCCGTCGAAGACCCCGCGCGCGTTGGTGACCACGGTGTCGGACGCGGCGAGTTCGGGGCAGAGCAGGTGGTCCACCCCGGCGCTCGCGGTGTGCACCCAGCGGGGCCGGGGACCCTCGCCCGGCCAGGCCCGGCGCACCGCGTGCGAGGTGAAGTCCCACACCAGCAGCACGTCCGCGTGCGGCAGCCGCTCGGCGAGCGTCGACCCGTCGGCGTGCTCGATCCTTGCCCGGCCGGTGAGCCTGCCGAGCCGGGGGAGCGGTTCGGCGTCCAGCACGAGCAGCGTGGGGGTCGTCATGGGCCTCGTCTCCAGGTTCCTCGGGTCCCTCCCGGCGGCCGTCCGGCGGGCGGTGACGACGAGTCAACAGGGTGTTGACCGGAGGGTGACCCGGGCGGATTGACCGCACCGGTACCCGAACCTACCGTCGTCGGCACGGGTTCTTCCGCGTTCCTTCGTGTGCTCGTCTCCCAGTGTGAGGCCGGTGCCTGTCATGGACGTCTCCCTTCTCGGCGGCCCGAGCCCGCAGCGCGGGGTCGGGGTGGTGGCACCCTTCGACTTCGCGCTGGACCGGGAGCTGTGGCGCTGGGTCCCGGACGGCGTCTCCCTTCACCTGACCCGTACCCCGTACGTGCCGGTCGAGGTGAGCCTCGACCTCGCCCGGCTGGTCAGCGAGCACGAGACGCTGGGCGAGGCGGTGCGCACCCTCACCGCCGTCGGCCCCGAGGTCGTCGCCTACGCCTGCACCTCGGGCAGCTTCGTCGGCGGGATCGCCGGCGAGCGGGCCATGTGCGAGGCGATGAGCCGGGCCGGCGCGGTCCCCGCGATCACCACCTCCGGCGCGCTGCTCGAAGCGCTGGTGGAGCTGGACGTGCGCCGGGTCGGCCTGGTCACCCCGTACACCGTGTCGGTCACCCGGGCGCTGGAGCACTACGTGGCGCGGGCGGGCGTCACCGTCACCGGCTGCGCCTACATGGGGCTGACCCGGCACATCTGGAAGGTCACCTACCGCGAGGTGGTGGACATGGCACGGCAGGCGGTCCACGGCCGGACCGGCGCCTGTCACGCGCTGTTCCTCTCCTGCACCAACCTGCCGACCTACGACGTGATCCCGCAGCTGGAGGCGGAACTGCGCATACCGGTCATCTCGGCCAACCAGGTGACCATGTGGGCGGCGCTGCGCCGATTGGGTACCCGAGCGGTGGGACCGTATCAGGCGCTGATCGACGCGTCGGCGCGCTCCGGGACCGTGTCACCGAGCCAGGCACCGACCGTGCTGCCCGGACAGACACCGGGTCCGGTGCTGCCGGACGCACCCGGAGAGAAGCAGCAGGAAGGCTGGACATGACCGCACTGGGATTCCTCTACCCCGGCCACTCCGCGGAGGACGACTATCCGCGCGTCGAGCAGTTGCTGGGCAGCGACGTCCGTCTGGACCTGGTGCACACCGACATCGGCGAGGACGCGCACCGGGTGGACGCGCTGCGTGAGATGGGCTCGCCCGAACGGCTGGCCGCCGGACTCCAGGAGCTGCGGCTCTCCGGCGCCGAGGCCGTGGTGTGGGCCTGCACCAGCGGCAGCTTCGTACACGGCTGGCAGGGCGCCCACGAGCAGGTGCGCGACCTGGCCCGGGCCGCCGGCATGCCCGCCTCCTCCACCTCCTTCGGCTTCGTGCACGCGCTGCGGGAGATCGAGGCGCGGCGGGTCGCCGTCGGCGCGACCTATCCGGACGACGTCGCCCAGCTCTTCGCCGCTTTCCTGCGGGACGGGGGAGCGGAGGTGACCGGGGTGAGCAGCTCCGGGATCGTCACGGCGGCCGAGGTCGGCACCTGGGGCGAGCCGGAGCTGTTCGCGCTGGCCCGCGCGGCCGACGCGCCGGACGCGGACGCGGTGCTGCTGCCGGACACCGCGCTGCACACCGTCGCCCACATCCCGGCCCTGGAGAAGGAGCTGGGCAAGCCCGTCCTCACCGCCAACCAGGTCACCGTCTGGGAGGGCCTGCGCCTGGCCGACCGCCGGGTGAACGCCCCGGAACTGGGCGCCCTCTTCACCCGCGAACCGGTCGTCCAGGTGTGAGTCCGGGTGTGACCGGTTGCGTACGGACGCCGGGAGTCGTCCGTACGGGTGTCCGCGGCCGTTCCGCACGGACGTGAGGAACGCCACCTTCACGGCGTACGTCGTCCCGCGCGCCCGCGGCGCGTTCCCGCCGCCGTCTTTGTGCGCCCCGCGAGCTGGGTAGTCACCGGTCGGCGCGCCCGCGGACGCGGGGGCGGCCGGCCGCCCCGGGCCGGACGCCCTCTTGCGGGGGCGCGGGACAATGGACGGTGGCCCTCCGGCACCCCGGAGGCCACCGAGACGTACGAAGGAGAAGTCATGGCGGAGCACGCGCCGCGCCCGGACCAGCCGCGGCTGCGCCCCGCGCCCCTGCTGTTCGAGCCCGCGCAGGCGGCCTCGGACCCCGAGCACTTCTTCGACCTGGAGTCGATCGAGGATCCGCGCGCCCTGCTGGAGCGGGCCACGGAGCTGACGCTCGCGTTCCGTGCCGCCGCGGACCGGGCGACGGAGTTCCAGGCGATGGCGGCGGCCCAGCTCGCCGACCCCCGGCGCTTCGACCGGCTGACGACGGCGGACATCGCCGAGCGCGCCGAGTGGACCGAGGACTACGCGAAGAAGATGGTCGAGTTCGGCCGCGACCTGATGCGCGGCGGAGAGGGCCCGGGGCACGTCGACCCCGTGTGAGCCCGCCGCCCGCGGTCCGTCCCCTGCCTGGGCCGAACGGGCGGGGCATATGCCGGGTGGCAGGGTACGCGCTCGGCCTTCCTCCCGTCAGGAGTTCCGGCAACTCTGCGGAACCGCGTCCTCACGGCGCGTAGAAATATCTGTATGAGCAGCACACCGAATGTCTTCGACGTCAGCGGTGTCACCCCGGACGGCGCCGCCTGGCTCGCCTCGGCGGGCACCGCCCGGTGCGGCACGCGGACGCTCTGGGGGGAGCGGCAGGACGCCCCGGTGGTCCTGCCCTGCGGCGTGGTCTTCGACGTGGTGAGCGTGCCCGGGATCTTCGGGCGACGGATGCTGGACCGCCTGTGGGAGGAGGGGCCGGGCTCGGGTCCCGTGGCGGAGTACCGGGGACGGATGCTGCTGTTCGCCGCGGTCGGCACCGCCCAGCGGCTGCCCGCCTTGCTGACCTGGGAGGAATGGGGCGCGCACGGCTCCCGTACGGACGGTGTCCCGCCCCTGCTCTGCCACGGCGCCGGCGACGAGGTGACGGTCCCCGCCCCGGCTGCACCCGCCCGCGCCGACGCGGCGCCCCTCGCCCGCTGGCTGGTCGCCCCCGACACCCGTCGCCCCTGGCTGCCGGGCCCGGAGGTGCTGCTCTGGGCGGCGGTGCGGGCGGCCCGGGCGGCCGTGCGGATATCGATTTTTCCTCCCGCCGATCGTGGTGCTAATGTCTACGACGTCAGCAGGCGCCGCTAGCTCAGTTGGTTAGAGCAGCTGACTCTTAATCAGCGGGTCCGGGGTTCGAGTCCCTGGCGGCGCACGACACGAAGAAGGCCCCTCGCGCAAGCGGGGGGCCTTCTTCGTCGCGGTTCAGGACGCCTGGGCCGTCCGGTCGCCGGTGGTGATCTTCACCGTCCAGGCGCCCGAGGCGGTGCGGCCCTCGACCTCCACCCGGACGGACTCACCGGGGACCGTGAAGCTCTCGCCGAGGGCGACCGGGGCGTCCGCCAGCGGGGGATAGACGGAGTCCTCCCAGCAGGCCTCGGTGTGCGGGTGGGCGTCGATCACCTCGATGGGTCCGCGCCCCGAGCGGGTGCCGGCGCTCACCCGGTAGACCAGCACCCCCGGCCGGCAGGCCGCCCGGTCGTTGCCGACCGGTCCGCGCACCTCGAACGCCAGCGCCGTGTCCGTCCCCGTACGCACCACCGCCAGCTTGGTGCCGCGTCCCAGTCCGAACGACGGCGCCCCCGCCGCCCCCGTCACCGGTGTCGTCGGGCCCGCCCCCAGCGGCTCCAGCGTGAGCCGCACCGGACCGCCCTCCTGCACGCACCGCACCTGCCGGGGCTCCAGCCAGCCCAGCTTCCACTTGTGCCAGCCGAAGAGATCCGGCGCCAGCGCGAACTGGCTGCCCATCAGGTCCCAGTCCCCGACATGGGTGTCCCAGTCGCCCTTGCCGTCCACCGGCCGGTGGTACAGGTCGGGCAGGTCGAAGACGTGCCCGGTCTCGTGCGCCAGCACCAGCCGGTCCGGCGGACTGTTCTCGAACACGGTGACGACCCGCCGGATGTCCGTGCCGTCGGCCCGCATCGGCCGGTCCAGGTTGACCACCTTCGTGGCGTCGGAGTCCACGCCCGGCGCGTCCGGATCGGCGACGAGGTAGACGATGTCGTAGCGCGAGAAGTCGACGTGCGGATCGGACGCGGCGAGCGCGTCCCGCAGGTAGGCCGCCCGGTGCGCCACGGTCCAGTCGCGCTGTATGGCGTACGCCGTCGACGGGCGCGGCATGCGGATCCACCGGTTCACCGGGTGCGACCGCAGGCTGAACTTGCCGTAGGAGGCCTGCTCGAAGAAGCGGCCGGTGGCCGGGAAGTGGTCGGCGGCCAGGTCCCGCGGCGTGGTCAGCGGATGCGAGTCGGGGAACGACAGGAACACCATCACCGCGTCGAGCTGCCGCGTCGGACGCGGGTAGGCGGCGTTCCAGGTGTCCAGGCCCTCCGAGTGGTGGGCGTCGGTCCGGGTCAGCACGCAGGGCTCCGCCGAGAAGGGCTCGGGGCCGGACACCACCGTCACCAGGGATGTCGCCGCGAGCGCCGACATGGTGGTGCACATCGCCGCCGTGGTGCGCAGCCGGGGCCGTACACCCGAACGGCCGATCCGCCGCAGTGCCTCACGTCCGAGTCCTCTCGGGGTGAGCTGACGCGGCACGGGGACCTCCGGGAGACGGTTCACGGGACACCGCACCCAGACTGGGATGATTTGTCGTACTACGCCCTGTTCAACTGCACCGGTCGGGTGAGAACGGAGGCGATCCGGGCGGTACCGCACGCGGTCCGCTCCGTAAGCACTCACGGAACGTCACAACTGGTCGGAGCCCCGCCTGGAGCCGTCTGACCGCGCGCAGAAACGATCGGGCAGAGATGCGGAACCGGCTCCGAGGCCGGACAGTGGCTGGAGCGGCCCCACCCGGGCCTCTATGATCGGCACACTTTCCGGGTACGGAGAGACCTTTCCCAGCACGACAGCGAGCGAGTGCACTGCGGGAGCGAGTGGTGAGCGGAACGTCCGAAGGGCCGACGCCCGCGACTGAGCTCAACCGGCCGGTCGTCACAGAGAGTGAGATCCTCACGTCCCCCGGTGCAGAGGCGCTCGGTGCAGAGACCCTCGGTGCGGAGGCCGTAGCCGCAGAGGTCCTCGGTGCGCAGGCACCCGGTGCGGAGGCCCCCGGCGCCGAGGACTCCGACCCGCGCACACCCCCGCCGCCGTCCTACCGCTCCGTCTTCACCGCCGCCCCGCTCGCCATGGCCGTCGTCGACCGCGAGGGCACCGTCACCGGCGCCAACGCCGCCCTCGCCGAACTGCTGGGCCGCGACCAGGCCACCCTCACCGGCGCCGTCGCCGCCGACCTGGTGGACCTCGGCTCCGACGCCCGCACCTGGCACGCCTACCGCGAACTGCTGCGCGGCCGCCGCGGCCGCCTGCGCTGCACCCGCCGGCTCAAACACCCCGAGGGGCACGCGCTGTGGGTGCGGGTCACCGTCGCCCCGCTGCCCCCCGACGACGGGGGCGTGCTGCTGTCCGTCGCCGACATCAGCGACCACCGCGCGCTCCAGTCCCGGCTGCGGCACCTGCGCGAGCACGACCCGGTGACCCGGCTACCCAACCGCACCCTGTTCTTCGAACGCCTCACCACCGCCCTGGAGGCGGAGTCGTATGCGGAGAGCGGCACCGGCCGGATCGGGCTGTGCTACCTCGACCTGGACGGCTTCAAGGCCGTCAACGACACCCTCGGCCACCGCGTGGGCGACCAGTTGCTGGCCGCCGTCGCCGAACGGCTCACCCGGTGCGCGCAGGAGACGGGCCGCACCCGGGCCGGCATCCCGCTGGTCGCCCGGCTCGGCGGCGACGAGTTCGCCCTGCTCGTCGAGGACTCCACCGGCACCGAACAGCTCGCCGACCTCGCCGAGTCGCTGCTCGACGCCATCCAGGCCCCGTTCGACCTGGCCGGCCGGCGCCTGTCGGTCTCCGCCTCGATCGGCGTCGTCGAACGGCACGCCGCCGGCACCACCCCGACCGCGCTGATGCAGGCCGCGGACACCACGCTGTACTGGGCGAAGGCCGACGGCAAGAGCCGCTGGACGCTGTTCGACCCGGAGCGCAACGCCACCCGGGTGACCCGCCAGGCCCTCGCATCCACCCTCCGGCCGGCCATCGACCGGGGCGAGTTCGCGCTGGAGTACCAGCCGCTGGTGGGCATGGAGGACGACCGGGTGCACGGCGTCGAGGCCCTGATCCGCTGGAACCACCCCCGCTTCGGCACGCTGACGCCGAATCGGTTCATCTCCCTGGCGGAGGAGGACGGTTCGATCGTGCCGCTCGGCCGCTGGGTGCTGCGCACCGCCTGCCGGCAGGCGCGCGCGTGGCAGACGGAGCACCCCGACGGGCCGCCGATCTTCGTCAGCGTGAACGTGGCGGTCCGTCAGGTGTGGGACTCCGACCTGGTCGCGGACGTCGCCGACACCCTGGAGGAGACGGGACTGCCCCCGCACCTGCTCCAGCTGGAGCTGACCGAGTCGGCGGTGATGGGCTCCTCCGGCCGGCCCCTGCAGACCCTGAAGGCGCTCAGCGACATGGGCGTCCGCATCGCCATCGACGACTTCGGCACCGGCTACTCCAACCTCGCCTACCTCAGCAGGCTGCCGGTGTCGGTGCTCAAGCTCGACGGCTCGTTCGTGCGGGGCTTCCAGATCGAGGACCGCGCGGCGAAGGCCAGCCCCGCCGACGAGGTGATCGTCGAGGCGATGGTGCAACTCGCCCACCGCCTGGGGCTGACCGTCACCGCGGAGTGCGTGGAGACCTCCGCGCAGGCCACCCGGCTGCGCCGGATCGGCTGCGACACCGGTCAGGGCTGGCTGTACTCACGCCCGGTCCCGCCCGACCGCATCTCCGAACTGCTCGGCACACCGGACGTTCAGGCGGGCGTCGGCAACCCGTAGGCGTCGGCGATCAGTTCGTAGGAACGCACCCGGACGTCACCGCCGTGCGCGTTCGCGGTGAGCATCAACTCGTCGGCGCCGGTGCGCTTCTGCAGGTCGTCCAGGCCGGCCCGCACCTCGTCCGCGGTGCCGTGGATGACGTTGGCGTTCCAGGACTCCACGAACTCCCGCTCCATCGGGCTGAAGTCGTACGCCTCCGCCTCGTCCGGCGTGGGCACCAGTCCCGGGCGGCCGGTGCGCAGCCGCACCATGTTCAGCGCGGCGGCCAGCACCTGGCGGCGCGCCTCCTTCTCGTCGTCCGTGGCGAGCGCCGCGACGCCGATCAGCGCGTACGGCGCGTCCAGCACCGCGCTCGGCCGGAAGCTCTCCCGGTACAGGTCCAGCGCGGGAACCGTGTTCTGCGCGGAGAAGTGGTGGGCGAAGGCGAACGGCAGCCCGAGCATGCCGGCCAGCTGGGCGCTGAAACCGGAGGAGCCGAGCAGCCAGAGGGGCGGCCGGTGCGGGGACTGCACCCCGCCGGGCGAGGTGGCCTGCACCGGGCCGGGCACGGCGTGGATCCGCCGGTAGGGGTGCCCGTCGGGGAAGTCGTCGTCCAGGAAGCGGGTCAGCTCGGCGAGCTGCTGCGGGAAGTCGTCGGCGCCCTCGTTCATCCGGTCGGTGCGGCGCAGGGCGGCGGCGGTCGCCCCGTCGGTGCCGGGCGCCCGCCCGAGACCCAGGTCGACCCGTCCCGGCGCCATGGCCTCCAGCGTGCCGAACTGCTCGGCGATGACGAGGGGGGCGTGGTTGGGAAGCATCACGCCGCCCGAACCGAGCCGGATCCGCTCCGTGTGCGCGGCCAGGTGCGCGAGGATCACGGCGGGCGAGGAGGAGGCCACACCCGGCATGGAGTGGTGCTCGGCCACCCAGTACCGGTGGTACCCGCGCGCCTCGCCGAGCTTCGCCAGCTCCACGCTGGTCCGCAGCGCGTCGGACGCGGTCCTCCCGGCCCCGACCGTGACCAGGTCGAGGACGGAAAGGGGAACGGGGGCGGAGCCGAGGGCGGTACCCCTGATCTCGTCGTCTGCGGTCACGTGGGGGTGCCTCCTGTCGTACGTCCACTCACACAGTGCTGTGCGGTGGAAGAACAGGGGGTGCTCCCCGCTTATTCCCCCGGCCGGGGGTGCGTGTCGTATGCGTGCTCGCCCTCTCACCCGCTGCGGTGAGACCCGAGGTCGGCCGACGAGGGCGCCCGTACGCCGGCCGGGACGGAGATTTCCCTACTGGCGGAGGGCTTGATGAGCAGCCCTACCCTTGCGGACCTCAGCCACCCGCGACCGACACCGCGCCTCCCGGTCGAGGAGCACCCGGCGGCTTGCATCCGGCCAGTCCGCTCCCCGGACGGTCTCGCGGCCGACACGTCCAAGTCGGATCAGGAACCGGGTGGATCCTGGGGGATCGACTCGTCGTCCGGCCATGGAAACTCATGTCTGATCGCCGAGTGGGGGTATCCGGAAATCGGTGTAGTGATTTGCGATACGCCTTCCGCTGGCCATGACACGGTAATGCTCGACTATTCTGAGTGTGGCCCGAAAGGTGAACCCGCCATCGCGTACATCGATGAAGATCGCGTCCCTCGACGGGTAGCGAAGTCGTTTGGTGAGTTCCTAGTGCAACTAGTGCCTTGCGACTCGGCTGATTAGGGTCGACGTAATGCATTTGAAAGGGAATGACAGGTAGGCCCTTTCAAGGTTGAACATCAAAGCCCCCCTCGGTGCAGTTGCGGAGGGGGCTTTGGCGTTTTAACGGCAACGTCAGCGGACAACGACTGTGGCACATGGGTTGTCGGGGTCGTTGCCGTGGGACTCAATACGTTGGCGAGGGTTTCGATGACCTGGCGCTGGAGGCGGAGTCGGCAGTGACGCCGGGCGTGGCCGAGGAGGTCCTTGATCACGACGAGGTCGTCCCCCTGTTTCAGGAGCAGGGTGGCGGTCATATGTCGGAGGTCGTGAAACCGGATGCGGTGAAGTTCTGCGCGGTGGAGACTTCGACTGAAACTGCGGGTGAGGTTGGAGGGTTCGAGAAGGCCGCTGGTGGGAGTGGTGACCGCGAGGCCGTTGTCCGACCAGTATGTGCCCACGGCCTGGCATGCTTCCTCCTCTGTTCCCGTGAGTCTTCAGCGAATTGCGCATTCGGCGGGGAGAACGAGAGACGTGCCGCCGGTGCGGGGGACTGGAGGGAATGGTGGATGGCGGCGGTCTCGGTGTTGAGGTCGGGTCGTCCCAGTGCAGCCCGAGGAGTTCGTCCTTGCGGAGCCTGGTGCGCAGAGCGAGTGGTAGCTAGAGCTGAGAACAACTGTCGCTCCGTCCATTTCGGACGGCATGAGCACGAGGCTGTTGCTAAAGGGTGTTGCACAAGACTGTGTTTGGGCAGGCCAGGGCGGGTGGAGACGGTCCTCTGGTCATGATGCGGGGGCGAGGTTGTGCATGTGGGCAACGGCCTCGACGGCGTGGTGGAGGCCGTCGCCGTATCGGCGTCGTCTCGCTTGAACGCGCGCGCGGGCCTTCAGCACGGCGTCCGCGCACTCCGGCAGGCCGGGCGTGTCGGGAATTCAGCGGCGTCACGCCTCGCGGTGTGGGTCCTCCGACTCCCAGCGGTGGCCGTGGGCGGTGAGCACCTCATCGAGGCGGGACCAGGACAGGTCGCTGGTCTCGCGGGCGAGTTCGGCGCCGTCCGGCGCGAGCAGCACGAGTTGCTTGCCGTCACGGTGCGCCGAGGCCACGTCCTCGCGCCGGAACTGCCGTGAGGCGTCCCGGATCGTCAGGACGATCCGGGCGCCGCCGATCCGCACCGCTAGCGACTCGTGCCGACGACCAGCCCCAGCAGCGCGCCCGCCCCGGTCGCCCTCAGCGTGAGCCAGGGCTCCGGGACCGACGTCAGCAGTTCCGTGGGGCTCTTGAACGGCGCCCACCGCAGCGTCACCATCCACTTCGCGAGCAGCGGGAGCGGGACCAGCGCGCCCAGCCCCGCGCCGAACCCCAGGCAGACGAGCGTGAGGAGCAGAGGCGACTGCGCGAGCACCGTCTCGCCCCGCACCGGAGTATCCGGCTTCCCGTCCAGACCCACTGCGTCTCCCGGCTTCGTGTGCTTCCGCCCGACGAGTGTGCTGCGGAACGCCACGCCCCGTCATCGGCGCGACGGTCTACGGGGACTACGACTGCGGTCGCCGTCAGCCGCTCCCTACGGCCGCCACCGCACCCTGTGCTCCGCCAGATGCGACAGCACCGCGTGGTTCGCCTCCCAGCCGTCCGGGAACTTCACCAGCGTCCCGAGCTGGACCGGTTCCGTGGACGGGTAGTCGTCCAGGAGGTCCGTCACGCCCTCGCGGCAGACGACGATGCACGCGTGGCGGTGGCGGGAGGCGAGGACGCAGAGGCGGCCCGTCTCCAGGTGGAACGCCGTCGCGTCGGGGCGGCCGGAGAGGGGGTGGAGGACGACCGTCACGTCGTACTCCCGGCCCTGGAGCCGGTTCGCCGTGTCGACGGTCACGTCGCTCACACCCAGGTCAGCCAGCGCCGCCCGCACCGCCGCCGCCTGATCGCGGTGGGCCGTGCCGACCGCGACGCGGTCCGCGGTGAGCGGGGTCGGGTCGGGGGAGCGCTCGGAGACCGCCGCGCCGCCCCGGTCCAGCAGCCGGCGCACCACCTGGGCGACCGCCCCCACCGCCTCCGGGTCGGTGCGCGGGGTGTGGCGGGCGGGCAGCTCCAGCAGGCCCCAGCCGGTCTCCGCCGCCTCGTCGATCACCCGGTCCGGGCCCGAGCCGTCCGACGGGACGGCCAGGGTCAGGGCGCGGTCGCCGTGGTCCGTGCCGCTGCGGAACGGCGTGAACGGGTAGAACGCGTCCGACACCAGCGGCGCCGCCGAGGCGGGCAGCCGCCAGGACACCGGCAGGCGGTGCTGCGGCAGGTCCGGGTTGTGCGCGAGCAGCGTGGTGACGGCCGAGCCCGACGGGTCGTACGACAGCCCCGCCCACTGCTCGGCACCCACGATCGAGAACGGGTCCAGCTGGCCCGGATCGCCCACGAACAGCGCCCGCTCGAACAGCCCGGCCACCGCGAGCAGCGCGTCCGAGCGCATCTGGTACGCCTCGTCGACGATCGCGTGCCGCCACGGCTCCACGTTCTTCACGTGCGCCCACTTCGCCGCCGTCGACAGCACCACCGGCAGCCCGGCGAGGTCCGCCGCCTTCGCCGACGTGCGCACCTGGTCCAGGGCGTCCAGCGCCTTGTCGTACGGATCGGTGTCGCTGCTGTGGAGCCGGCCCACCGGCAGGTCGGGGTTCTTCTCGGCGAGGCGGAGCACCAGGTCGTCGACCTGGGCGTTGGTCTGCGCGACCACCATCAGCGGGCGGCCCGCCTCGGCCAGCTCCAGCGCCGCGCGCACCACCAGCGTGGACTTGCCGGCGCCGGGCGGGGAGTCGACGACGACACCGCGCGCGGAGCCGTGGAGCGTGTCGTGGAGGATCGCGTCCGTGGCGCGGGCGGCCGCGGAGCCGGGGTCGAACGCCGTCTCCTCGACAGGGGCGGTCACAGCAAGTCCTCCTCGGTCACCGGGTCGGCGGGCTCGGGGGCGGCCTCCTCACCGGGCGGGCCGCCGTGGGTCCACGGCGTCTCCTCCGGATCGGGCAGCTTCGCGCCACCGCGCGGTTCGTGCTCGAAGAGCGTGAAGCACAGCCGGTCGCCTTTCTCCGGCACCGAACCGGGCTCCGGCTCCTTGCCCCGCCCCATCTTGTCCATGATCCGCAGCACCAGCAGGCCGTCCTCGGGGCCCGCCTCGTACCCGACGAACTCGGCCGTCTGCGGCTTCCCGCCCAGCGAGCGGTACGCCTTCACCCGCTCGCCCAGGTGCGGCCGGTCGTCGGTGCGGACCGTGACCAGCGGGCGGGGGCTCGGCCGCTTGCTCTCGCTGTAGGCCATCACCACGTCGACGACCTCGCCGGCGAACGCCTCCCCGGACAGCCGCCGCGCCGCCATCACCAGCGGGTCGTCGAGCGCCTCTTGCGCCTCCAGCCGGGCCTGCTCCCGCTCGCGGGCCGCCAGCTTGTTCGCCGCCGTCACCGCGTCGTCCCGGCGGGGCTGCGGCGGCTCGCCGGACGCCACCCGGTCCCGGTGGCCGGTGTACGACCAGCGGTCGCGCGTCCAGCGCTCCTCGACCCGGGCGCCCTCCGGCAGCTCCCGCAGCAGGTCCAGGCCCCGCCACACCGCGTCCCAGGTGGGCCGGGTGCGGCTTTCCACCAGCGCGCGGATCTCCCGCTCGGCGGCCGTCAGCGCGCCCAGCCGGTCGTCGGCCTCCAGGCCGTCCTCGGCGGCTGCCAGGGCCGTCCGCGCGCGGTCGTAGCGCTCGATGGCCGGGGCGAGCAGCTTGTTGTCGAACGCCGGGTCGGTCGCCGGGCCCGCGGGCGGGCACACCAGCTGACCGTCGTCGTCCCGCTTCAGCTCCGCCTCCTCGGCGGCCTCCGCCCCGGAGCGGCCCTCGGGCGGGTCGATCCAGGCGAGCAGCGCCCCCAGATGCTGGTCCTCCAGCGTGGACTGCCCGGTCGCCCAGTGCCGGCCCAGCACGTCGGTCATGGCCAGCAGCAGGCAGGAGCCGGGCACCCGGGCCCGCTCCCCGAAGTGCGTCAGCCAGCGCCCGAGCAGCGGCACCCGCGGCGGCGCCGGGAACGGGGTCTTCGGGTCCTGCTCCGCCGTGCGCCGGAACCGCATCGACCGCCCGAGCAGCCGCACCAGGTCGATGCCCGCGCGGCTCGGCACGACCAGCTGGGGGGCGTCCGCGCACAGCTCCACCTCGACCTTGACCCGCTTGCCGGTCTCCGGGTCGGTCTCCGCGCGCTCGGCGGCTTCCACGGCGTCCGCGAACGAGTCGACGTACGGCAGGACCACGTCGGCCAGCTCGGCCAGGAACGCGAACCGCAGATCGCGGTCGCGGGGCTGCGGCACCACCAGCAGGCGTGGGGCGTCCCGGTCGGTGCCCACCAGCGCGCCCAGCGGGGCGCCGGCCTCACCGGCGGTGACCAGCGGCACGAACACCAGGGGCCGCTCGGCCAGGTGCCGGTGCCGGACGGTCGCGGCGGTCTGGGCGCGGCCGGTGTCGACGGCCTCGAGCCGGGCCAGGGTGGCGATCAGCGACACGGGGCCACCTCCCGCGCGCCCTCGGCGGCCTCCCGGGCCTGCGCGGCGGCGGACGCAAGCGCCTCCGCGCGCAGGGCGGCGGCCCGGCGCAGCGCGGCCACCGCCGGGTCGTCGGGGTCACCGGCCTCGCCGCGGGCCGCCGCCAGCACGTCCCCGACGGTCGTCAGACCGCCCAGCTCGGCCCGCACCGGGCGGCCCAGGGAGGTCACCGCGCCGGACGCGCGGGAGCGGTCGCGGCAGTGGAAGGCCAGTTCGCAGGCGGACAGGCACTCGGGCGCGTAGGTCGCGGGGACGGACTCCACGGCCTGCTCCAGCTGCTCGGCGGGCAGCTCGGGGGAGAAGCAGGTGCCCTCCGGGAGCGTGTCGGCGATCTCCTCGACGCGGGTGAGACGGGCCAGCTGGCGGGCGGTCACCGCGCGCTGCTTGCGCACGTCCACGGCGGAGGCGGCCGGCAGGTTGGAGAAGTCCTTGGGGCACACCAGCAGGATCCGGTGACGCACCCGCGGGGGTGTCCCGAAGCGGGCGGCGACCCGCTCCAGGGCCAGCACGTACACCGCGGCCTGGCGGGCGGCCGCGCCGACCTTCGCCGGGTCCGCCGCCCCGTCCAGCATCGGGAACGACTTGATCTCGACGACCGTCCAGCTGCCGTCCGGGTGCACCACCACCGCGTCCGGCTCCAGGAAGGCCAGGGAGCCCGCCACGTCCAGGGCGAGCATCGGGTGGTCCAGCAGCGTCCACGCGCCGGGCGCCTCGGCGGCCTCGCGCAGCGCGAGCTCCGTACGCGCGGTGCGGCCCTCGGGGCCCTGCGCGGTCAGGTCCGGCACACGCGCCCCGGCGGGCGGTTCGGCGGAGCGGTCCAGCTTCTCGTGGGCAAGGCGCAGCAGCTCCGTACCGCCGTCGGCCTTGACCTTCGCCTCGAAGGCGTTGCCCCGGACGAACGCGAACTGCGACTGGCCGAAGACCGAGGGGGAGCCCAGGGCGCTCGCCAGCTCCGCCTTGTTCACCCCGGCGCCGTCGAGGATGGCGCGCCGTCTGCAGCCCGGGTTGGCGGCGAGGGCCGCCAGGGCGCGCGCGTCCAGCGCCTTGGCCGGTACCTCAGGACCCCGCAGCTCAGCGAGCCGCTGCCGGAGCCCCGTCCCCCGCGTCCGTGGGGGAGGCACCCGGTTCGGCTCCTGCTCCGTACCGCGACTCGGGATGCCGCTGCCGTGGAATTCGCTCACCCGCGGAAGTCTGGCATCCGGCACTGACAATCGTGGCATCCGTGTCGGAGGAGGCCACCGGGACGGACACGGAGGCGGGCAGGTAGCGCGCCTTCGCCAGGTCGGCGACCCGGCTCACGTGCGGGGCGAGCAGCAGGCCGGCGCCCATCACGGCGGCGCCCGCCAGCGCGTCGAGGAAGTAGTGGTTGGCGGTGCCCATCACCACGATCGTGGTCACCAGCGGGTAGACCACCGCGGCCGTCCTCGTCCAGCGTCCCCGCCCGTACTTCCAGAGGATCACTCCGCACCAGATCGCCCAGCCCACGTGCAGGCTGGGCATCGCCGCGTACTGGTTGGTCATGCCGCCCAGGCCGCGCGGCGCGCTCGCCTCGCCGCCCCACCAGCCCCAGGAGCTGTAGTACGCCATCGTGTCCACGAAGCCGTGGCTCGCGTCGAGCAGCCGGGGCGGGCAGGTGGGCAGCAGGGTGAAGCCGATCAGACCGATGAACGTCGACGTCATCAGCCAGGTCCGGGCCGCGCGGTAACGCACCGCGTGGGAGCGGAACAGCCAGATGAGCACCGCCGGGGTCACCAGGTAGTGCAGGGAGGCGTACCAGAAGTCGGCGGGTATGCCGATCCACGGTTCGCGGGTGAACAGGCGGTTCAGCGGGTGCTCGGCGTTCAGGTACAGCGCCTTCTCGATGCGCAGCAGCGCCAGACCGTGGTCCACGGCGTCGGCGACGTCACCCCGGACGACCAGCCGTCCCGCGGAGTAGCAGGCGTACACGAGGAGGATGAGCGGCAGCTCGGTCCACCAGCGCAGCCGGGTCGCCGGGACCGCCTCGGTGCCCGGTGTCTCGGTGTGCGGCATCCGATCGCTCCCCCTTCGTCCTCGCGCTGTCCTGGTCGGCGGCGAGCCACTCTACGTTGTGCGCGCGTCTTCCCGCGTACACGCCCTCGGAACCGGATAGACGCGGAGATCGCCCCCCGGGTTGCCCGCGTCCAGGGTGCGCGATGATGGACGGGTCCCGCCTGCGATTTTCGGAAGGTTCTCATGGCACCGCGCATCCTGCTGGCCCGGCACGGACAGACCGCGTGGTCGCTGTCCGGCAAGCACACCGGCCGGACGGACGTGCCGCTGCTGGAGGAGGGCCGGCAGGGGGCCAAGCTGCTCGGCGAGCGCCTGCACCGGGCGCCGTACGACGGACTGCCGGACGTCGAGGTGCGCACCAGTCCGCTGTCCCGCGCGCGGGAGACCTGTGAGCTGGCCGGCTTCGGCGACCGCGCCCGGCACTGGGACGCGCTCCTGGAGTGGGACTACGGGGCGTACGAGGGCATGACGCCCGCGGAGATACAAGCGGTGCGTCCGGGCTGGCTGATCTGGCGCGACGGCGTCCCCCAGGGCGAGACGCTCGCCGAGGTCACGGCCCGCGCGGACGAGGTGGTCGCGTGGGCGCGCTCCGCCGACCGGGACGTGCTGGTCTTCGCCCACGGCCACATCCTGCGGTCCATCGGCGCCCGCTGGCTGGGCCTGCCGCTCGACTTCGCGGCCCGCATCCGCCTCAACCCGACGTCCCTGTCGGTCCTCGGCTGGGCCTACGGCGAGCCGGCCCTGGAGAGCTGGAACGACGTGGGGCACCTCGTCCCCTGACGCACGCGTCGCTTCACGCACGTGTCGCTTCACGCACGCGTCGCTTCACGCACGCGTCGCTTCACGCACGCGTCGCTTCACGCGCGCGTCACTCCACGCGTGGGTCACGTCACGCGCGCGTTCAGGCGCGTGACGCGGCGGTGCCCGCCGTGAGGATGCCCTCGACGCCGTGCAGGAGGGTCTCGCAGACCAGCTCCGGGTCGAACAGGCAGCCGGCCGCCATGGCGCCGTCCCTCAGCATCACGAAGTGCCGTCCCGCCGCGTCGGCGGGCTCGATGCCCGCCCGCCCGAGCAGCTCGGTGACGGTCTCCAGGAACCACTGCCGGTGGTCCAGCACGGCCCGGTGCACCGGGTGGTCCGGGTCGGGGAACTCCGCCACCGCGTTGAGGAACGCGCAGCCGCGGAAGCCGGGGGAGCGGATGCCGTCGGCGATGGCGCCCGCGACCGCCCGCACGTCGTCCGCCGGAGTGGCGTCCGGCTCCCGCGCGCCGGCGACCTGCGCCCGTATGCCCTGGTCCGCCAGGTCGAGGTAGGCGAGGACCAGCTCTTCCTTTCCACTGAAGTGCCGGTACAGCGTGGCCCGGGTGACCTGGGCCTCCTCGATGATCCGGTCGACGCCCACGGAGTGGATCCCCTCGGCGTAGAAGATCCGCGTCGCCGTGCCGAGCAGCCTGGTCCGCGCCTCGGACGGCTTGGCGTTTCGTGTGCCCCGACTCATGGGGCCGAGCGTACCAAAACCGAGAGGGAGAACGTTCGGTCTTGACGAGTGTGGGGCGGGCCACTTCAATAGAGGGAGACCGAACGTTCTCCCTCCTGCTCCGCAGGTCCGCCCGCCATCGAAAGGCACCCTCGTGGACACCCTCGTCACCGCCCCGGCTCCCGCGCCCGCCTCCGCACCCGCGGCCCTGCGCAGGCTGTACTTCGTGCGCTTCGCCTTCGCCGCGGTCTGGGCCGCGCTGCTGTTCGCCACGGCCGACACGCTGGGCCCGCTCAGTGCGACGCTCCTCGTGCTCTATCCGCTGTTCGACGTCGCCTGCGCGGTCGTCGACGTGCGGTCCGCGGCGGCGGACGGCGGTCCGGTGCGCCACCTGTACCTGAACATCGTGCTCAGCACCCTCACGGCCGTCGGCCTGGCCGTCGCCGCCACCTCCGGCATCCCGGCGGTGCTGCGGGTCTGGGGCGCCTGGGCCGTCACCGCGGGTCTGGTCCAGCTCGTCATCGGCGTCGCCCGGCGCCGTATGGGCGGACAGTGGGCGATGATCGCCAGCGGCGGCATCTCGACGCTCGCCGGTGTGTCGTTCGCCGCCCAGGCCGGCGGCGCCGACGCCTCCCTCAGGACGCTCGCCGGTTACGCCTTCCTCGGGGGTGTGTTCTTCCTCGTCTCCGCCCTCCGTCTGGGTCGCGCCGCCCGGCGCGCGTGACCCGGCCCGAGCCCCGCGGGCCCCATCGGCGTCCCCCGGCGCCGGCGGGGCCCGCGGCTTCCCGTCGGCGCGGGGCCCGGCGGGCCCGTCGTGACCCCGGCCGGGGCGATTCCGTGCCGGTCCGTCCGCCGCGGGGTCAGATCACGCGCGGCAGCGAGGCGTGGCGGTCCAGGAACTCCGAGACGCCGGACGCGCGGCGGTGCGGCAGCAGCACGCGGGAGGTGCCGGACAGCATCGTGCGGACGCGGGACGACTGGACCTCGGTCAGCAGGTCCAGGGCGCGCATGCCCGCCTGCGCCGCCTCGTCGGGCAGGCCGCCGCGCGCCAGGTCGTCGGCCAGCTCCGCCGTGTACAGAGCGATGTTGCGGGTGAAGTGCGGGTCCTGGAACTCCGCCGCCCGGCGCGCGTGGCGTGCCGCGCGCGGCCAGTCGCCCAGCGTGGACCAGCACTGGGCCTCCAGGCCCTCCAGCTCGGCCTCCCCGTAGAAACTCATCCACTCGGGATCCGCCTCCGTGGTGCCCCGCTGGAAGTAGGCGTGCGCCCGCGCCAGCGCCTGCTCGCACCCCGCGCGGTCGGTGAGCCCCGCCCAGCCGCCCGCCTCGCGCAGCGCCAGCAGCGACATCAGCCGGGGCGAACCGAGCGGCCGGGCCGCCCGCTGGGCCGCCTGCGCCGCCCGTACCGCCTCCCGGGGCCGGCCCGCGTCACGGGCCAGGAACGCCGTGTTGCAGAAGGCGTGCGCCTCCAGCCCGGCGTCGCCCGTCACGCGCGCGGTGGCGAGCGCCTCCGCGTAGTGGGAGCGCGCGTCGTCGAAGCGGCCCGAGTCGTGCGCCAGCCAGCCCACCGAGATGGCCAGCTCCCCGGCGCCCGAGTACAGCCGGTCCGCCGTGCGCTGCCGGGTCGCCCCGGCGTCGAGCAACGCGTACGCGGCTCGCAGCGGGGCCGCCGCGCGGCGGTAGAGCCCGTCCGCGCCGTGCCGGTCGTCGAGCAGCCGGATCCGGCGCACGGCCTCTTCCAGGGCGCACGCCTCGCCGGTCCCCACGCGGCGCACGGGGCGCTGCGCCGCCGAGGCGTCGGGGGCGAGCCCGTAGGGGCTCAGCGTGGCGGCGGCCACCGTGGCGCCCCCGCCGGTCATGAATGCGCGACGCAGCACGTCGCTCTCCTCGTAGTCGTGCGGGTCGTACTCGTCGTACGTGTCGTACCGGTTGTGCGTCTCATACGGTTCGCACGTCCCGCTGTTCTCACTCGTGGCGTTCGGCGGATCCTCCGTGCGGGCCGCGGGGACGTCCCCGGCGGCCCGGTTCCGGCGCCCGCGGACCGACGAGCGGGGCGCGAAGCCCAGGTCGGTCAGTGTGCGGCCGGGGAACATGTGCAGGAACACCCGCTCGTAGGCGTAGTTGGGGCAGCGGATCTCGCCCGCCTCGACCCGGTGCACGTACCGCGCGTCACAGCTGACCCGCTCGCCGATCTCACGGGCGGCCCGCCGTACCGCCGCGGCGAACTCGGCCGGCGAGCGCGATCCGCGCAGGTGCCGGAAGACGAGGTTCGGCCGCGGCGGCCGGGCTGGCTGGGACGAGGGCACCGATGACGACGCCATGGCCGGGTCCTCTCTGCGAACCGTCGAACCATGCCGGGATCGGGGTGGCTTGTCCGAGTGCCACCCTGTTTCCGGCGGGCATGAACGTACCTGCTGTGACGGGCTGGGTACGCTGAGTTTGGCCACATGCCGGATATGTCGTCCGCGTTCTGCCATGAAGTGCCATCCTTTGCGGCGGACTTCTGCCGTAGCCCTTGACGACGCGGCTCGTTGGGTTCAGTGGACCGGGAGCCCCCCGACTCCCGACCCCTAGTCCGAGCGGGATGTGTGGTGGAGGCCGGGATGATGACGACCAGTCGGAAGAACGACCCTTTGGAACCCGCCGGTCCGGACTGCGACGTGGTCACGGTCCCGGCCCGGCAGGGCCTGGAGGCGGTGGACATCCTGCGGCGCGGAGCCGGTGACGCGGTGGGCCCCGTCCTGCACGACGGCGGCGGCGACACCCTCGCCTTCCTGGTGCCGCCGGGGACCGCGGCCGCCTGGGACGTCCCCGGCAGCGTCTGTACGGAGACCGACGGCCGTGGACTGCGGCTGGCCCCGGACGCGCCCGAGGAGGGCTCGGACTGGCTGGTGCCGCCCGGCGAGGCGGACCTGGCGACGGACCCGGCGGTGCTGCGTGAGGCACTGGGCGAGGCCCAGCGGATGATCGAGGCGGCGGACAGCTGCAGCTGAGGGACGGCCACGCCTGGACCGGCCGCGGTGCCTGTGCGGAGGGCCGCACCTGAGTGGGCAGGCGCGCCTGGGTGGGCAGGGACGCCTGACCGGTCGTCGCGCCTGAGCGGAGAAGCGTCCCTGAGCGAGCGGGCGGCCGCACCTCTGCTACCGGTCGCAGGGCCGCGCCTCCCGCCTGGGACAATGGCCGCATGGGTAGGGCCAGGAGCAGTGGACGTGGGCAGCCGGCCGCCGAGGCCGTCGCCGAACAGGTCGACGGAGGGCTCGCCCAGCTCGTCCCGGACCGCGACCGGCCGCGCGCCTGGACGCTGCTGATCGACGGGGCGCCGCAGTCGCACGTCGACCTGGACGACCCCGCGTACCTCTCCTTCGAGTACCAGCGCCGCTTCGGGCACGTCGTCGACCTCGTCGCTCCGGCCGGCAAGCCGCTCCAAGCCGTGCACCTCGGCGGCGGCGCCTTCACCCTCGCCCGGTACGTCGCGGCCACCCGGCCCCGCTCCACCCAGCAGGTCGTCGAGCGCGACGCGGCGCTGGTGCGCCTGGTGCGGCGCGAACTGCCGCTGGACACCCGGGCGCGGATCCGGGTGCGGGCGACGGACGCCCGCGAAGGGCTCGCCAAGGTGCCCGACGGCTGGGCCGGCCTCGTCGTCGCCGACGTCTTCGGCGGGGCCCGCACCCCGGCCCACCTCACCTCGACCGAGTTCCTCGACGCCGTCCGCCGGGCCCTCGCCCCGGGCGGCGTCTACACCGCCAACCTCGCCGACGGGCCCCCGCTCACGCATCTGCGCGGCCAGATCGCCACCGCCGCCGCCCGGTTCACCGGACTCGCGCTCATCGCCGACCCGGCCGTACTGCGCGGCAAACGGTTCGGCAACGCGGTCCTGGTCGCCTCCGACGCTCCGCTGCCGCTCGCCGAGCTGACCCGCCGGGCCGCCTCCGACGCGCACTCCGGCCGGGTCCTGCACGGCCGTGAGCTGCTCGACTTCACCGGCGGCGCGGCCCCGGTGACCGACGCGGCGGCGGTCGCGTCACCGGCCCCGCCGGCGTCCGTCTTCCGCTGAGCGTCGCGAACCGCCCGACGCCCGGCCGACGTTCACCGGGCCGGCCTCCGACCCGCGCCGCACTCCTGCCGAACTCCCGCAGCCCCGGCCTCAGTACGTGTTGATCTCCACCCGTGGCGGGCCGTCGTGCCAGGTGCAGAACACCGAGACCCGGTCCGCGCCGGAGGCGAACTCCACCCGGATCCACGTCTCCGTCTTCCACACCTGCATCGACCAGCCGGCGCCCGGAGTCGCCGACACCAGTGACGCGGAGGCCTCGCCGATGTCGAACACCGCCCGGCCGCCCCGGGTGTCGTAGCTCTTGACCTCGCCGGCCGCGGTCGTCGGCGGCGCCGCGGGCGGGCCGGCGGGGGGAGGGGTGCGCGAGGGCGTCGGGTCCGGCGTACGGGAGGGTGTGGCGGGCCTGTCCGACGGGGAGGGGGACTTCGCCGTCTCCTTCTCCTCCTTCGACGGCTCGACGGACGGGCGCCGGGTGGACGAGGACACCGCCTGCTCCTCGCCCGCCGGGATCGGCAGGGCGCGCGGCGGGTCGTATGCCGTGCCCTCCATCACCGTGCTGACACCCCACCACGACAGCGTGACCGCCGCGCCCGTGGCGAGCAGCCAGGCCAGTACGTGAAGGAGTCCTCTGTGCATCGTCGGGCCATACTGCCCCACCCGCCCCACCCGTGTCGCGCCCCGGGGAAGGCGTGGAAGGCCCGTCCACAGGCCTTCGGGCAGCTCGTCCGGAGTTGTCCACAGGCCCGGGCCGACCCCGCCCGGCATGGCGTACGGTGCCGCCCATGGCAAGTGTTCTCGTGGTCGAGGACGACCAGTTCGTACGTTCGGCGCTCATACGGCAGCTGACCGACGCCTCGCACACCGTGCGCAGCGTCGGCACCGCGCTCGAGGCGCTGCGCGAGGTCGCCCATTTCCGCTTCGACGTGGTCGTCCTGGACCTCGGACTGCCGGATCTCGACGGCTCCGAGGCCCTGAAGATGCTCCGCGGCATCACCGACGTACCGGTCATCGTCGCCACCGCACGGGACGACGAGACGGAGATCGTGCGGCTGCTCAACGCCGGTGCGGACGACTACCTGACCAAACCCTTCTCGGTGGAGCACCTCTCCGCCCGGATGGCGGCCGTGCTGCGCCGTGCCCGCTCCGGCGGCGGCGAGGCGGCGCCCTCGCCGGTGATCCGGGTGGGCGGGCTCACCGTCGACCCGCTGCGCCGCCAGGCCGAACTGGACGGCGTACGACTCGACCTGACCCGGCGCGAGTTCGACCTGCTCGCCTTCCTGGCCGGGCGGCCCGGCGTGGTCGTGCCCCGCCGGGAGCTGCTCGCCGAGGTGTGGCAGCAGTCCTACGGCGACGACCAGACCATCGACGTCCATCTGTCCTGGCTGCGCCGGAAACTGGGGGAGACCGCCGCGCGGCCCCGCTACCTGCACACCCTGCGGGGCGTCGGCGTGAAGCTGGAGCCGCCGGCGACCGCCGCCGGGGGCGCGCACATGCCCGGAGCGGAGCCACCCCGATGAGATGGGCCCTGGTGAAGGTGTCGCTGGCGGTGACCGCGATGGTCGTGGTGGCCTTCGCGGTCCCGCTCGGTCTGGTCATCCGCGAGATGGCCCGCGACCGTGCCTTCGCCGGCGCCGAGCGGGAGGCGGCGGCCGTCGCGCCCGCGCTGTCCATCACCACCGACCGCGCCCAGCTGGAAAGGGTCGTCGCCTCGGCCGGCTCAGACGCCGCCATGGCCGTGCACATCCCGGCGAGCGGCGGCGGACAGGCCCTCGACATAGGGGAGCGGCGCGCCTCCGACGAGGACATCGCCGCCGTGCGGGAGCTGGGCCGTGCCTCCACCTCCTCCGTACCCGGCGGTTCGGCGCTGCTCCAGCCGGTCGCGCTCAGCTCCGGCGAGATCGCCGTCGTCGAGGTGTTCGTGCCGGAGGCCGAGGTCACCAACGGCGTCGGCACGGCGTGGGCGGTCCTCGCCGCCGTCGGCGTCGCCCTGATCGTCGGCTCGGTCGCGGTGGCCGACCGGCTGGGCGTGCGGATGGTGCGCCCCGCGCAGCGGCTCGTCGAAGGGGCACACGAACTGGGTGAGGGCAAGCTGGGCGCCCGGGTGCCCGAGGAGGGGCCGACCGAACTGCGCCTCGCGGCCGTGGCGTTCAACTCCATGGCCGACCAGGTCGTCCAGCTCCTCGCCAACGAGCGGGAGCTGGCCGCCGACCTGTCGCACCGGCTGCGTACCCCGCTGACCGTGCTGCGGCTCAACGCCGCCTCGCTGGGCGACGGCCCGGCCGCCGAGCAGACCCGGTCGGCGGTCGAGCAGCTGGAGCGGGAGGTGGACACCATCATCCGCACCGCCCGGGACGCCAAGCCCCAGACGGCCGCCGCCGGGCCGGGCGCGGGCTGCGACGCGGCCGAGGTGGTGCGTGAGCGGATGGCGTTCTGGTCGGCGCTCGCCGAGGACGAGGGCCGCAAGTGGCGTGTGGCGGGGGCGGACCGGCCGGTGCGCATCCCCGTGGCCCGCACCGACCTGGCCGCGGCCCTCGACGCCCTCCTCGGCAACGTCTTCCGGCACACCGCCGAGGGCACCGCCTTCGCCGTCGACGTGCACAACGGCGAGGACGCGGTGATCGTCCTCGTGTCCGACGCGGGCCCCGGGATAGCCGACCCCCAGGCGGCGATGGCCCGCGGCCGGGGCTCCGGCAGCGACGGCTCCACCGGGCTCGGCCTGGACATCGTGCGCCGCCTCGCCGAGTCGACCGGCGGCGACGTGCGGATCGGTTCGTCGGTGCTCGGCGGGACCGAGGTGCGCCTGTGGATCCAGCTCGACGGCCGCGAAAGGTCCCCGCGCCGGCGCGGACACCGGGGCGGTGTCCGGCGGCGCGGACCGGGCCGCGCGGCCCGGTCCTTTAACCGCTCCCGATCCCTTCCTTAAGCGGACCCTAAGATCCCCGACCGCTCCCCGGAACAGGCGAGTTGTCCGATTCCGGATCGCTAGCGTGCTGCCGCACACCCCCCACGAACGGCGACGAAGGCAGGCACGCGATGAGTACGCACCGGCGCAGGATCAGCGGCAGGAACAAGGCGATCGGCGCGGTGGCCGCCGCGGCCGTGGCCGGCGGCGGGGCGTTCCTGTTCACCAGCACCGCGCAGGCCGCGGGCGTGGCAGCCGCGTACACCCGGACCAGCGAGTGGCCGACCGGCTACACCGCCCAGTACGTGGTGACCAACAACAGCGGCGGGAGCGGCGACTGGACGCTGGAGTTCGAACTGCCGGCCGGCACCGAACTCGGCTCGCTGTGGAACGCCGAGTCGCGGGTGAGCGGCCGGCACGTCACCGTGACGCCCCCGAAGTGGGACACCGACGGCCTGGCCCCCGGCGAGTCCGTCACCGTCGGCTTCGTCGTCAAGGGCACAGCCGACCCCACCGGCTGCCTCGTAGACGGCGCCACCTGCGGCGAGGGCGGGCCCGCGCCGGAGCCCAGCGGCCGGCCCACCGACACCCCCACCCAGCAGCCCACCCCCACCGAGGAACCCACCCGCCCCGGCGACCCCGCCACCGAGCCGGCCCCCGAGCCCACGCGGACCACCGGCGGCGGCTCCGCGGACGGCGCCGGCTTCGCGCCGTACGTCGACACCTCCCTCTTCCCCGCGTACGACCTGCTCGCGAGCGCCGAGGCGACCGGCGTGAAGGAGTACACCCTGGCGTTCGTCACCGACGGCGGCGGCTGCACCCCCAGGTGGGGCGGTACCGGAGGCCTCCGCGACAACGCTGTCGCCGGGCAGATCGACGCGCTGCGCGCCGCGGGCGGCGACGTCCGTGTCTCCTTCGGCGGCGCGGCCGGCTCCGAACTCGGCACCACCTGCACCTCGGTGGACGCGCTCACCGCCGCCTACACCGAGGTCGTCGACACCTACGGACTGACCAAGGTCGACTTCGACGTCGAGGGCGGCGCCCTGCCGAACGCGGCCGCCAACACCCGCCGCGCCCAGGCGATCGCCGCGCTGCAGAAGTCCCACCCGGACCTCGACGTCTCCTACACCCTGCCGGTCATGCCGGAGGGGCTCACCCAGGACGGGGTGGACCTGCTCGCCGACGCCGAGCGGAACGGCGTGCGGATCGACGCCGTCAACATCATGGCGATGGACTACGGGCCCGCCTACAGCGACGACATGG
The DNA here is from genome assembly GCF_000527195.1 of Streptomyces sp. CNH189. Lineage (NCBI taxonomy): Bacteria > Bacillati > Actinomycetota > Actinomycetes > Kitasatosporales > Streptomycetaceae > Streptomyces > Streptomyces sp. CNH189. The sequence continues at coordinate 194,085 of NZ_AZUS01000010.1, forward strand.
GCACCTACGCCGAGCAGGCCGCCACCGCCACCCAGGCCCAGATCAAGGGAATCCTCGGGCTCGGCGAGGCCGAGGCGTGGAAGACGGTCGCGGTCACCCCGATGATCGGTGTCAACGACGTCGTCACCGAGATCTTCACGGTGGAGGACGCCACCCAGCTGGTGAACTTCGCCAAGGCCAAGGGCCTGGGCCGGCTGTCGATGTGGTCCGGCACCCGCGACCAGCAGTGCCCCGGCGGTCAGAAGCCGTCCGCCGACGCCACGTGCAGCTCGGTCCTCCAGGAGAAGTTCGCCTTCTCGAAGGCGTTCGCGGCCTACAACTGATCCTCCGGCGCCCCCACGAAGGGCGTCCACCAGCCACCGCGAACAACGGGGACGCGCGTGCCCCGGCCGGACCTCCCCCCACCCGGCCGGGGCACCCGTGCGTCCGGTGGCAGGCCCTGACGCACGCGAGCGGGACGCGGCACTCCCCAGGGACACCGCGCCCCGCCCCCCGAACCCGCGCCCCGTTCCTCCCGGAACCCCGAGGGCCGGTCAGATGCCCTCGGGCTCCGGAAGCTCACCCGACTTGGCCGCCCGCGCGTACCACAGGGCGCTGGACTTCGGCGTCCGCTTCTGGCTGACGTAGTCGACGTAGACCGCGCCGAAGCGCTTCTCGTAGCCGTAGGCCCACTCGAAGTTGTCCAGCAGCGACCACAGGAAGTAGCCGCGCACGTCCGCGCCGTCGGCGATGGCCCGGCGCACAGCGGAGAGGTGGCCGTGCAGGTAGGCGACGCGCTCGGGGTCGTGGACCCTGCCGTCGGCGTCCGGCTTGTCGTCGTAGGCGGCGCCGTTCTCGGTGATGTAGAGCGGCAGGCCGGGAGCCTCGCGGTGGTAGCGCATGATCAGCTCGTGCAGACCGGTCGGGTCGACCGACCAGCCCATCTCGGTCTGCTCGCCCGGCGACTGGTGGAAGGCCACGTCGTCCGAGGCGGGCCACGGCGAGTGCTCGCTGGCCCCGTGGCCGTCGGCGCGCGGGCCCTTGTCGTCCGGGTCGGCGGCCGACACCAGGGTCGGCGTGTAGTAGTTGAGACCCAGCGCGTCGATCGGCTGGTGGATCGTGTCCAGGTCGCCGTCCTGGATGCACGACCAGTCGGTCACCGACGACGTCGCCTCCAGCAGCGTCTCGGGGTAGGCGCCGTGCAGGATCGGGCCGTGGAAGATGCCGCCCGACAGGTCGTCGATCTTGCGGGCCGCCACCACGTCCGCCGGGGACTGCGGGTTCAGCGGGCGCACCACGGAGGTGTTCAGGCTGAGGGAGATCTGGCTGCGGGCCGGCAGCACCGTGCGCAGCGCCTTGGTGCCCAGGCCGTGGGCCAGGTTCAGGTGGTGGGCGGCCTTCAGCGCGGCGGCCGGGTCGGTGCGGCCGGGCGCGTGCACACCGGAGGCGTACCCGAGGAAGGCGCTGCACCACGGCTCGTTGAGGGTCATCCAGGTGTCCACGCGGTCGCCGAGCGCCTCGCCCATGATCTGCGCGTACTCGGCGAAGCGGTAGGCGGTGTCGCGCTCCGGCCAGCCGCCGGCGTCCTCCAGCTCCTGCGGGAGGTCCCAGTGGTAGAGCGTGACGGCCGGCTTGATGCCCTTCGCGAGCAGCTCGTCGACCAGCCGCCGGTAGAAGTCCAGACCGCGCTGTACGGCCGGGCCCCGGCCGGTGGGCTGCACCCGCGACCAGGACACGGAGAAGCGGTAGGCCTGCAGGTTGAGGTCCGCCATCAGCGCCACGTCGTCGCGGTAGCGGTGGTAGTGGTCGACAGCGACGTCACCGGTCTCGCCGCCGGCGGTCTTGCCGGGCGTGTGACTGAAGGTGTCCCAGATGGAAGGGGTACGTCCGTCCTCCCGCACCGCCCCCTCGATCTGGTACGCGGAGGTCGCGGCGCCCCAGAGGAAGGCCGGAGGAAAGGTCACCGGGGTCGCCGGCGTGGCGGAGTCAGACATGGAAGCGCTCCCATAGAGGTCGCATAGAGGTCGTTGAAGACCGACGAGTACGTAAGGAGAAGGAAGGGGGCCGGGACGGCGGCGACCCGGCCCCACGGGTGTCGGGGTGCGGGCGTCAGCCCTTCACGGCGCCCTGCATGATGCCGCCCACGATCTGCTTGCCGAAGATCGCGAAGACCAGCAGCAGGGGCAGCGTGCCCAGCAGCGCGCCCGCCATGATCAGGGACTGGTCGGGGGTGTAGCCGCGGCCGAGGCCCGCGACGGCGACCTGCACCGTCGGGTTGCCGGTCTGCGTCAGCACCAGGAACGGCCACAGGAAGTCGTTCCACGCCTGCACGAACATCAGCATGCCGAGCACGGCCATGGCCGGCCGCGCGGCCGGGAAGACCACGTGCCACACCACGCGCCAACTGCTCGCGCCGTCCACCCGGGCGGCCTCGATGACCTCGTCGGGCAGCGCCTGCAGAAGGTACTGCCGCATGAAGAACACACCGAACGCGCTGACCAGCGACGGGAAGATGACCGCCTGGAGCTGGTCGGTCCAGTCGAGCTTGGCCACCATCATGTACAGCGGGATGATGCTGAGCTGCGGCGGAACCATCATCGTGCCGATGACCAGCAGCATGAGGGCGTTGCGGCCCTTGAACCGCAGCTTGGCGAAGGCGAACCCGGCGACCGTCGACAGCACCACGATGGTCACCGCGGAGATGCCCGCCACGATGGTGGTGTTGAGGAAGGCCTCGCCGAGGTTGGCGTCCTTCCAGGCGATCTCCAGGTTCTTGAACAGGTTCGAGCCGAACCAGAGCGGCGGGGGGTTCTCCGCCAGGCGCTGGTTGTCACGGGACGCGGCGATCGCGGTCCACACCAGGGGGAACAGCGACACGAGCGTGAACACGATCAGGACCGCGTAGGCGATCGGACCGCCGTGCAGGGTGCCGCCCGCACGCGCCGACTTCGGCAGGCGCGAGCGCTTCTCTTCCTTGACGATCGGTGTCTCGGGGGGCGTCACAGTCGTCGTCACGGCCACACTCCTTAACTGCTGGCGCGCAGCCGGCGCGAGATGAGCTGGTTGATGATGGCGATGACGATCAGGATCGCGAACATGGTCCAGGCGATCGCCGAGGCACGGCCCAGGTGCTGGTTGACCCAGCCCTGTTCGTACAGGTACAGGCCGAGCGTCTGGAACTGGTGCTCCGCGCCGCCCGACGCGCCCTTGTTGGGGTCGAACAGCAGCGGCTCGCCGAAGACCTGGCTGGCGCCGATCGTCGAGACCACCACGGTGAACAGGATCGTCGGGCGCAGCGAGGGCAGTGTCACGTGCAGGAACTGCCGCCAGCGGCTGGCGCCGTCCAGCGCCGCCGACTCGTACAGGTCCTGCGGGATGGCCTGCATCGCGGCGAGGTAGATCAGCGCGTTGTAGCCGGTCCAGCGCCAGATGATGATCGTGGACACGGCTATCTGGCCGGGCCACTTGTCGTCCTGCCAGCCGATCGGATCGATCCCGACGGCGTCGAGCACCCAGTTGATCATGCCGTAGTCACGGCCGAAGAGCAGCACGAACACCAGGGTCGCGGCGGCGATCGAGGTGGCGTACGGCGCGAGCATCGCGACCCGCCAGAAGGTCGAGGCGCGCAGCTTGTAGTTCAGGATGTGGGCGATGCCCATGGCGATCATCAGCTGCGGAACGGTGGAGATGATGCCGATGGTCAGGGTGTTCTGCGCCGCGTTCCAGAAGAAGTCGTCGTCGAAGATCCGGGTGTAGTTCCTCAGCCCGACCCAGTCCATGTCGGTCGGCGCGGTCAGCTCGACCTGGTGCAGCGAGGCCCAGCCGGTGTAGATCAGCGGGAACAGCCCGAAGGCCGCGAACAGCAGGAAGAACGGGGCGACGAACGCGTAGGGGCTGAAGCGGGCGTCGCGCTGCCAGCGGCGGGACAGTTTGGCCCGGCGCCTGCCTTCCTTGTCCACGGAGGGGCTGCCGGGCGCACGGCCCGGGGCCGCGCCCCCCTTGACGGGGGACGCGGCGGTGTCGGAACGGGTGGCCATGCGGGTCACTTGTCCAGGTTGTTGTCGATGGTCTTGGTGGCCGTCTCCCAGGCCTCCTCGGCCGACTTGCCCTTCGTCACGAGGATGACGCCGTTGTCGGTCAGACCCTGCTGGATGATCTGGTCCTTCGGGCCGATCACCTGGACGGGGATCTGCTTGGCGGCCTCGGAGAAGATCGTGCCGATCGGGGCGTCACCGGTCATCTCGTTCTTCGCGCCGGTCACCTCCGGGCTGTCGAACGCGGCCGTGGCGCTCGGGAAGGAGCCCTGCACCTTGAACAGCTTCGCCTGCTGCTCGGGCGCGGTCAGCCAGGCCACCAGCTTCTGCGCCTCCTCGACGTTCTTGCCGCTCTTCGGCACGCCGAGGAAGGAGCCGCCCCAGTTGCCGGACTTCGGGGCCACGGCGACGTCCCACTTGCCGGCCGCGTCCGGCTTCGACTTGCCCTTGATGTAGCCGAGCATCCACGGCGGGCAGGCGACGGTGGCGAACTTGCTGTTGGCGATGGTGGTGTCCCAGGCCGGCTGGAACTGCGTCTGCGACTGGACGAGGCCCTTCTCGGCCGCGTCCGCGGTCAGGTCGAAGGCGGACTTCACGGCCGGGTTGGTCTTGTAGATGACCTCGCCGGACGCGTCGTAGAACTTCTCCTTCTCACTGCTGAGGACGGCGTTCAGCAGACCGCCGGGGGAGTCCATGAAGAAGGTGTCCTTGCCGGCCGCCTTCTTGTACTTCTCACCGGTCGCCAGGAACTTGTTCCAGTCGCCCGCCCACAGCTTGCCGACCTCCTCGCGGTCGCTCGGCAGGCCGGCCTTCTCGAAGAGGTCCTTGCGGTAACAGATGGCCATCGGGCCGACGTCGGTGCCGAGGGCGATGGTCTCGCCGCCCTTGGCGGTGGCCTGCTCCCACTTCCAGGGCAGCCAGCCGTCCTTCTTCACACCCTCGACCTTGGACATGTCCGTGAACTTGTCCGCCTGGGTGCCGACGACCTCGGCGATGTTGGCGACCTCGATCGCCTGCACGTCCATCAGCCCACTGTTGGTGGTCAGGTGGTTGACGAGAGCGGGGTAGTAGTTCTCGTTCCGCTCGACGACGTTTTCCTCGATCTTGATGTCCGGGTTGAGCTTCTCGTACTCGGCGTAGAGACCCGCCTCCTTGAAGCCCATGGTGCCGAACAGACCCAGGGTGATCTTGGTCTTGCCCTCGCCGGACGAGGAACCACCAGAGCTGTCGTCGCCGCCGTCGTCGGCGCAGCCGGCCAGCAGCCCGGTGCCCAGCGACACCACGGCCGCTACGGCCAGCGCCCGGCGGGCGAAGGGCTTCCCCCCGCCCGACCGCTGCCTGGTGAGGGGCAGGGTACGTGCTCGCATTGCGTCCTCCTGTTGCCCTGACGTGCCGACCCCCCGGCCAACGGCGTTGTTGACCCGTATTCTGCGCGTTGCGGCTCGGGCGGGGAACGTGCGGGTTGTGTATGTGTCAGGTACCGTGGGAGCGCTCCCACAAGTGATGTGTTGAAGAGTCGCGGGTCCGGGCGGGGGTGTCAAGGGAACAGACACCGCAAAGTGCGTTCAGTTATCTGCCCGTTAACTTGGCCGGGGGGACCGTCCTTCGGAACGCCGGAGTCCGCACGGACGCCCTCGCGGGGTGGTCACCGTCACTGCCGGGGCTGTTACATTCCAGGCCAGCGTGACACACAAAGGAAGGCGGGGCGGATGGCAAGCCACGGAGTGCGGGGCCGAAGTGGTGGCCGCCCCACCCTCGAAGAGGTGGCAGCACGCGCCGGAGTGGGCCGTGGCACGGTTTCACGGGTGATCAACGGCTCGCCCCGGGTGAGCGACGCCACACGCGCCGCCGTGGAGGCGGCCGTCGCCGAACTCGGTTATGTCCCCAACACCGCGGCCCGCGCCCTGGCGGCCAACCGCACCGACGCCATAGCCCTCGTGGTGCCCGAGCCCGAGACCCGCTTCTTCACCGAGCCCTACTTCTCCGACATGCTCCGCGGGGTCGGCGCCGCCCTGTCCGACACCGAGATGCAGCTGCTGCTGATCTTCGCGGGCAGCGACCGGGAGCGGCAGCGGCTCGCCCAGTACCTGGCCGCGCACCGGGTGGACGGGGTGCTGCTGGTCTCGGTGCACGCCGACGACCCGCTGCCCGACATGCTGTCCCAGCTGGAGATCCCGGCGGTGATCAGCGGCCCCCGCTCGGCGGAGGAAACGCTCACCTCGGTGGACTCCGACAACTACGGCGGCGCCCGGCAGGCCGTCGAGCACCTCATCGGCCGGGGGCGGCGGACCGTCGCCCACATCACCGGCCGCCTGGACGTCTACGGCGCCCAGCGCCGCGTCGGCGGCTACCGGGACGCGCTGCGCGACGCCGGCCACCCGGTGGACGAGCTGCTGATCGAGCCGGGCGACTTCTCCGAGGGCGGCGGCCGGCGCGCGATGACGGCCCTGCTGGAGCGCCGCCCCGACCTGGACGCCGTCTTCGCCGCCTCGGACGTCACGGCGGCCGGTGCCCGGCAGGCGCTGCGCGAGGCGGGCCGCCGCATCCCGGACGACGTGGCGCTGGTCGGGTACGACGACTCCGCGATCGCCCGCCACATGGACCCGCCGCTGACCAGCGTGCGCCAGCCGATCGAGGAGATGGGCCGGGCGATGACCGACCTGCTGCTCGCCGAGGTCGCCGACCGCCGCCCGACCGCCACGCGGGAGTTGGAGCGCCGTCAGATGGTACTGGCGACGGAACTGGTGGAGCGCGCGTCGTCCTGAGCGGCGAGAGAGGGGGCGGGACGGCTGCCCGCCGTCCGCCCCTCTTCCATCCGGAGCGTACGGGGATGCCCCGGGAGACGTCCGTAGGCGCCCGGAAACGTCAGCAGCCGGTGACCCCTTGCGAGGTCACCGGCTGCTGCGGTGAGGGTGAGTGACGGGACTTGAACCCGCGACATCCTGGACCACAACCAGGTGCTCTACCATCTGAGCTACACCCACCATGGACCGGTTCCGAGGAGGTCAGTGACTTCCCTGACCGGCCGAGAAAAAGTGTACAGGGTCCGAAGGGGTGCTCGCGCCCACCTTTCCGCGCGGCCCCCCTGAACCCCCTCCGTACACCTACTGAGCAGGCAGGACGTGCTTCGCGGCGATCTTCTTCGCGGTGTCGGAGTCGGGTCCCGGCTGGGGCACGAAGACGGCCTCGCGGTAGTACCGCAGCTCCGCGATGGACTCGCGGATGTCGGCGAGCGCGCGGTGGTTGCCGTTCTTCTCGGGGCTGTTGAAGTACGCCCTCGGGTACCAGCGGCGGGCCAGCTCCTTGATGCTGGACACGTCGACGATCCGGTAGTGGAGGTAGTCCTCCAGGGTCGGCATGTCGCGCAGCAGGAAGCCGCGGTCGGTGCCGACGGAGTTCCCGCACAGGGGCGCCTTGCCGGGCTCCTTGACATGCTCCTTGATGAACGCGAGGACGCGCTGCTCGGCGTCCTCCAGCGTCGTGCCGTCCGGCAGCTCCTCGAGCAGCCCCGACGCGGTGTGCATCGCGCGCACCACCTCCGGCATCGTCTCCAGGGCCCGCTCCGGCGGGCGGATGACGATGTCGACGCCCTCGCCGAGCACGTTCAGCTCGGAGTCGGTCACGAGGGCGGCCACCTCGATGAGCGCGTCGTCCGACAGCGAGAGGCCGGTCATCTCGCAGTCGATCCACACCATGCGATCGTTCATGTGTCTAACCATACGGGGCGCGGCGCCGTGCCGGACCGGGTGGTGAGGTGGGGATTCCCCGGATGTCTCCGCACAGCCGTGAGGGCCGCAGGCACACGGCCTCCGGCCCTCACGGCGGTCACCTCACGGCGCGCTGCGCTGCCCCGGTACGCCCGGGGCCGAGGCGGTCAGGGACGGGCCCAGGGCGCCGGCCGTCGCCGTACGGCGGGACTGGTGCGGGACCGGGCTGTCCGGGTACGACGACGGCGGCACCGGGTGTCCCGTGTGGGCCGGCTGGCCGGACGGGACGGGCCCCGGGGAGCCGGGCGTGTTGTCGGGGTCCTGGCCGCGGTCCGCCTGCGGGCGCCGTGCGCGGTACGCGGCCCGGTAGGCGGCCGGGGACGAACCGAGCTGGCGCCGGAAGTGTCCGCGCAGCGCGACCGGCGAGCGGAAGCCGCAGCGGCCGGCCACCTCGTCCACCGAGTAGTCCGACGTCTCCAGCAGGCGCTGCGCCTGGAGCACCCGCTGCGTGATCAGCCACTGCAGCGGCGCGCTGCCGGTCAGCGAGCGGAACCGGCGGTCGAAGGTGCGGCGGCTCATGTACGCACGGGCGGCGAGCGTCTCCACGTCGAACTGCTCGTGGAGGTGCTCCAGCGCCCAGGCGACGACCTCGGCGAGCGGGTCGGCGCCGATCTCCTCCGGTAAAGACCTGTCGAGGTAGCGCTCCTGGCCGCCGCTGCGGCGCGGCGGGACCACCAGGCGCCGGGCGAGCGCGCCGGCCGCCTCGTTGCCGTGGTCCGTGCGCACGATGTGCAGACACAGGTCGATGCCGGCCGCCGTGCCCGCCGACGTCAGCACGTCCCCGTCGTCCACGAACAGTTCGCGTGGATCGACGTGCACCGACGGATAGCGCTTGGCCAGCGTCGGCGCGTACATCCAGTGGGTGGTCGCGGGACGGCCGTCCAGCAGGCCAGCCGCCGCGAGGACGAAGGCGCCGGTGCACAGCCCGACGATGCGGGCGCCCTCCTCGTGGGCACGGCGCAGTGCGTCCAGTGCCTCCTCCGGTGGCGGGGAGGTGATCGATCGCCAGGCCGGCACCACGACGGTGCCCGCCCGGGATATCGCCTCCAGGCCGTGTGGCGCGGTGAGTTCCAGGCCCCCTGTGGTCCGCAGCGGGCCGTCCTCGCCGCCGCACACCAGCAGGCGGTAGCGCGGCACGCCGGCGTCCTGGCGGTCAACCCCGAACACCGACAGCGGTATGGAACTCTCGAAAATGGGGCCGCCGCTGAACAGCAGCACCGCGACGATCTCCTTGCGGCGGCGCCCGGAGAGTTTCCTGGCAGCGGTTTCCGGCGCGGCAGTGGAGTCGTGGCTCATCCTGCTAAGCCCCCCTCGGTGGTCGCGGCGCCCTGTTCCCTTCGGGTCTGTCGCTCCAACACGTTTCCCCTCGGTCCTGCACGAGTCCCCCGCCGTAAGACAGTCAAGATCGAATCTACTGTGTCCCGTCGTGCACCGCTGGCCAGTTCGGCACTCGGTGCATTGTCGACTTGGCAACTTGGCGTGAAGCATTCGATCACGAAGCGTTGCACTCGCGCGCCGTGCAGGGAAGTGCGCCTTGTCGCGGTGGCCAAACCGCATAGGGTGCGCGGGGCTCCCGACTCCCTCTTCGTGCAGGTGGAACGGGGGTTGGGGGGTGGTCACGGCAGGGGACGCGCCAGGACCGGAAGTTGGCTGAAAAGAGACGGGCGTGGGTGCGGAAACCGGTCAACCGGCCGGTGTGTGTCCTCCGTCGCGCGGGGCGTACGCCCGCGCCCTCGCGCCCGCTGCTCGACGCCGTCCGTGCCGCGTGCGTGACGGGGCCGACGGCGTTCGCACGGCCGCCCGTTGGGAGCGGCGCAGCAGCAGCCGGCAGACGGCCGCGACGGCCGCCAGGCCGCACGCCACGCCGGCCGCCCCGGCGAGCGAGGAGCCGCACCACAGCAGCACCACGGGAACCAGCAGACAGCTGAAGACCGCCCAGCGGAGCAGGTCGTCCGCGGGGGCCCGCTGGGGCGTCGCGGGGTGCGGTCGGGGCGGGGAGCCGGCGGTGCGGTCGGGGTTCTGGCCGGGGGCGGGGTTCGGGCTCCGGCCGGGGGCGAGGCTCGGGCTCCGGTCGGTGGTGGGGGCGGGGCCGGGCATGGGGTGCTCCCCTGGGGCGTGGTTCACGGGAGTCCAACGGCGGGGCGGGCCGCCGGTCACCGGTTCCGGGGCCGGACGGCTCTTGCGTTCTGCGGGGGCCCACTCTGGCCGTCAAGCGAATACCGCGCAAACCGCCTGTACAGGCCAGCAACCGTTGCGTCGCGGGCGGACCCTCGTGCATGCTCCGGGGAACCCGCCTTCCGGCTCGCGCGGGATCTGGGCCCGGGAGGCGTGCCGCCGTACCCTTGGGGGTATGGGGTTGGGAAGATACTTCCCGGACACAGCTCCGCCGCCCACTGTCGTCCCCACAAAGGATCACAACCCCGAGACAGCCATGGCCGGTCACGAATTCTTCGAACCCGCGGACCGCAAGCGGCCGGTCGCCGATCCGACGGCGGCCGAACCCCTGGCGGCGGAGGAATCACGCCATGCGTGCGATCCCGCCTTCCGGCACGGGGTGGTGGTCGGCTTCGACGGGTCCACGTCCAGTGAACGGGCCCTCGCGTACGCCATCGGCATGGCGCGCCGCTCCGGGTCCGGACTGATCATCGTCCATGTGGCGAACCGGCTGCCCACCACGGTGTGGGCGGGGTGCGAGCCGCCGGTCTTCGTGGACGTCCCGGACCACCGTACGGAGGTGCTGGGGCTCGAGCTCGCCTGTGCGGACTATCTGGCCGAGGTGCCGTGGATCCTCGTCGAGCGGGGTGGGGACATCTGCCACGAACTCGAAGAGGTGGGGCGGGAGTACGAGGCCGATGCGATCGTCGTGGGTTCCACCCACGGGCTCGTGGGGCGGCTTTTCGGGTCGGTTGCGGGGAGGTTGGCGAAGCGGGCGCAGCGGCCTGTCGTCGTCATTCCATGACGTGAGCTTGCAGAAGCGGGCCCCCACGTGTTGATCGGCAACACGTGGGGGCCCGTTCTGTTTGCACGGCCTGTGCGGGTGGGTGGGGGCTTGTCGCGCAGTTCCCCGCGCCCCTTACGGGGCGCTGTCCCTCAGGGGGTGATTATTCGACCGTGACCGACTTGGCGAGGTTGCGGGGCTTGTCGATGTCGCGGCCGAGGGCCAGGGCCGTGTGGTAGGCGAGGAGCTGGAGCGGGATGCCCATGAGGATCGGGTCCAGCTCGTCCTCGTTCTTGGGGACCAGGATCGTGTGGTCCGCCTTCTCCTGCTCCTGGTGCGCGACGGCGACGATCCGGCCGCTGCGGGCCTTGATCTCCTCCATCGCCGCGCGGTTCTTCTCCAGCAGGTCGTCGTCCGGGACGATCGCCACGGTGGGCAGGGCCGGCTCGATCAGGGCCAGCGGGCCGTGCTTCAGCTCGGAGGCCGGGTAGGCCTCGGCGTGGATGTACGAGACCTCCTTGAGCTTCAGGGAGGCCTCACGGGCCACCGGGTAGCCCCGGACGCGGCCGATGAAGAGCATCGAGCGGGCCTCGGCGTACTCCAGGGCCAGCTTCTTGATCTGCTCCTCCTGCTCCAGGATCTCGGCGATCTGGGCGGGGAGGCGGCGCAGTCCCTCGATGATCCGCTTGCCGTCGCGCACGGAGAGGTCGCGGGTGCGGCCCAGGTGCAGGGCGAGCAGCGCGAAGGCGACCGTGGTGTTGGTGAAGCACTTGGTGGAGACGACGCAGACCTCCGGGCCGGCGTGCACGTAGACGCCGCCGTCGGCCTCGCGGGCGATCGCGGAGCCGACCACGTTGACCACGCCGAGGACGCGGGCGCCCTTGCGCTTCAGCTCCTGGACGGCGGCCAGCACGTCGTACGTCTCACCGGACTGGGAGACGGCGACGTACAGCGTGTCGGGGTCGACGACCGCGTTGCGGTAGCGGAACTCGGAGGCCGGCTCGGCGTCGGCGGGGATGCGGGCGAGCTCCTCGATCATCTGCGCGCCGATCATGCCGGCGTGGTACGAGGTGCCGCAGCCGAGGATCTTCACGCGGCGGATGCGCCGGGCCTCCCGGGCGTCCAGGTTGAGGCCGCCCAGGTGCACGGTGGAGAAGCGGTCGTCGATCCGGCCGCGCAGCACGCGGTCCACGGCCTCGGCCTGCTCGTGGATCTCCTTGTGCATGTAGGTGTCGTGGCCGCCCATGTCGTAGGAGGCGGCCTCCCACTCCACGGTGGTGGGCTCGGCGGTGGTGCGCGTGCCCTCCGTGGTGTAGGTGCGGAAGTCGTCGGCCGTGAGGGTGGCCATCTCGCCGTCGTCGAGGGTGACTATCTGGCGGGTGTGGGCGACCAGCGCGGCGATGTCCGAGGCGACGAACATCTCCTTCTCGCCGATGCCGAGGACGACCGGGGAGCCGTTGCGGGCGACGACGATGCGGTCGGGGAAGTCGGCGTGCAGCACGGCGATGCCGTAGGTGCCCTCGATGAGGCGGACGGTCTCGCGGACCTTGTCCTCGAGCGTCTCCGCCGTCGAGCGGGCGATGAGGTGGACGAGGACCTCGGTGTCGGTCTCGGAGAGGAACTCGACGCCGTCCGCCTCCAGCTTGCGGCGCAGGTCGGCGGCGTTGTCGATGATGCCGTTGTGGACGACGGCGACCTTGCCCTCGGCGTCCAGGTGGGGGTGGGCGTTCACGTCGGACGGCGCGCCGTGGGTGGCCCAGCGGGTGTGGGCGATACCGGTGGTGCCCTTGAAGCGCGCCGGGACCTTGGCCTCCAGGTCGCGCACCCGGCCCTTGGCCTTGACCGTCTTCAGGGTCCCGGTCTTCGGGGCGGTGACGGCGATGCCCGCCGAGTCGTAGCCGCGGTACTCCAGACGCTGCAGCCCCTCGAGCAGCAGGGGGGCGACCTCACGCCTGCCGATGTAACCGACGATTCCGCACATACAGGTATGTTCCTAGCCGTAGACGATGCGGCGCAGCTGCCGGAGCGAGAGCTCGGGCGGCGCCACCGCGCGGTATCTCAGGTCCGCCTCGATCCGTTGGAAGATCGTCGCGTTCACCAGGCCCTGGGCCTGGAGCTCGCGGTGGCGGCGACGGACGTACTCCTCGGTCGTCTCGTCGAAGTAGGCGAGCACGTCCTGGATCACCCGCAGCGCCTCGCCCCGGCTGAGGGGCGTGGACCGCGTCAGATGATCGACAAGTTCGTCGTGCACTCGATGATCCTGGGGTACCGCCGACGGTTTCGCAAGAAACGTGCCCGATTTCGGGCAGGCTCAGGCGGATGGCCGCTACATGCGCTTCAGGACGGCCTGCTTGGCAAGGGCGAACTCGTCGTCCGTGAGCACGCCGGAGCGGTGCAGCTCGCCCAGCTCCCGCAGCCGGCGCAGGAGCGCGTCGTGGCCGTCCTCGGCGCGGTCGGCCGGCGCGGGCCGGTCGCCCTCGGGGGCGCGCGGGCCGTCCAGGGCGGGGGCGGCGGGGGTGGACCGGGCGGAAGGGTGTGGCAGTCGGGCCTGCACGGCGGAGGCCACCAGCGCCATCAGGGGGTCCTTCTTGAAGCCCCACAACTCCACGGCGTTCGGGTCGTACTTGGCCGGGACCTTGGCGGGGGCGTGGCGCACGAGGAAGCGGAGGTGGCCGTTCTCCAGGCCGGCCGCCGGCTGCCACTCCACGCCCTCCAGGTCCGGCACCGCGAGGGTGCGGGGGCCCGCGGCGGACTTGGCGTCCTCGGTCTTCCAGTTCCACTCCAGCCGTACGCGCTCCCCGTCGAAGCTGACGGTGCCGTCCCCGGCGGAGACGGACAGGGGCAGGGGCGGGCCGGGCAGCAGGTAGCCGGTCACCGGGCCGGACGGTATCTGCTCCAGCAGCAGGGCGGTGCGGACCTCCTCCGTGAAGTACTCGGCGACGCCGTAGCGGTCGGACTCGACGACCAGCTGGTAGGGGTCCTGGGGCTCGGTGAGGCGCCCGCCGGTCGCGTGCAGGAGCGGGTCGGCGCCGTCGCGCAACCGCAGCCTGAGCCGGCCCGACTTCTTGCCCTGCTCCAGGGAGATGCCCGCCAACGCCTCCAGCGGTACCGCCAGTTCACCCAGCGTGCGGCGCAGCAGGCCGATGTTCTTGTCGCGCCCGGGGGTCAGGCGCAGGGTCTCGCCGTCGAACGTCCACGTGCCGTCCTTCTGGATGATTTCCGCCATGGGGGGATTGTTCCATCGGAACGTTCCCTGGCAGGGGCGGGAGGTGAAGGAGGGGTGGCCGGGGGAGGGCGGGAGCCCCCCGGAGGACCGTACTCCGGGGGGCTCGTCCGTGCGGTGGGGTCAGAAGGCTGCCAGGGGGTTCTTCAGGGTGCCGACGAGCTGGAGGGCGCCCGAGGGGTCCGCCAGGTCCACCATCTGCTTGTTGTTGCGCAGCTGGAGGCGGTTCAGGCAGGACAGGGCGAACTCCGGGGCGAACATGTCGTACCGCTCGAAGCGGTCGGCGAGGGCCGGCACCGACGCCTGGTACTCCCGGGTGACCTCCGCGACCGTCCGCCAGAAGCCGTCCTCGTCCAGGACGCCCTCCTCGGCGAGGTTCGCCGCGAGGAAGCGGAAGAAGCAGTCGAAGACGTCCGTGAAGATCGACAGCAGCTTGGTGTCGTCCGGGACCTCGACGCGGATCCGGGCGACCTCGGGCGGCAGCACCGCGTCCGGGTCCATCACCGCGATCTCCTCGGCGATGTCCTTGTAGATCGCGCGCTTCACGGCGCCGTCCTCCAGCACCAGGATGACGTTCTCGCCGTGCGGCATGTACACCAGGTCGTAGGCGTAGAAGCTGTGCAGCAGCGGGACGTAGTAGGCCCGCAGATAGCGCCGCAGCCACTCCGCCGGGGCGAGTCCGGAGCGCTCGATCAGGGCGGCGGCGAAGGACCGGCCCTCGTGGTCGACGTGGACCAGGGACGCCATGGTGGCGAGCGACTCGCCGTCCTGGAGGGACGGCACCGGGCTCTCCCGCCACAGCGCCGCCAGCATCTTGCGGTACGGCGAGTAGCGGTCGGTGGCCTGCTCGTACTCCAGGTGCCGGTAGCCCACGGCGGCGCGCTCCCGGATGATCGACAGTCCCGTGGACCGCAGCACCGGGTCGTTGTCGATCAGGCGGGCCAGCCAGTCGTTGATGGCCGGGGTGGCCTCCATGTAGGCGGCGGACAGGCCCCGCATGAAGCCCATGTTGAGGACGGACAGGGCCGTCTTCACGTAGTGCTTCTCCGGCTGCGACCGGTTGAAGAAGGTACGGATGGACTGCTGCGCCAGGTACTCGTCGTCGCCCTCGCCCAGCAGGACCAGGTGCCGGCGGGCGACCTCGGCGGCGAAGGTGACGGACAGCTTGTTCCACCACTGCCAGGGGTGGCAGGGGATCAGCAGGTAGTCGGCGGGGTCCAGGCCCTGTGCGCGCAGGACGTCGTGGAAGCCCTCGACGGTCTCCTCGCCCAGCTCCTGGCGGACGAACGACTCGTACTCGATGCCCACACCCGCCGTGAACGCGGCCCGCGAGCGGTGGGCGGCCAGCCACACCAGCCGCACCGGGTTCCCGGTCTCGGGGGCGTACTGCCGGTACTCGTGGACGCCGAAGCCGAGCCGCCCGTTGTTGGCGACGAAGCAGGGGTGGCCCTCGGTCATGCCGGTCTCGATCGCCTGGAAACCGGCGTCGGCCAGCTCGGCCGAGGTGACCTCCGGCTTGGTCAGCTTGTAGCAGGTGCCGGAGAGGGTGGAGGAGATCTCCTCCAGGTACACCGGCAGGATCTCGTCGCTCAGCCCCAGGGACTTCTGCAGCTCGATGAAGAAGTCCAGCGCCGCGAGCTCCAGCTCGGTGCCGTCGCGATGCCGGGTGATCGAGTCGGCGTCGACCTGCCAGTGGTCCAGGCCGCGCAGCTTCGCGGCGAACGTGTAGCGGGTCTCGCCGTCGTCGCTGCGGACGACGTACCGGCCGTCACCGGCCGGCTCCGGCGTGACGAGCCGCTCGTGCGCGAACTCGGCGAGCGCCTTGCGGATCAGCAGGCGGTTGGCCCGCGCCCAGCGGTGGGGGGACAGGTGCGCCACGGCGTCGGACAGGGTCATACGGACACTCCTCGGGCGGCCTCGAACTGCTCGCGCGTGCAGAAGCTCAGCAGCGCGCGCTTCTCCGGCTTGTCGATCTCACGCTCGGGCACGAAGCCCACGGCCTCGTTCAGGGCGTGCACGGCCTTGTTGCCGACGTCGGGCTCCACCACGACCCGGCGGGTGGCCGGGTCGGCGAACAGCTCCGCCATCACGGCGGTGATCACGGCGCGGGTGAAGCCGTGGACGGGGCGGTCGGTGGGGGCGACCAGGAAGTGCATGCCGACGTCGCCGGGCTCCGGTTCGTAGAGCCCGACCAGTTCGACGTACCGGGGGTCGTACTTCTCCATCAGGAAGGCCGGCTCGCCGTCGTGCAGGCCCAGGTAGGCGTGGTGGTGTTCGTGGGCGGCGATCCGCATGTACTCGCGCTCGACGTCCTGGAGATGCGCGTCCTGCATCATCCAGAACGCCGCCTTGGGGTGGGTCACCCAGCGGTGCAGCAGCTCCGCGTCCTTCAGCGGGTCGAGCGGGCGGATCGTGAACGTACCGATGGTGCTCATACGGCGAACTCCTGGAAGGCGATGGTCTTCTCGACCGGGTAGTACTCGGTGCCCAGCAGCTCGCGGATGATGGACGCGTTGCGGTAGGCGCCCATCCCCAGGTCGGGGCTGGTGATGCTGTGCGTGTGCACGCCCGCGTTCTGCAGGAACACACCGCGGCCGGTGACGTCGATCGCGTAGTTGCGGGCGACGTCGAAGCGGCCGTGGCCGTCGAGGCGCAGCCGGTCGCGGACCGGCTCCAGGAAGGCGGGCCGCTCGTAGTGGTAGCCGGTGGCCAGTACCAGGCCCTCGGTGGTGATCTCGAAGTCCTTGCCCTGCTCGTCCTGGCGGAAGCCCAGCGTGTACGTGCCGTCCTGGTACCGGGCGGAGGTGAGCGAGGAGTTGGTGAGCAGCCGGGTGGGCACGCCGCGCCCGCCGCTCTCCACGTTCTTCTGGTAGAGCAGGTCGAAGATCGCGTCGATCAGCTCCGAGTTGATGCCCTTGAACAGACCCTTCTGCTGCCTCTCCAGCCGGTAGCGGGTCTCCTCGGGCAGCGCGCGGAAGTAGTCGATGTAGTCCGGGGACGTCATCTCCAGGGTCAGCTTGGTGTACTCCAGCGGGAAGAACCGCGGGGAGCGGGTGACCCAGTTGAGCTGGTAGCCGTGGGCGTCGATCTCGGACAGCAGCTCGTAGTAGATCTCGGCGGCGGACTGCCCGCTGCCCACGATGGTGACCGACTTCTTCTCCCGCAGCTCTGCCTTGCGGTGCATGTACCGCGCGTTGTGGAAGAGGCCGCCCTCCAGGCCGCGGCACGGCTCGGGCACGAACGGCACGGTGCCGGTGCCGAGCACCAGGTGCCGGCCCCGGTACGTGGTGCCGGTGGACGTCGCCACGACGTACACCTCGGCGGACTCGTCCCACGTCACCTCGGTGACCGTGGTGCCGAAGCGGATGGAGCTGAGCTGCCCGGCGGCCCAGCGGCAGTAGTCGTCGTACTCGACGCGCAGCGGGTAGAAGTTCTCCCGGATGTAGAACGAGTACAGCCGGCCCTTCTCCTTCAGGTAGTTGAGGAAGGAGTAGGGGGACGTCGGGTCGGCGAGGGTGACCAGGTCCGACATGAACGGCGTCTGCAGATGGGCGCCGTCGAGGAACATCCCGGCGTGCCACTCGAAGTCGGGCTTGGACTCCAGGAAGACACCGTCGAGTTCGGCGATGGGCTCGGTCAGACAGGCCAGCCCCAGGTTGAACGGGCCCAGCCCGATGCCCACGAAGTCGTAGGCCGGTTCCGTGGTGTCAGCAAGCGCGGTCAAGGGACTCTCCCAGGTACTGCTCGGCGTGGCCGGCGATCAGGTCGAGGACGGCCGCGATGTCGGCCGTCGTGGTCTCGGGGTTGAGCAGGGTGAACTTCAGGTAGTGGCGCCCGGCCACCTTGGTGCCCGCGACCACCGCGTCACCGGACGCGAACAGCGCTTTGCGGGCGTGGAGGTTGGCCCGGTCGATCTCGGCGGGGTCGGTGACGGAGGCCGGGACGTAGCGGAAGACCAGGGTGGACAGGCTGGGCTCGACGACCACGTCGAAGCGGGGGTCGGCGGCCAGCAGCTTCCAGCCCTCGGCGGCGAGGTCGCACACCTCGTCGAAGAGCTCGCCGATGCCGTCGGCGCCCATCACGCGCAGCGTCATCCACAGCTTGAGCGCGTCGAAGCGGCGGGTGGTCTGGAGGGACTTGTCGACCTGGTTGGGGATGCGCTCGGTCACCATGCGGCGCGGGTTGAGGTACTCCGCGTGGTAGGTGGCGTGCCGCAGCGTGGCCGCGTCGCGCACCAGCACGGCCGAGGAACTGACCGGCTGGAAGAAGGACTTGTGGTAGTCGACGGTGACGGAGTCGGCGCGCTCGATGCCGTCGATGCGGTGCCGGTATTTCAGCGAGGCCAGCAGTCCGCAGCCGTAGGCGGCGTCCACGTGCATCCAGGCGCCGTACTGCTCGCACAGTCCGGCGATCTCCGGCAGCGGGTCGATGGAGCCGAAGTCGGTGGTGCCGGCGGTGGCGACGACCGCCATCGGGGTCAGCCCGGCCTCCGCGCAGTGCTCCAGCTCGCGGGCGAGGGCGACGGTCTGCATCCGCTTGTCGTGGTCCACGGGGACCACCACCACGGCGTCGGGGCCGAGGCCCAGCAGCTTCGCGGACTTCTGCACGCTGAAGTGGCTGACCTCCGAGGCGAAGACGCGCAGCTTCGCCAGGTCTCGGGACTTGGCCTCCTCCCGGGCCAGCAGCAGCGCCTGGAGGTTGGACTGGGTGCCGCCGGAGGTGAACACGCCGTCGGCGGCGGGGCCGAGACCGATGCGCGCGGTCGTCCAGTCGATGAGTTTCCGCTCGATCAGGGTGCCGCCGGCCGACTGGTCCCACGTGTCCAGGGAGGAGTTGACGGCGGAGAGCACGGCCTCACCGAGCACGGCCGGGATGACGACCGGGCAGTTGAGGTGGGCGAGGTAGCGGGGGTGGTGGAAGTAGACCGCGTCCCGGAGGTAGACGTCCTCCAGTTCGTCCAGCACCGCGGTGGTGTCGCCGAGTGGCCGGTCGAGGTCGATCGCGACGATGCGCGGGGCGAGGTCGTCGACCGTGACGCCGGTGAACGGCCGGTCGGTGGTGGCGAGTTTGGCGGCCACCCGCTCGACTCCTTCGGTCACGGAGCGTCGGTAGTGCTCCGTGGTGGTGTCGTTGAGCAGGTGCGAGCGCATGTGGGGGTCCTCCGGTGGGGACGGTCCGGTGCGGGGAGAGGTCCGGTGCGGTTCAACTTAGGTTAGCCTAACCAAACTTCTCCGGGGGTAATCCCGCTTCCGTCGTGACCGTCGTCACGTCACGGCGGGACGCGACGGGGTGTCAACTCCCATACGCCTCACGCCTGTTCGCGAAGCTGCTCCTCCGTCAGGCCACGCCGCCAGTAGCCCACGAACGTCACCCGCCGGCGGTCGATGCCACGCTCGCCGACGAAGTGCCGCCGCAGCCGCTTCACATGGCCGGCCTCCCCGGCGAGCCACACGTAGGCGCGCTCGGGGGAGCGGAGGGCGGCCTGCCGGACGGCGTCCAGGGCCAGCGGGGCCTCCGCGGCGGTCGCGCCCTCCCGCACGAACCAGGTGATCTCGGCGTCCGCCGCGGTCGGCAGCTCCTGGACGTCCCCGGCGTGCGGCACCTCCAGCCAGACCCGGGCGGGGGTGCCTGCGGGGAGGGCGTCCAGGATCGCGGCGGCCGCGGGCAGGGCGGTCTCGTCCGCCCACAGCAGCACCGTTGAGGCGTCCTCGGGCGGACGGAAGCGGATCGCCCGGTTGTCGGCGAGCGCGGGGCCGAGCAGCAGCACCCGGTCACCGGCGGCGGCGCGGGCGGCCCAGCGGGAGGCCGGGCCGGCCGCCGCTGACGCGCCCGCCTCCGCGGTGACGCCGTGCAGCACGAAGTCGACGTCGATCTCGACGGTGTGCCCCAGGGCGTCCGCACGCCGCGCCCGCAGCGTGTACGAGCGCATCACCGCCCGTACGTCGTCCGGCAGTTCGCGCCAGCCCTGCCACCAGCCGTCACCCAGCTCCAGCGGCACGACCGGCTCGTCCTGTCCCGGGTGGGGCAGGAACAGCGACAGGGACTGGTCACGTCCGTCGGAGCGGAAGTCGCGCAGCTCCGGCCCGGTGAAGGTGACCCGGACCAGGGACGGGCCGAGCCGCCGCGTCCCGGCGACCTGGAGGGCGAAGAAGCGGAACGGGGCGGCCACGGCAGTCGTCACGAGGAGCTCCTGCGAGTCGGGGGCGGCTGGACCTTACGGTGCGGGCGTCAGCTGACCTTCTTGGCCTTCTCGATGGCCTCGGCGAGCGCCTCCACCGGCGCCACGCACTTGTCGTAGGACAGGATCGGCTCGGTGGACCGGGCGATGACCTGGCCGGCCTTGACGGCGGGCAGCTGCTTCCAGGTCGCCTCGGTGATGTCGGCGGGCTGGATGGCCGAGCTGCGGTCGTCCATCAGGATCACGTCGGCCTTGTGCTTGTCGACGTTCTCCCAGCTGAGGCTCTCGAACCAGCCGCCGGTGGGCTTCTTGGCCTCCTCGGTGGGCTCCACGAAGTTCACGCCGAGGGCCTTGAAGTACTCCAGGTCGATGGAGAGGTTGGTGCCCGAGACGTAGAACAGCTCCGGGCTCGCCGAGCCGACCAGCACCTTGATCTCGGGCTTGGCCTTGGCGGCCTTGCGCAGCCGCTCCGAGGCGGCCTCGAAGCGCTTCTTGGCCTCGGTGACCTTCGCGGCCGTCATGTCGGCGCCGAGCGACTCGGCCAGCTCCCACATCCGCTGCAGCGGGCCGGTCAGCTGACGGTCGAAGACGGAGATGCCGACGCTGGGCGCGAGCTTGGCGATCTTGTCCTTGGACGCCTCGGGGACGTACCAGAGGGTGCCGGCGTCGTCGAACATCGTGGAGATGAGCACGTCGGGCGCGAGGGCCGCGTACTTCTCGACGTTGAACTGGTCCCAGACGTTGCCCAGGACCGTCACCTTGCTGACGTCCATGTCGCCGGCCTGGACGTCGGCCTTGCCGTCCTTGGTCGTGGTCGGGCCGAAGACGCCCTTGACCTCGACGCCGTAGTCGTACAGCGCGGCGGCGACACCGGTGAACGCGACGATGTTCGCCGGCGCCTTGTCGAGCTTCACGGTGGTGCCGCGGTCGTCCTTGAAGGACCACGGGCCGGACTTGGTGTCGCCGGACCCCTTCGTGTCCGCGCCGCCGTCCTTCTTGTCGTCCCCGCAGGCGGTGAGGACGGCGCCGAGCCCGAGGGCACCACCGGCGGCGAGCAGTCCGCGACGGGAGAAGCGGGCGGTTGTGGCGTTCGACATGGAAGGGTCTGCTTTCGTGCGTACGGGACCGGTGTACAAACAGCGTTAGGTTAGCCTAACCAAACGATCTGTCCAGAGGGCGTCCGGTGTTCTTCCTGGGGAAACGCCGGTCGAGCACCGTGATTCAGGTCACCCGGTAGCACGGCGACGGCCCGCGTCGTTGTCGACGCGGGCCCTCTCTGCCGGTCCTGAGGTCAGCCCGTCAGGCCCAACTCCCGTGCGATGAGCATCCGCTGGACCTCGCTGGTGCCCTCGCCGATCTCCAGGATCTTCGAGTCGCGCCACATGCGGGCCACCGGGTACTCGTTCATGAAGCCGTAGCCGCCGTGGATCTGCGTGGCGTCACGGGCGTTGTCCACGGCCACCGTGGAGGAGTACAGCTTCGCCAGCGCCGCCTCCTTCTTGAAGGGCTCGCCCGCGACCAGCCGGCTCGCCGCGTCCCGCCACGCCAGGCGCGCCGTGTGCGCCTTCATCTCCATGTCCGCGATCTTGAACTGGATCGCCTGGTTGGAGCCGATCGGACGCCCGAACGCGTGCCGTTCCCTGGCGTACTTCACCGACTCGTCCACACAGCCCTGTGCGAGCCCCGTGCCGAGCGCGGCGATGGCGATGCGGCCCTCGTCGAGAATGCGCAGGAACTGCGCGTAGCCGCGGCCCTCTTCGCCCAGCAGGTTCGCCGCCGGGACCCGGACGTCCTGGAACGACAGCTCGCGGGTGTCCGAGGCGTTCCAGCCGACCTTCGAGTACGGGGCGGCCACCGTGAAGCCGGGAGTGCCGGACGGGACGATGATCGCCGAGATCAGGGGCTTGCCGTCGGGCTTGCGGCCGGTGACCGCGGTGACCGTGACCAGGCCGGTGATGTCCGTGCCGGAGTTGGTGATGAAGCACTTGGAGCCGTTGATGACCCACTCGTTCGTCGACTCGTCCAGCCGGGCCGTCGTCCGGGTCGCGCCCGCGTCGCTGCCGCCGTCCGGCTCGGTCAGACCGAACGCGCCGAGGATCTCGCCCGAGCACAGCCGGGGCAGCCACTCACGCTTCTGCTCCTCGGTGCCGAACAGGTGCAGCGGCATGGCGCCCAGCGAGACACCCGCCTCCAGGGTGATGGCCACCGAGGAGTCCACCCGGGCGAGTTCCTCCAGGGCCACGCCGAGCGCGAAGTAGTCGCCGCCCATGCCGCCGTACTCCTCCGGGAACGGCAGGCCGAACAGGCCCATGCGGCCCATCTCCCGCACGATCTCGTACGGGAACTCGTGCCGCTCGTAGAAGTCGCCGATCTTCGGCGCCACCACGTCGTGCGCGAACTCCTCGACCGTGCGGCGGAGTTCTTCGAGCTCGGGGGAGAGCTTGTGGTCCATGTCGTCACTGCTCCTGGTGGGAGAGGGCTCGTACGGTGCGGGACGGGCTGGGTCGGCCCAGGTGGGCGGCCATCCAGACGCTTGTGGCGACCAGGCGGCCGAGATCGACGCCGGTGTCGATGCCGAGGCCCCGCAGCATCCACACCAGGTCCTCGGTGGCGAGATTGCCGGTGGCGGACTTCGCGTAGGGGCAGCCGCCCAGTCCGCCGGCGGAGGCGTCCACCGTGGTGACGCCCTGCTGGAGGGCGGCCAGCGTGTTGGACAGGGCCTGCCCGTAGGTGTCGTGGAAGTGCACGCCCAGCGCGGGGACGGGCACGCCCGCCTCCCTGAGCGCGCCGATCAGGGCGGTCACATGACCCGGGGTCGCCACCCCGATCGTGTCGCCGAGGCTCAGCTCGTCGCAGCCCATGTCGAGCAGCGCCCGGCACACCCGCACCACCTGGGGGACCGGGACCGCGCCCTCCCAGGGGTCGCCGAAGCACATGGAGAGGTAGCCGCGTACGTGGACGCCCTGCTCCTTGGCGCGGGTCACCACCGGCTCGAACAGGGCCAGCGACTCGTCCACCGTGCGGTTGAGGTTGGCCTTGGCGAAGGACTCCGTGGCGCTGGCGAACACCGCCACCCGGCGGGCGCCCAGCGCCAGCGCGCGGTCCAGGCCGCGCTCGTTGGGCACCAGCACCGGCAGCTCCACCGGCAGGCCGGACACCGCCGGGTACAGCTCCTCGGCGTCCGCGAGCTGCGGCACCCACTTGGGGTGCACGAAGCTCGTCGCCTCGATCGTGGTCAGACCGGTGCCCGCCAGTCGGCGGACGAACTCCGCCTTCACGGCCGTCGGGACGGTCGCCTTCTCGTTCTGCAGGCCGTCACGGGCGCCCACCTCGTGGATCCGCACCCGCGCGGGCAGTCCCTCGGCCGGCACGGCCATGGGCAGGGCCGGCTCGCTCGCGTTCACGCCGTCTCCCCTTCCGCCGGTTCCGCGGTCTCCACGGGCGCGATGACCGCGAGGACCTGATCCATGGCGACCGCCGTGCCCGGGGACACGTCCAGTTCGGTGACCGTGCCGGCGTGCGGGGCGGAGATGACGTGCTCCATCTTCATCGCCTCCACCACCAGCAGGCTCTGGCCCGCGTCCACCTCGTCGCCGACGGCGACCTTCACCACCGTCACCGTGCCCGGCATCGGCGCGGTCAGCGAGTCGGCGCCCGCCTGGCCCGCCCGGGTGAGGGACGCGGCCACCGGGTCGTGGTCGCGGACCTGCCAGGCGTCGCCGTCCCGGCCCAGCCAGGTGCCGTCCGGCAGGGCGGCGAAGGTGTGCGCGACACCGTCCAGGGCGCAGGTGAACCGGTGCCCGTCGAGCGGCCCGGCGGACGCCCGCAGCGGGGTGTCCGCGCCGGGCAGCAGCAACTCCGTGCCGCCGTCGGCGGTGGGGCGCACCCGCACGGTCACCGGGTCGTGGCCCGCAACCCGCAGGTGGTGCGCGGTCCACACCCGGCCACCGCCCATCCGCCAGCCGTCGGCGGCGTCGAACGGGTCACGCCAGCCGGGGCCCGCGGCGGGCGCCAGGGCGGCCTGGCGGAGCAGCGCCGCCGTCGCGTACACCTCGGCCGGCACCTCGTCCGTGACCAGCGTGTCCACCTCGCGCTCGACCAGCCCGGTGTCCAGCTCGCCGGACACCACCGCAGGATGCGCCAGCAGCCGCCGCAGGAAGCCCGCGTTGGTCTGCACGCCCAGCGTCACCGTCCCCGCGAGCGCGGCCCGCAGCTTGCGCAGCGCGGTCGCCCGGTCGGGGCCGTAGGCGATGACCTTGGAGAGCATCGGGTCGTAGAGGCTGCCGACCTCCGTGCCCTCGGTGAGGCCGGAGTCGGTGCGCACGCCGTCGCCCTGCGGCTCACGCAGCCGCAGCACCGTGCCGCCGGAGGGCAGGAAGCCCCGCGCGGGGTCCTCGGCGCACAGGCGCGCCTCGACCGCGTGCCCGGTGAGGCGGACGTCGTCCTGCCCGAACGCCAGCGGTTCGCCCGCCGCCGCCCGCAGCTGCCACTCCACCAGGTCGAGCCCGGTGATCAGCTCGGTGACCGGGTGCTCCACCTGGAGCCGGGTGTTCATCTCCATGAAGTAGTACGACGACGGGTCGTTGCCCGGGACGATGAACTCGACCGTGCCCGCGCCCCGGTAGCCGCAGGAGCGGGCCGCCTGCACGGCCGCCTCGCCCATCGCGGCCCGCGTCCTCTCGTCGAGGAGCACACTGGGCGCCTCCTCGATGATCTTCTGGTGGCGCCGCTGGAGGGAGCACTCGCGCTCGCCCAGGTGCACCACGTTCCCGTGGCCGTCGGCCAGCACCTGGATCTCGATGTGCCGCGGCCGGTCGATCCACCGCTCCACCAGCAGCGTGTCGTCGCCGAAGGAGGCGCGGGCCTCACGCCGGGCGGCGGCGATCTCGTCCGCCAGCCCCGCCTCGTCCCGCACCAGGCGCATGCCCTTGCCGCCGCCGCCCGCCGACGGCTTCAGCAGCACCGGCATGCCGATCTCCCGCGCCGCGTCGACGAGCTGCGCGTCCGTCAGCCCGCTGCCGCTGGAGCCGGGCACCACCGGCACCCCGGCCGCCTTCACCGTCTCCTTCGCGCGGATCTTGTCGCCCATCAGCGCGATCGCGTCCGCCGGGGGGCCGATGAACGCGAGCCCCGCCGCCTCGCAGGCCCGCGCGAACTCCGCGTTCTCCGCGAGGAAGCCGTACCCCGGGTGCACCGCGCGCGCGCCGGTGAGGGCGGCCGCCTCCAGCAGCCGCTCCACCGACAGGTAGCTCTCCGCGGCCGGCGCCGGCCCGATCCGCACCGCCGTGTCGGCCTCCCGGACGTGCCGGGCGCCGGCGTCCGCGTCGGAGTACACCGCCACCGAGCGCACGCCCATCGACCGCAGTGTGCGCACGACACGGACGGCGATCTCACCCCGGTTGGCCACCAGTACCGTGTCGAACATCTGATCAGTCATCGTCAGGGGTCCCCTCACATCCGGAAGACGCCGAACTGGGGGTCACCCAGGGGCGCGTTGGCGCACGCGGTCAGGGCCAGTCCCAGCACCTGCCGGGTCTCCATCGGGTCGATCACGCCGTCGTCCCACAGCCGGGCCGTCGCGTAGTAGGCGTTCCCCTGCTGCTCGTACTGGGCGCGGATCGGGGCCTTGAAGGCGTCCTCGTCCGCCGCGGGCCACTCCTCGCCGCGCGCCTCCAACTGGTCCCGCTTGACCGTGGCGAGGACCGAGGCGGCCTGCTCGCCGCCCATCACCGAGATCTTGGCGTTCGGCCACATCCACAGGAAGCGGGGCGAGTACGCCCGCCCGCACATCGAGTAGTTGCCCGCGCCGTAGGAGCCGCCGACCACGACGGTCAGCTTCGGCACGCGGGTGCAGGCGACGGCCGTGACCATCTTGGCGCCGTGCTTGGCGATGCCGCCCGCCTCGTAGTCCTTGCCGACCATGAAGCCCGAGATGTTCTGCAGGAACAGCAGCGGGATGCCGCGCTGGTCGCACAGCTCGATGAAGTGGGCGCCCTTCTGGGCGGACTCGGAGAACAGGATGCCGTTGTTGGCGACGATCCCCACCGGGTGGCCGTGGATGTGCGCGAAGCCGGTGACCAGGGTCTGCCCGAACTCCGCCTTGAACTCGGCGAACCGGGAGCCGTCGGTGATCCGGGCGATGACCTCGCGGACGTCGTAGGGGGTGCGGGAGTCCACCGGCACCGCGCCGTACAGCCCGGCCGGGTCCACCTTGGGCTCGACGACCGGCCGCACCTGCCAGGGCAGCTCCCCGCGCGCGGGGAGCGTGGAGACGATCTGGCGCACGATCCTCAGCGCGTGCGCGTCGTCCTCGGCGAGGTGGTCGGTCACCCCGGACACCCGCGAGTGGACCTCGCCGCCGCCCAGCTCCTCCGCCGTGACCACCTCTCCGGTGGCCGCCTTCACCAGGGGCGGGCCGCCGAGGAAGATCGTGCCCTGGCCGCGCACGATCACCGCCTCGTCGCTCATCGCCGGCACATACGCGCCGCCCGCCGTGCAGGAGCCGAGCACCGCCGCGATCTGCGGGATGCCGGCGCCGGACATCCGGGCCTGGTTGTAGAAGATGCGGCCGAAGTGGTCCCGGTCCGGGAAGACCTCGTCCTGCATCGGCAGGAAGGCGCCGCCCGAGTCCACCAGGTAGACGCAGGGCAGCCGGTTGTCCAGGGCCACCTCCTGCGCGCGCAGGTGCTTCTTCACGGTCATCGGGTAGTACGTGCCGCCCTTGACGGTGGCGTCGTTGGCGACGACCACGCACTCGCGGCCCGCGACCCGGCCGATCCCGGCGATCACCCCGGCCGCCGGCGCCTGCCCGTCGTACAGCCCGTCCGCCGCCAGCGGGGCCAGCTCCAGGAAGGGCGAGCCGGGGTCGAGAAGGGTGTCCACCCGGTCGCGCGGGAGCAGCTTCCCGCGCGCGGTGTGACGGGCGCGCGCCCGCTCGCCGCCGCCGAGCGCCGCCGCGGCCAGCTTGCCGCGCAGCTCCCCGACGAGGGCGCGGTGCGCCTCCTCGTTGGCCCGAAAGGCCTCCGACGCGGGGTCGGCCGCGCTGTGAAGCTCCGGTGCCTCGTGCATCCTGCGGGTCCCCTCACCTTGTTAATGAGCGTTAACGCATTTCCTTCAGGTTAACGACCGCTAACCTCCCTGTCTAGAATCGTCTTCATGGCCACCAGAACCGACGCCCCCACCCGCCGCGAGCAGATCCTCAAGGAGGCCGCCCGGCTCTTCGCCGAGCGCGGCTTCCACGGGGTCGGCGTCGACGAGATAGGCGCCGCCGTCGGGATCAGCGGTCCCGGGCTCTACCGGCACTTCGCGGGCAAGGACGCCATGCTCGCGGAGCTGCTGGTGGGGATCAGCGACTCGCTGCTGACCGGCGCGAAGCGGCGACTCGACGAGGCGGACGGGGCGGGCGGGGTGGCTCCCGAGGCGGTCCTCGACTCGCTGATCGAGGGGCACATCGACTTCGCGCTCGACGACCGCCCGCTCATCACCCTGCACGACCGTGAGCTGGACCGCCTCCGGGACGCCGACCGCAAGCTGGTGCGCCAGCTCCAGCGGCAGTACGTCGAGCTGTGGGTGGGCGTGGTGCGCCGCCTCTACCCGGACCTCGCCGAGCCCACCGCCCGCTCGGCGGTCCACTCGGTCTTCGGCCTCCTCAACTCCACCCCGCACCTGACCCGCCCGGGCTCCCTGCCGGACCGCGCCGGCACGGCGGAGCTGCTGCACCGCATGGCCCGGGGGGCGTTCGCGGCGGCGGCCGCCTGAGCCGCGACGGGGTCGCCTTCAAGGCCCCGGAGTGACGAGCGTTACGGGGGCCCCGCTCTGGACGCCTGTGGATACTCGCCGGTACCTTGTTCTGAGCAAGCGCTTAGCCAGGCGGGTCGCAGTCACCCATTGAGGTACCCCGACGGCGAGCAACCAGGTACGCGAGAGCGGCGCCGGTTCAGGCGCAGGGATTGGGGTGGCGGACAGTGCGCCGTACGGTTTTCAACGAGGATCACGAGGCGTTCCGGGAGACCATCCGCGCCTTCATCGAGGCCGAGGTCGTCCCCGTCTACGACGAGTGGTTCGCGGCGGGCCAGGCGCCCCGCGACTTCTACTACAAGCTCGGTGAGCTGGGGATCTTCGGCATCAGCGTGCCGGAGGAGTTCGGCGGCGCGGGCATGGACACCCACAAGTTCGAGGCCGTCCTCTACGAGGAGACCGCCCGCGCGGGCGTCCAGTTCGGCGGCTCCGGCGTGCACGTGCTGCTCGCCCTGCCCTACCTCAAGATGCTGGCCACGGACGAGCAGAAGAAGCGCTTCCTGCCGAAGTTCGTCACCGGCGAGGAGATGTGGGCCATCGCGATGACCGAGCCGGGCACCGGCTCCGACCTCGCGGGCATGAAGACCACCGCCAAGCTGAGCGAGGACGGCACCCACTACGTCCTCAACGGCGCCAAGACCTTCATCACCGGCGGTGTGCACGCCGACAAGGTGATCGTCTGCGCCCGCACCGCGGCCCCCACCGCCGAGGACCGCCGGCACGGCATCTCCCTGTTCGCCGTCGACACCAAGTCCGAGGGCTACTCGGTCGGCCGCAAGCTCGACAAGCTCGGCCTGAAGACCTCCGACACCGCCGAGCTGGCGTTCGTCGACGTCAAGGTCCCCGTCGAGGACCTCCTCGGTGAGGAGAACAAGGGGTTCTCCTACCTCGGCCACAACCTGGCCTCCGAGCGCTGGGGCATCGCCTTCGGCGCCTACGCCCAGGCCAAGGCAGCCGTCCGGTTCGCCAAGCAGTACGTGCAGGAGCGCACCGTCTTCGGCAAGCCGGTCGCCCACTTCCAGAACACCAAGTTCGAGCTGGCCGCCTGCCAGGCCGAGGTGGACGCCGCCGAGGCCGTCGCCGACCGCGCCACCGAGGCCCTGGACGCCGGCGAACTCACCCCCGCCGAGGCCGCCAGCGCCAAGCTGTTCTGCACCGAGGTCGCGCACCGCGTCATCGACCGCTGCCTCCAGCTGCACGGCGGCTACGGCTACATGAACGAGTACCCGATCGCCCGCCTGTACGCGGACAACCGGGTCAACCGCATCTACGGCGGCACCAGCGAGATCATGAAGTCGATCATCGCCAAGGACATGGGCCTGTAAGGTCCCGGAAATCCCTGCCGTATACAACTGATTCCATGAGTCAGGCACTTCAGGAGCTCCTCGATCTGCTCGACCTCGAGCAGATCGAGGAGAACATCTTCCGCGGCCGGTCCCGTGCCTCCGCCGTCCCCCGCGTCTTCGGCGGCCAGGTGGCGGCGCAGGCGCTGGTCGCCGCGGGGCGCACGGTGGCGGCCGACCGGCCCCCGCACTCGCTGCACGCGTACTTCCTGCGCATCGGCGACCCGGGCGCGCCGATCGTCTACACCGTCGACCGGATCCGCGACGGCCGCTCCTTCACCACCCGGCGGGTCGTGGCGGTCCAGCACGGCAAGCCGATCTTCCACCTCTCCGCGTCCTTCCAGACGCACGAGGAGGGGCTGGACCACCAGGAGCCGATGCCGCCGTCCCCGGACCCGGAGACGCTGCCCACCTCCGAGGAGCGGCTGCGGAGCTACCCGCACCTGTCGTCGGAGGTCGTGCACCGCTACCTCGGCGCCCGCGCGGCCGTCGACATGCGCTACGTCGACGACCCGCCCTACGGCCGCTTCGGCGCACCGCGCGACCCGCACTCGCAGGTGTGGTTCCGCACCAACGGCAAGGTCGAGGGCGACGACCCCCTGCTGCACGTCGTCCTGGCCACGTACGTCTCCGACATGACGCTGCTGGACTCGATCCTGCTCGCCCACGGGCGCGGCGGCTGGGCCGTCGGCGACGTGGTCGGCGCGTCCCTGGACCACGCGATGTGGTTCCACCGCCCGTTCCGCGCGGACGAGTGGCTGCTGTACGACCAGCAGTCCCCGTCGGCCCACGGCGGCCGGGGGCTCGGCCAGGGCCGCATCTACACCCAGGACGGCAGGCTGGCGGTCTCGGTCATCCAGGAGGGCGTGGTCCGCGTCCCGCGCGAGGACTGACCGGCCCCGGCGGCGGAAATCCCGGTGACCCCACCGGAGCGGCGGCCTACGCTGCCCCGGTGGGAAAGCAACAGCACCGCAGACTGCGCACTCTCGTCGTGGACGGCACGGCCTGGCACTGGACCGTCCGTCAGCGGGTGCTGCCCGCCTACGAGGACTGCCGGCTGTCGCTGTCCTTCTTCACCGAGGGATACCGCGCCGGGACCGGACGCAGGCTGACCCTGGAGTTCGCGCCCGGACCACTGCGGATCGTGTCCAACACGACGTACTTCGAGGCCGGGACGGTGGTACGGCTCCCCGACCGCGACTGGCTCAACCTGCACGAGCCCGGGACGGCCCGGCGGCTGCTGGACGAGGCGGCGCCCGCCCTGGACCGGCGGCCGGCCGTCCGGGATGTCGAGGTGGACGGCTGGCCGTACTTCGACCGGGTGGTGGACGGCCGCCCGGCGGCCGGGGCTCAGGCCAGCCCCGCCTCCGCCAGCAGGTAGGCCGTCATCGGGTCGTAGTGGCGGGGGCTGGTCACGTGGTCGTCGAGCGGGACCGTCACCTGCACGGTGCCCTCGGCCTCGGCGAGGAACAGCGCCGGGTCGTTGCAGTCGGCGTACCCGACGGAGTCCACGCCGTACTGGCCGGCGGCGCCCGCCCAGCCGTGGTCGGCGACGACGAGGTCCGGGAGCGGGCGGCCCTCCCGCTCCAGCGCGGTCAGGATCGTCTTCATGGGTGAGCCCGAGTGGGTGTGCCACAGCGTCGCGCCGTGCTCCAGCACCGCGATGTCCGCGAACTGCATCACGTAGCCCTCTTCGGTGGTCAGCCCGTCCGGGATCACCACGATCTCGCAGCCCGCCGCCCGCAGCGCGGCGGCCGTCGCCCGGTGCACGTCCAGCAGACCGCCCGGGTGACCGGTGGCCAGCAGCACCCGCTGCCGGCCCTCCGCCGCCTTGCGCAGCCGCCCGGCCAGCCGCTCCAGCCCGTCGACGGTCAGCTCCGGATCGATGGTGTCCTGCCCGTACCGGTACTCCGGGTCGTCGTTGACGCCGACCCGCTCGGCCATCACCGCGAGCACGTCCTGCTCGTCGGTCCAGCGCTCGCCGAGCTCCAGTCCGAGCCAGTAGTGACGGTCGCCGTTCGCCAGCTTCCGGTAGTGGGAGAGGTTGTTCTCGCGCGGGGTGGCGACCTCGCCCGCGATGCGGGTGGCGACCAGGTGTTCGACGAGTTCGGCGCGGCTGGGGGTCCCGGATATCGGCATGCCCCCATTGTGAGGCAGCCGCCCGCAGCGGTCCCCGGAATCCCGCACGCTGGGACGCGGCTCACCTGCTCGACCAGACGAGTACGCCACCACGGGCCCGTGCCGTGTCGGGCTTCCTGGCGGTCCCTGGGCGATGTCCTGCTCATGGCCAGGTACGGCCACGACCCCATGTTCCTCCCGGCCGCCGTGCTGCTGACCGTTCATGCCGTACGACGCGCCTGCGCCCCACCCATCTCCTCGACGACAAGGCCGAACGCATGAGGATCGGTCTCACGCAACATCCTTAGCCCAGTCGCCCAGGCAGGACCAGCCAGGACCCTGGCCATCAGCCCACGGGCACGCTCCTGATCCACCGCCCCGGCCAGAGTGACCAGGATCTGCGCCGTACGATCCGGCTGCTCGACCGCCTCGACCCGGCAGGCGATCCGGTCCGCCAACGCCGCCGCGGCTTCCCGGCCGCGACTGCCGGCGATGGCCACCGCCAGCTCGGCGAAGGCGGGAAGCTGCTCGTCCGGGTTCGTCACGCGACCAAGCCGCTGCTCGGCCAGCGCGACGGCATCCGTCGCAACTCGGTGACGACCGCGCCCGGACTTGGCCCGGGCGGTGGAGGCAGCGCGACCGCGGGGAGCGGACTTCGCCGTGGCACCGGGACCCCCACGGTCGCCAGGGCCGGGCTTCGCCGGGGCGGCCGTGACCCCACGGCTGCCGGGGCCGGAGGCGGCCGGAACGGAAGCGCACCCGGCCGAAGCGGTGAGGGACCCGCGGCTGCCGGAAGCAAGCTTCGCCGGTGAGGCGGACGGCATTCGGTCACCGTCGGCGGGAGCCTCACCCCGGACAGCGGAGGACCCACGACTGCCAGGGGCAGGCTCGGCCGGAGCGGCGGGCTTCTCCTGATCACCTTCGGAGGCTGCCTTGACCAGGATGGCGAGGGCGCGGGCCAGGTGGTCGGCCGTCGGGATGTGCCGGCGGGCGACCGACAACGCCTCGTCCAGTTCGCCGCTCTCCGCCAACGCCCGCACCAGCGTCACGTACGCCCGCGCCTTCTGGTCCGTCGCCTCGATGCCGGCGACCAGGCGCAAGGCCCACGACGTCTCGCCGCGCCGCGCGTTCGCCACGGCGAGGTCGGCCAGTGCCGCTGCCCGGTCCTGCCCGGGCGGTATGCGATCGATCAGCCGCCTGGCCCGGCCCGGTCGATCGAGCTGAAGGTACACCCGTGCCAAGGACATGAGCAGCCGGGTCTGCCGGGCACCCGCCGGTACGCGGATGGTCAACTCTCCCGCGTCGTGGGCCAGTTGACCCGCGAGGTCGAATCTGCCCTGGTCGGCGGCCGCCCTGGCCACGGCGAGCAACGCCTGCGCCTGCTGGTCCTTGGACTTGACGTTGCGCAGCAGCCCCCTGGCCCGCTTCAACGACTCGTGAGCAGCAACGGCCTCGATCAGCCTCACCCAGACCTGGGCGCGTCTGTCGGCATGCGGAATCCTGTCCGCCACGGCCATCGCCCGCTTCAATGCACGAGCACGGTCCACACGTGTGGACGAGCGCTGGATCAGAGGCGTGTCCGTGCCCTCAGGTGCGCCCGCACCGGCAGACGTGTCCAAACCCGAGGGGAACGCGTTCGCACCGGCGCTTGTGGGCGCACGCGTACGTGACCACTGCTTCCTGGCGGGGGACGGGGACGGGACCGTCGGACCCGCGGATCGATCCTTCGGGGACAGGGATGTGGCCCGGTCCTTCAGTTGGGTGGCGACGGCGGTGAGGGCCTGGAGCCGGGTGGTCTCGCTCAGCGAGAGGGCCAGGTGCTCGGCACGGTCGGCGTCGCCCTGGGCGGCGAGGGCTTCGGCGACGGCCGTCAGCGCTCGTTCCCTCGCCTCGCCGGAGAGAGCGGAGCGGGCCAGGGACATGGCCTTGTCCGGGTCCTGCGCGGCGATCCGCCGGACCAGGTCGGTCAGCACCCTGGACCGGACGTCCGCCTGGGGGATCGCGCGGGCCAGCGTCTCGGCGTGCGCCG
This sequence comes from Streptomyces sp. CNH189, assembly GCF_000527195.1. Classification (NCBI taxonomy): domain Bacteria; kingdom Bacillati; phylum Actinomycetota; class Actinomycetes; order Kitasatosporales; family Streptomycetaceae; genus Streptomyces; species Streptomyces sp. CNH189. The sequence goes on from NZ_AZUS01000010.1 coordinate 227,491, forward strand.
GGTCCTCGACTGCCTCGGCGAGTGCCACCAGGGTTCGGGTCGTTGCTGCCGGCTCGGCGGTACGGGCCCGTGCCTCCGCCTCCTCGGCCAGCGCGCGGGCCCGCGCGGTGTCGCCTCGGTCCAGCGCTGCCCCTGCGATCGTGACCAGGGCCTGTACGTGCCGCAACCGGCCATCGATCGCGCGTGCGGCATCCTCCGCCCGCGGATCGCCGCACACCGCGTACGCTCGCGCCACGGCGACCATGGCTCGTTCCGCCTGGCCCCGACGGCCCCCGCTTCGGGTGGCTTTGCCCTCCGCCGCCTCGGGCTGCCGCGCCGTGCCTGCCGTGACCTTCGCCCGCGCCGCCTCATCGCGCCACGCCGTGTCCTGAGCAGCCCGGCCGGAGGGGCTGTCCACCGAGTCTCCTCGAGTGCCGGGCGCCGGGCGGATCGGTGCGCAGAGGTCGGCCAGGAGGGCCTCGGCCTCTTCGGTGAGCTCGACCGCCCAGGGCACGTCACTGGTGGCGGCGATGGTTTCCGCGATGATCGACAGGGCGCGGGCGCGGAAGGCCAGGAGGGGTGCGGACGAGACGAGGTCAATGGCGGTCACCGGGTCGCCGCCGCGGGCGAGGGCGGCGGCCAGGGCGGTGAGCGCCTGGCTTCGCTCGTACGGGCTGGGCAGGTTCGTGGCCAGGGCGCGGGCGCGTGGGAGGTCGCCGGCGCGGGCGATGGCCTCGGCCAGCACGGTGAGCGCCGGGATCCGGTCGCCCGTGATCAGCTCGGCCATCGCCTCCGCCTTGGCCAGGAGGGCGCGTGCCAGGGCCGGGTCGCCGGTGGTTCCGGCGATGGTGCTCAGCGCTCGTACGCGACAGTCGGCGAGCGGGATCCGGTCGGCCAGGCGCTCCGCCCGTGCCGAATCGCCGCACAGAACCGCGGCCTGGACCAGGGCCGCCAGGGTCCACGCCTGTCGACGCGGGTCGGTCACCGCCCGAACGAGTTCCTCGGCCCGGTTCAGCAACCGCGCAGCACGAGCGGGGTCAGCGCCGTCCACTCCTCCGGAACGGTCGGCAGAGCTGATCGGATCCCCTTGGGTGAGGTCCGCGTCGGGCTGTCGTGTCGCGCCGACCACTCTGGCGATGGCCGCCAAGGCCCACGCCTGCCGCTCAGGCTGTTCGACGGTCCCGGCAAGCCCCTCCGCCGCACCGATCAACCCACGGGTGGCCATGGCGTGCACCACACCGGCCAGCGCCCAGGATCGCCGGTCGGCCCGCGCGATGGTACGAGCGAGTGTCTCCCCCCGGTCCAGCTCTCCCGCGTCCGCCAGTGCCTTGGCCACGGCCGCCAGGGCGGCGGCGCGGGCGTCCGGATCGGGGTGGGAGCGGGCCAGGGACTCGGCGCGGGTCGCATGGCCGAGCCGAACCCACAGGGTGAGCAAGTCGTCGGGCACAGTCGGGGCGGTGTTGCCGACCAGGTCGCGGGCGACGGCCAGCCGGGCGAGGGCGGGCAGGTCGGCACGGTCGCGGGCGACCTGCTGGGCGGCGGCGATCTCGCGGAGCACGGCCGCGTGCCCGCCGGGGAGGCGGGTCATCCGCTCACGGCGGGCCGGGTCGAGGGCATGCTCCACCAGCAGGTCGCCGGTCAGCAGCGCCCCGTACGAGGTGAGCAGGTAGCGGGGCGTGTCCTCCGGCCATCCCCGCGAACGGTACGACGAGGCCCAGGCGTGGATGCGGTCGCGGTAAAGATCGAGGGGGGCGAGTTCGGCCTCGGCCGTCCTGAGCAGGGTCTCGTGCGCGTACCCGTAACTGTCGAAGGTGCTGTTGCCGCCGATACCCCCGCCACCGCCGACAACCCCGGCACCGCCGGACGCCTCGCCGTTGATTCGCGTGAAGAGGCGGCTGTCGAGCAACGACGCCACCTCGAACGCCGGCAGGCCCGTCAGCTCCGCGAGGTCGCGGGCGGTGAGGTCGCCGTCGGCCGCGGCGAGGAGGCCGAGCAGCTCGGCGTTGTGGTGGTCGCGCAGCCACAGGTTCAGCTCGTTCCTGGCCTGGATCTCCAGGCGGGCGGCGTACGGGGTGCGGGTGAGTGTCCTGACGCGGCAGCGGCCCAGCGGGTGGTCGGCGTGGAGGTACGGGTGCGGGCCGGGACGTGGGCGGCTGGAGACGAGCACGCCGACGTCGGCGGGCGGGTTGAGGGGCAGCGAGCGGGCGACGCCGGGGTCCTCGTCGAGCCCGTCCACGACGAGGACGAGGCGTTCCCCGTCGTTGCGGCAGCGCTCGGCGGCGTTCTCCAGGTGGCGGTAGAGCCCGCCCGGGGTGAAGGGCTCGTCGGCGAGGGCGGCGAGTTGCTCGCCCACTACCTGGTCGAAGGGGTCCTGGCGGCCCAGGTGATGTGCGGCGAAGTACGCGGCGACCCGGACGCCGGGCGGCGGGTCGAGCACGAAGGCGGACATCAGCGCGGTCTTGCCCGACCACGGGTCGCCGTGCCACAGCAGGTACGGTTCGTCGCTCTCGCAGAAGGCGCGCAGTTCGGCGAGTTCGCGGTCGCGCTCACGGAGCCCGCCGGCCGGGGCCATGCTGCGGACCCGGGCCGCGTAGCCGCCGAGGTCGCGGCTGGGGGGCGGGTTGACCGTCACAGGCCGGCCGTAGCCGATCTGCCTGCGCTGCTCGGGGGACAGGTCCCAGTCGGCGGGCACTGCGGTGAGGTGGCGTGGTCCTTCGAGCGGGTAGGACAGGTCGACGATGCCGACGAGCCGGTCGCGCACGAACACGGCGGCGCCCGACATGCCCTCCCAGGGAGTGGGCTCCGGTTCCTGCCACAGCTCGGGCGGCGGGTCGTCGACGGTGACGTCCAGGGTCCCGGTGTAGAGGTTCGACAGGGGACTGATGCCGCCGATCAGGTGGAAGCTGTCCCGCCGGGAGTTCCTGAGCTTGAACAGCGGGAACCCGACCGCCTCGCAGGGCGTTCGGCCGCTGCGCCGCTCCACCAGCCCGTACGGGGCCGGCTCGACCTCGTCGTCCACGTCGACGCGGAGGGCCGCGATCCGGCCGGTCTCCCAGAGCAGCCGGGCGGGCACCTTGCGCTCCGGGTCCTGGGGGAAGCGCACGTGGATGGTGCGGTGCCCGTCGACAACGTGCCCGGCCGTGAGCACGACGTCCGTGGTCACCCGGTATCCGGCCCCGCGCATCCGCTTGCCGTCGGTCCGGTCGACGAGGACCTGCCCGGCTCGCTCGGGTCTCAGTCTTCGTCCTCCCGTGCCATGCCGCCGATCTCGACGGGGCTGCCACCGCGCGTGGGTTGCAGGGTGAGCGTGACCCGGTGGGTCCTGGCCTCGATGGCCTTGCCGTCGGCGCCGGCCTCCACCACCCAGAACTTGACCCTGCCAGTGACCGATGCCTCCTCGGTGACCATGACGGTGACCTCCAGTTCGATGGGGCCCAGGCCGAACTGGATCTGCTCGCCCTCGGCCGCGCGGCTCGCGCGGTCGAGCTCGCGGCGTAATTCCCTCACGACGGACGACAGTTCGAGCACCGTTCCTCCAAAGATTCCCGAGGTCCGTGGCATTATGCCGATAGTCCGTGGATTTGATAACCGGCACGGAGGACGCCCTGAGCGCGCGAATGAGCCGAGTGGTCATCACCGAACCGGTCGCGTCCGCCGCACCCGTCACGATCGAGCTGCCGGATGGTCCCGCCGATCACATCGCCGCGTTCCTGGAGGCGTGGGGTGCCCAGGGGCTGTCGGTGGGGGACAGGCGTTCCTCCATGCGGTTCGAGGCGGGGCCCCTGCCGGACGCGCTCATCTACTACGTCGTGCTGTCGGAGTTCGTGAACCGGTGGGTGGACGTCACGGTCAACCGGGTGCCGGTGGACTTCGAGCGCGTGTACGAGGGGAGCCGGAAGCTGTCCGACGCGGGGAAACCAGCCGAAGTGCCGCAGTGGGCGCAGGTGGGCGGCGACGACCCGGGGCACATGCCGCACGGGGTGGTGGAGACGGCCGAGGATCTCGTCCCGGAGACGGTGTCGATGATCCGGTATGCGTACCGGCTGCGGATGGTGCCGCCGCCCGCCCGTACGAAGGCGGCGTTCGTCACGTTCGCCCGGGTGGCGGGGATCCGGCGCGGACGGCAGCGGCGGCTCCCCTTCCTCTCGACCGGACGGGAGCCGGAGCCGCTCAGCAAGAAGGGCGACGACCAGGGAGTCGATCTGGAGCGTCTCCGGCTGCAGGTGATCCCGCACCGCAAGGACGGCCCGCCCCAGACCTACGACGTCGTGCCGCCGCGCCGGGATCGGCGGCAGTACCGGAAGCTGTCCGAGGCGGACGCCGAGCCGGTCACGTCGGTGCTGAAGCGGCTGGGTGGCTCGCAGGACGAGGAGTCGGGCGAGTGGACGTGTCCCCGTGCCGCCCGTCGGCCCGGCCATCCGCAGAAGCCGTCCGTCCGGGTGGAGAAGAACCAGGCTCGCTGCCGTACGTGCGACGCCGCCCCGGTGACCTCCGCCGGGCTGGTCGCGGCCACTCTGGACGTGACGCCGGACGAGGCCGCGTCCCTGATCCTCGAACCCGGCCGCGCGGCCATCCGCCCGGATCCCGCGCATCGGCGGCCGGAGCTGGTCGCACCGCCCCATCCGGGCACGCTGGCCACCGCGTACGTGTCGGCGGGCAGGCCCGACCGGTTCGACTGCGTGATCTACGACGCGGGCGTCGGCCATCCGCGGGACGCGATCATCTGGCGGCCCGACACCGCGAACCTGCCGGCGGACGTCGCGCCGCTGGAGTTGCAGCCGGGCGACGTCGTGACCGCCCTGGTCATGGCGGCCAAGGGCGGGACGTACGAGCTGTCGATCGACGCTCCCGAACTGGCGGCACGCGCGATCGCCTCACAAGTGCCGGAGATCGTCGAGGGCACGGTGGAGGTGGTGGCGGTCGCACGCAAGCCGGGCAGCCGCGCCAAAGTGGTGGTGGCGCCGACGGTGCCGAACCTCAACACGGTCGGCGTGTGTCTCGGCAAGCGCGACAACCACTACCACCTGCAGGCCGCGCACCGCGTGCTGAACCGGCACCGGTGGGGCCGGTCCGACCGGACCTGGGAGAGGCTGGAGATCATCGCCTTCGCGGCGGACCGGCGCGCCTATCTGACGAACGCGATGCGCCCGGTCGTCGTGTCCGACGTGCGGATCCGCGGCAGGCAGGCGGTCGTGGCCGTGTCGGGGTTGCAGTACCGCGGTGGCGTCGGCCGGGGCGGGCTCAACGCGGAGCTGGCCGGGCACCTGACCGACCTCATGGTGCACGTGGTCGCGGAGGGGGCGGACATGGACGCGGAGATACAGCGACGACGGCCGTAGGGCTGTGCCGCGCCTCGCGGCGACGGGATCAGCGAGGAGCGTCCCGTCGCCGTCTCGGGGTGGGAGTAGCCGCGTACAGTCATGGGGTGCGCTCCTTCATCCGGTGAGTGCGGGCTGCTCGAGCAGCCCGGCGCGACAGCCGGCGGCCCGGCGACGACCGCGCGGCCGCCGAGCGAGATGACGGCCACCAGCAGCCCCGCGCGCGGTGGCAGTCGGCGACGAGGTCTCTCCCCCCTCCCGGTCTCGCGGTCCAGAAGACGCACGTCGTCCGGGCCGAGCGCGGGCACGCCGAGCGACAGCGGGCGGAAGCAGTGCTGGTCGCAGGGCCAGGCCCGGACAGCGGAACGCACGGCTCCGAGCCGGGCCCGGCGCCGGTGCTACGGCGTCCGCAGCGCGAACCACAGCTCCATCCGGACGTCCGGGTCGTCCAGGTCCGCCTCCAGCAGGGCCGCGCAGCGGGCGATCCGCTGGCGGACCGTGTTGCGGTGGACGTCGAGGGCGACCGCCGTGCGGTCCCAGCTCCCGTGCAGGGAGAGCCAGGTGCGGAGCGTGTCGACCAGGGCCGGGGACTGCGCTATCGGCGCGAGCAGCGCGCGGGCGTGGGCGTCCGCTTCGGACTCCGGGACCAGGTCGGTCAGGGCCGGACGGTCGCCGTGCCGCAGCAGCGGGGCGCGGGTGGCGCGGGCCCGGGCCAGGGCGCGGGCGGCCTGGGTGTCGGCGGCCGGCCAGTCGGGCGGGGCCGCCGCCGCGCTGACGCCGAGGGTCCAGCCCAGCAGCGGCTCCACCGCCCGTCCGACGGGCACCAGCACCCGGACGACCTCGCCCGCCACGTCCACCAGCGCCGACCCCAGGGCGGCGCCCAGCGCGGAGGCGGCCACCGGGTCGGGTGCGGCCCGCCCGTCCGGTCTGCCGTGCACCACCCGCCACCGGTCCCCGCCGAGCAGCGGCGCCACCTCCCCGGGCGCCGCCCCCAGCAGCAGCCGCACCAGCGCGGAGGACCGGCCGGCGCCGGTGCCGCTGTGCCGTTCCCCGGTGAGCAGGGAGAGCAGCACCGCGGCCACCGACGCGATGGTGTGGTCGCCCCCGTCCCGCTGCGGGGCGGCGACCCCCAGCACGAACCCCTCGCCGTTGCCCAGCGCGTGGGCGACCAGCCGCACCCCGGCGACCGTGTCGCTGGCGGAGGAGGGCCGGGCCGCGGGGTCGGCGTGGAGGTCGCCCGAGCCGCCGGCCGGGGCGTCCGGGCCGGATCCGAGCCGGTGTCCGGGCGACGGCGCGCGCGGGTGTCCGGGCGAGGACGGGCGAGGGTGTCCGGGCGACGGCGGGCGCACCACCTCGGCGAGCTTCGCCAGCGCCGTCCGCGCCTCCTCGCCCTGATCCGCCCCCGCGCCCGCGATCTCCGTGCCCTCGGGGCCGTACAGCACCGCGCGGCCGGCCAGGCGGCGGGCGAGCTGGTGCAGGACGGAGGGCACGGGGTCCGGGCGGGCGGCGGCGGTGGCCAGGCTCTGCTGCGCCTCGGTGACCCGCCGCAGCTCGGCGGTGCGGGCCTGCGCCATCAGCTGCCACACCGCCCGCGCCACCGCCGAGAACGTGGTCCTGGGCGGCACCTCGACGAGCGGCAGCCCGTGCATCTCGCACGCCTCCACCAGCGCCCCGGGCACCGTGTCGTGCACGGGCGCCACCCCGAAGCCGAGCGCCGTCCCGCCCGCCGCGACGATCCGCGAGACGTACGCGTCGAAGTACCCCGGGCCCGCTCCCTCCGGGATGTGCACCCCGGCCGACAGCAGCAGCTCGCCGCCCAGCAGGTACGGGTACGGGTCCGCCATCTCGGAGGTGTGCGCCCAGTGCACGGCGATGTCCGGCCCCTCGGGCCCCGCGATCCGGCGCAGGCCCAGATCCGCGCGGGCCAGCAGCGCGTCCAGGGGGACGGGTGGGGTGGGCGGAACAGTGGGGTCCGGCATGGTGGACGTTTCCTCCATCCCAGGCTGTCGATCTGGATGAAACGTACACTTCGCAGCCGCTTTTCGGCCACCTAAGGTCGGGTCACCGGCACACCCGCGGGTACGGGCGGATGTCCCCGCGTGGCCGCCGGTGAGCGCGATCCGTCTGCACGACACGCCACCGACAGTGCGCGAAGGAGGCCCCCGCATGGCCGTGGACTACCTGGTCATCGTCGTCTATCTGGCCGGCATGCTGGCCATGGGCTGGTGGGGCATGCGCCGCGCCAAGTCCAAGAGCGAGTTCCTGGTGGCCGGCCGGCGGCTGGGCCCCGCGATGTACTCGGGCACCATGGCCGCCATCGTCCTCGGCGGCGCCTCCACCATCGGCGGCGTGGGCCTCGGCTACCAGTACGGCCTGTCCGGCGCCTGGATGGTGTTCACCATCGGCCTCGGCCTGCTCGCGCTGAGCGTCTTCTTCTCCGCCCGCATCGCCCGGCTGAAGGTCTACACCGTCTCCGAGATGCTCGACCTGCGCTACGGCGGCCGGGCGGGCGTCATCTCCGGCGTCGTGATGTGGGCGTACACCCTGATGCTCGCGGTGACCTCGACCATCGCCTACGCCACGATCTTCGACGTCCTCTTCGACATGAACCGCACCCTCGCCATCGTCCTCGGCGGCTCGATCGTCGTCGCGTACTCGACGCTCGGCGGCATGTGGTCGATCACGCTCACCGACATGGTGCAGTTCGTCGTGAAGACGATCGGCGTGCTGCTCCTGCTGCTGCCCATCGCCGTGGTCAAGGCGGGCGGGTTCGCCGAGATGAAGGCGCGGCTGCCCACCGAGTACTTCGACCCGCTGGGCATCGGCGGCGAGACGATCTTCACCTACGTGCTGATCTACACCTTCGGCATGCTCATCGGGCAGGACATCTGGCAGCGGGTGTTCACCGCCCGCGGCGACCGCACCGCCCGCTGGGGCGGCACCGTCGCCGGCACCTACTGCCTCGCCTACGCCGTCGCCGGCGCCGTGATCGGCACGGCCGCCAAGGTGCTCTACCCGAAGCTCGCGAGCCCCGACGACGCCTTCGCCACCATCGTCAAGGACGAGCTGCCGGTCGGCGTGCGCGGCCTCGTCCTGGCCGCCGCGCTCGCCGCCGTGATGTCGACGTCCTCCGGCGCGCTGATCGCCTGCGCCACCGTCGCCAACAACGACATCTGGGCGCGGCTGCGCGGCATCGTGCGCCCGGCGGGCGAGGAACACGACGAGGTCCGGGGCAACCGCGCCTTCATCCTGCTGATGGGCCTCGCCGTGATCGCCACCGCCATCGCCCTCAACGACGTCGTCCAGGCGCTGACCGTCGCGTACAACCTGCTGGTCGGCGGGCTGCTCGTGCCCATCCTCGGCGGACTGCTGTGGAAGCGCGGCACCGCGCAGGGCGCCCTCGCCTCCGTCGCGGTCGGCGGCCTCGCCGTCATCGGCCTGATGGCCACGTACGGCATCCTCGCCAACGAGCCCGTCTACTACGGCCTGCTCGCCTCCCTCGCGGCGTACGTCGTCGTCTCCCTCGCCACCCGGCCCACCGACGCGGCCGTGCTCGCCGCCTGGCGCGAACGCCTCGCCGGACGCGCCCCCGCGCCGGACAGCACGTCCGAATCCGTGTCCGAACAGGTCCCGGCCGCCCAGTAGCATCGTGGGCAGTCAGCACATACGCGACGAAGCGTAGGAAAGAGAGCAGTCCTCCATGAGCAGCAACGGAACGCCCCGCGGTCCCGTCGACTCCTCCCGGGTGCCGCGCTACGCGGGCCCGGCGACCTTCGCCCGGCTGCCCCGCCTCGACGAGGTCGGCCGCGCCGACGTCGCCGTCGTGGGCGTGCCGTTCGACTCCGGCGTCTCCTACCGGCCGGGCGCCCGCTTCGGCGGCAACGCCATCCGGGAGGCGTCCCGGCTGCTGCGCCCCTACAACCCCGCGCAGGACGCCTCGCCCTTCGCCCTCGCCCAGGTCGCCGACGGCGGCGACATCGCGGTGAACCCGTTCAACATCAACGAGGCCGTCGAGACGGTGGAGGCCGCCGCCGACGACCTCCTCGGCACCGGCGCCCGCCTGATGACCCTCGGCGGCGACCACACCATCGCGCTGCCGCTGCTGCGGAGCGTCGCCAAGAAGCACGGCCCGGTCGCGCTGCTCCACTTCGACGCGCATCTCGACACCTGGGACACCTACTTCGGCGCCGAGTACACGCACGGCACGCCGTTCCGCCGGGCCGTCGAGGAGGGCATCCTCGACACCTCCGCCCTCTCCCACGTCGGCACCCGCGGCCCGCTCTACGGCAAGCAGGACCTCACCGACGACGAGAAGATGGGCTTCGGCATCGTCACCTCCGCGGACGTCTACCGCCGCGGCGCCGACGAGGTCGCCGACCAGCTCCGGCAGCGCATCGGCGACCGCCCGCTGTACATCTCCATCGACATCGACTGCCTCGACCCCGCCCACGCGCCCGGCACCGGCACGCCCGAGGCGGGCGGCATGACCTCCCGCGAGCTGCTGGAGATCCTGCGCGGCCTCGCCTCCTGCAACCTGGTCTCCGCCGACGTCGTCGAGGTGGCGCCCGCCTACGACCACGCCGAGATCACCTCGGTCGCCGCGTCCCACACGGCGTACGAACTGACCACGATCATGTCCCGCCAGATCGCGGAGGCCCGCGCCAAGTGACACACGACCACGACCTGGAGCTCCGCCCCACCCCGGCCCAGACGGAGGCCGCGCTCGACCCGCCCCCGGGCCGCAGGGGCGGGGACCTGGTCGTGGAGACCCTGGCCGGGCTCGGCGCGACCACCGTCTTCGGCCTGCCCGGCCAGCACGCGCTCGGCATGTTCGACGCCCTGCGCCGCTCCGACCTGCGCTACATCGGTCTGCGCGTGGAGAACAACGCCGGCTTCGCGGCGGACGCGTACGGGCGGATCACCGGCGAGGCGGCCCCGCTGCTGCTGTCCACAGGACCCGGCGCGCTGACCTCGCTGGCCGCGCTCCAGGAGGCGGCGGCCGCGTCCGCCCCGGTGCTGGCGATCAGCAGCCAGGTGCCGACCGCCGGGCTCGGCGGCGGACGCCACGGCTACCTGCACGAACTCCCGGACCAGTCCGCCTCGTTCCGGGGCGTGGTGAAGTCCGTGCACACGGTCCGTGCGGCCTCCCAGATCCCCTCCGCGATCGCGGCGGCCTGGAAGTCGGCGCTCACCGTCCCGCACGGGCCGGTGTGGGTGGAGATCCCGCAGGACGTGCTGCTCGCCGAGACGATGCTGCCGGTGGTGACAGCGATGGACGCCACCCCGGACGAGCTGCCCCCGCGTCCCGAACTCACCGCGCTCGCCGCGCACCTGCTGTCCCGCGCCGAACGCCCCACGATCGTCGCGGGCGGCGGAGTGATCCGCTCCGACGCCTCCAAGAAGCTGCGGCAGCTCGCCGAGCGGATCCAGGCGCCGGTGGTGACCACCCCGGGCGGCAAGGGCGCCTTCCCATGGACCCACCCGCTGTCGCTCCAGTCGTGGCTGGAGGACCGCCACACCACCGACTTCCTGGAGGACGCGGACGTCCTGCTCGTCGTCGGCTCCGGACTGGGTGAACTCTCCTCGAACTACCACACGTTCGAGCCGCGCGGCCGGGTGATCCAGGTCGAGGCCGACCTCGGCAAGCTGGAGTCCAACCACCCCGGCATCGGCATCCACGCGGACGCCCGCCTCGCCCTCCAGGCGCTCCTGGAGACGGTGGAGCCCCGTGAGGACGAGACCGCCCCGGCGCGGGTGCGCGAGCTGCTGGACCGGGTGCGGGAGCGCATCGACGCCCAGGACCTCGCGCTGGAGCAGCAGGTGCTGACGGCCGTGCGGCGCGCCCTGCCCACCGGCTCGCCGTCCTTCTGGGACATGACGATCCTCGCCTACTGGGCGTGGTCCGCGTTCGACGCCATGGGCCCCAACCATCTGCACTCCGCCCAGGGCGCCGGTGGTCTCGGCTACGGCTTCCCGGCGGCCCTCGGCGCGGCGGCCGCCGACCCCACGCGCCCGGTGCTGGCCGTCTCCGGCGACGGCGGCGCGCTGTACTCGATCGCCGAGCTGGCCACGGCCCGCCAGTACGACCTCGACGTCACCTGGCTGATCGTCGACGACGGCGGCTACGGCATCCTGCGCGAGTACATGACGGACGCCTTCGGCGAGCCCACGGCGACCGAGCTGACCCGCCCGGACTACGTGGCCCTCGCCGAGTCCTTCGGCGTCCCGGGCGTACGGACCACCCCCGAGACCCTGGAACAGGACCTCGCGAAGTCCCTGTCCACCCCGGGCCCCTCGGTGGTCGTCCTCCCGGCGGTCCTGCGCATGTTCGCCCCCACCCACCTGGACTGAGGCGCGGGCCCCGCGGCCAGGGGGTGGGCGGCGGGTGGGCCGTAGGCTGCCCGGATGCTGAGGATCGGAATCCCTGTCGTCGGTGTCACGGACATCCCCCGCGCGGTGGCGTTCTGGACGCGTGCCCTGAACCTGGTGGTCGCCGAGGAGTGGTCGAGCGAGACGTGGCGGACGCTCGAGCACGCCGACGGCTCCGGCCAGGCTCTCGGCCTGCTGCGCAGCGCGTCGCCCGCCGAGCCGTACCCGCGTCTCCACCTGGACCTCTTCACCGACTCGGCCGAGGAACAGCGGGCCGAGGTCCGACGGCTGGTCGGTCTCGGCGCGCGGTCCGTCGACTGGGACCGCTATCCGCCCGACCCCGACTTCGTCGTGCTCGCCGACCCGGACGACAACGTCTTCTGCGTCGTCGACCTGAGCCGCGGACCCGGCGGCGGCGACCGGCCGGCCGCCTGAGGCGGTTGCCCCCGGCTCCCCGTCGCGCCGAGGCGCGGGCGCTTACGAGATCGCGCGCAGGTGGCCGTGGTCCGTGCGGGCGCGGAGGCGGGTGATCGCCTGGGACGTCGTCCCGTCGTCGGGGAGGAGGACCAGCAACAGCTGGGCGTCGGCCGGGAGTTCGAGGAACTCGCGGCGCAGGCGCAGCTCGCCCGCGGCGGGGTGGCGCAGGCGCAGGACGCCACGCTCCGGGACCCTGTGGCGGTTCATCCTCCGGGTGAACTCCGGCCCGGCGGCGGGCGCCAGCTCGGCGGCCAGCCAGTCCGCGTTCTCCGCCTTCGGACCGAGCCACAGGTCGAAGACCTGCTCGTCGGCGACGTCGTCCCAGTCGGCGAAGAGCGACCGGGCGCGCGGGTCGGTGAAGACGTACCGCGTGAGGTTGGGCTCGTCCTCGTCCAGCAGCCCGGTGCCGGACGCGACCGCCTCGTAGGCCGTGGTCCAGGCGAGGAGGTCGCCCAGCCGGTTGGTGACCACCGCGATGCCCGGTTCGAGCAGCCGCAGGGTCTCCCGCACGGACGGGCGGACCTCGCGGCGCACCGGCTCGGGGCCGAGGCGGCCGGTGCACTCGTCACCGGTGATCTTCGCGAGGTAGCGCACGTGCTCCCGCTCCGCCGTGCTCAGCGCGAGCGCGTCACCCAGGGCATGCAGCACGGCGACGGAAGGATTGCGGTCGCGGCCCTGCTCGATCCGGGTCAGGTACTCGACGCTCACCCCGGCCCGCACGGCGACGTCCGAGCGGCGCAGCCCGGGGGAGCGGCGGCGGCCGTGCTCCGGAAGCCCCAGCTGCTCCGGCTGGATGCTGTCACGCTTGAGCCGCAGGAAGTCGCCCAGTGGTGTCCCCATGTCCGCGAGGATAGGACGGCCGGCGCGCCCGTGCGCAGGGCTCAGTATGGCCCTGCGGGGGCCAGCCTGAGCGCGGTCTGGCTGCCGCCCCGGGCCGGTTCCAGGGTGGACGGCATGAACACCAACACGCACAAGCTCGTGGTCCTCGTCGGCAGCGTCCGTGAGGGACGGTTCGGTCCCGTGGTCGGCTCCTGGGTCGCCGAGCAGGCCCGCGAGCACGGCGGATTCGACGTCGACGTCGTCGACCTGGCCGATTTCGACATCCCCCTGTCCCTGCCGGACGCCTACCCGTCGGTGGCCGGCGCCTCCTACCCGCGCCCCGCCGCGATGGCCCCGCTCACGGCGGCGCTGGAGGGCGCGGACGCCTTCATCATGGTCACGCCCGAGTACAACCACAGCTACCCGGCCTCGCTGAAGGCCGCGATCGACTGGCACTACACCCAGTGGGCGGCCAAGCCCGTGGCGTTCGTCAGCTACGGCGGCGGGGCGGGCGGCCGGCACGCCGTCCTGCACCTGGAGAACGTGATGGGCGAACTGCACGCGGTGACCATCCGCGACGGTCTCGCCTTCCCGCTGAACCGGGTGGCCTGGGAGGACGGCCGCCCCCTCGACGCGGAGTCCGCCGGCTACGCGAAGAAGCTCCTGGACCGGCTGTCCTGGTGGGCGGACGCCCTCCACACGGCGCGGGAGACGGTGCCGTACCCGGCGTGACGGGAGGCGGGGGCCGTCTCAGGGAAGCAGCTTGCCGAACTCCTTCCGGTAATGGGCGAGACGCTCGGCGTACCCCGCCGAGAAGGCCTTCTGCTCTCCACGCGACATGGTGCCGCCGGGCACGCCGCCCGTCGGCAGGAGGTCCGGCAGTTCGCGGTGGACGGTCACCACGGCCTTCCATCGCTCGCCTCCCCGGCGCCTCGCCCGCAGGAGGTGGGAGCCCAGTGCGGACAGTTCCCTCTCCACCAGGGTCTCCGGGACCTTCTTCGCGAGGAACTCCTCGCGCTTGGGCGGAGATCCCTCCGCCGTGGCGAGGAGCCGCAGCGTCCAGAGGGCGGCGAGCAGGCGTCCGGACAGGGTGTGGGGACTCGGTGTCGCGTCGGTCATGAGGCAGTCTGCCCCGTTTCCGGCACCGGTCACCCCGCAGGCGCGGTGACCGGTGCCGGTCCCGCCGTCACCAGATCGACTCGGCCCACTCCGGGTGGTCGATGAACGGGTTGCGGTTGTGCTGGTACGACTCGTGGATGACGTCGTTGCGGCGCTGCTCGAAGGCGTCCGGCGGGTCCTGCTCGTTCCAGGCCTTCAGCACGTCGAGCTTGCCGATGTACGGCGCGCTGCCGTTGTTCACGCTGCCGTTGGGCTCCAGGTCGGGCCAGCCGTCGGTGCCCTCGTAGCGGACCGCCATGTAGAAGATCATGCGGGCCACGTCGCCCTTGACCGCGTCGCGCGGCTCGAAGGAGTCGGAGTCGGTGAGGCTGCCGCCGCCGTTCGCGACGGCGCTGCCGCCGTTGTCGAAGTCCTTGTTGCCGCGGACGCCGTTGACCTGGACGTCGGACGGGCGCAGGTGGTGGATGTCGGTGCCGGGGCCGGTGGAGGTGCCGAAGTCGCCGTGGGACTTGGCCCAGACGTGCTCGCGGTTCCAGTCGCCGGTGTTCCCGCCGTTCGCGCTCTTGCTGCGGGAGACGCCCGAGTACAGCAGGATCACGTTCCCGCTGTTCGCCGGGTCCTCGTCGGTGTCCTTGAGGGCGTCCCAGACGGCCGAGTACGACAGCTTCGTCTGGTCGCTGATGATCGTGTTGAGGGCGGCCCTGAGGTCGTCGCCGGTCTTGCCCTCGGCGTCCTCGTAGTAGTCGGCCACCACGGCGGCGCGGGACTGGGCGGCGGGGGCCTCCGGGGCGGAGACCGAGGCGCCGGCCGTGGCGGGGGTGAGGGCGGGGACGGCGAGTCCGGCGAGGACGGCGGCGCTCGCCAGCGCCACCGCCTTCCGGCGGCGTATGCGTACAGCAGGCATGTGGGGTGTCCGATCTACGCGGGTTGCACAAGGGAGATACCCGAGAGACTGGCATGCACATGCAGTCAAGCGCGTGGAGGGAGCGTGCCGATTGCGTGACGAGAGTCCGACCTTGTGGGGCCGCGGTGCGTCGCCGGATTTGTTGCGGAGGGATGAAATCCGCTTCGGTCGGCGTTGGAGCCTTGCGGAAGATCAGGACGATCGAAGGGCACCGCGTGACAGCGCAACGGGGATGGGCACGACGACTGGCCGCCTACGCGTGGCGGCACCCCAGGAACGTCGTCCTGGCCCTCGGCTCCTCCCTCGCCGGCATGGCCGTCATGGCCCTGGTCCCGCTGGTCACCAAGGTGATCATCGACGACGTCATCGGCGACAAGACCCGGGACATGGGCACCTGGGCCGGCCTGCTGGTCGGCGCCGCCCTCGCCGTCTACGTCATGACGTACATCCGCCGCTACTACGGCGGACGGCTCGCCCTCGACGTCCAGCACGACCTACGCACCGAGATGTACGGCTCGATCGCCCGGCTCGACGGCAGACGCCAGGACGAGCTGTCCACCGGGCAGGTCGTCGGCCGCGCCACCAGCGACCTCCAGCTCATCCAGGGCCTGCTCTTCATGCTGCCGATGACCATCGGCAACCTGCTGCTGTTCGTGATCTCCCTGGTGATCATGGCGTCGCTGTCCCTGCCGCTCACCGCGATCGCGCTCGCCGTCGCCCCCGCCCTGTGGTGGATCGCCAAGCGCAGCCGCACCCGGCTGCACCCCTCCACCTGGTACGCCCAGGCGCAGGCGGGCGCCGTCGCCGGGGTGGTCGACGGCGCGGTCAGCGGCGTCCGCGTGGTCAAGGGCTTCGGGCAGGAGGAGCAGGAGACCGGCAAGCTGCGCGAGGTCGGCCGCCGCCTGTACGCGGGACGCCTGCGCACCATCAAGCTGAACTCCCGCTTCACCCCCGCCCTCCAGTCCGTGCCCGCTCTGGGCCAGGTGGCGATGCTCGCCCTCGGCGGCTGGCTCGCGGTGCACGGGCACATCACGCTGGGCACCTTCGTCGCCTTCTCCACCTACCTCGCCCAGCTCGTCGGCCCGGTGCGGATGCTCGCCGTCGTCCTCACCGTCGCCCAGCAGGCCCGCGCCGGCACCGAGCGCGTCCTCGAACTGATCGACACCGAGCCGTCACTGACCGACGGCACCAAGGAACTGCCCGCCGACGCCCCCGCGACCGTCGAGTTCGACGACGTCGCCTTCGGCTACGACCCCGAGCGGCCGGTCCTGGACGGCCTGTCCTTCGAGATCCGCCCCGGCGAGACCCTCGCCGTGGTCGGCTCCTCCGGCTCCGGCAAGTCCACCGTCTCCCTGCTGCTGCCGCGCTTCTACGACGTCACCCGCGGCGCCGTCCTGGTCGGCGGGCACGACGTGCGCGAGCTGACCGCCGAGTCGCTGCGCGCCGCCATCGGCCTGGTCCCGGAGGACTCCTTCCTGTTCTCCGACACCGTGCGCGCCAACATCGCCTACGGCCGCCCCGACGCCACCGACGAGCAGATCGCCGCCGCCGCCCGCGCCGCCCAGGCCGACCGGTTCATCGACGAGCTGCCCGACGGCTACGACACCACCGTGGGCGAGCACGGCCTGACCCTCTCCGGCGGCCAGCGCCAGCGCGTCGCCCTGGCCCGCGCCATCCTCACCGACCCGCGCCTGCTGGTCCTGGACGACGCCACGTCCGCCGTGGACGCCCGCGTCGAGCACGAGATCCACGAGGTGCTCAAGAGCGTCATGCGGGGCCGTACGACGCTGCTGATCGCCCACCGCCGCTCCACCTTGAACCTCGCCCACCGCATCGCCGTCCTGGACGGCGGCCGGCTCGCCGACATCGGCACCCACGACGAGCTCCAGCGCCGCTCCCCGCTGTACCGCCGGCTGCTCACCGACCCCGACGAGCTGGGCGCCGTCTCCCCGGGCCACACCCCGCCCGCCGGGCCGGTCGAGCAGGACACCTCCGTCCGCGAGGAGCTGGACGCCGAGTTCGACGCCGAGCGGGGCGTCACCCCGCGGCTGTGGACCGGCGACCGCGAGCCGGAGGACGCCGCCCTGGCCGGCGCCCCGGCCACCGAGGAACTCCTCGCCCAGGTCGCGGCCCTGCCCCCGGCCGACGACGTCCCCGACGTCGACGAGGCCCGCGCCGTCCGCGCCGAGGACTCCTACGGCCTGCGCCGCCTGCTGCGGGGCTTCCGCACCCCCCTGCTGATCAGCCTCGGCCTGGTCGCCGTCGACGCCGGCATGGGCCTGCTGCTGCCGATCCTCATCCGGCACGGCATCGACGAGGGCGTCACCCGCGCCGCCCAGACCGCGGTGTGGGCGGCCGCCCTGCTGGGACTGCTCGCCGTGCTCGCCCAGTGGGCCGCGCAGACCGGCGAGATCCGCATGACCGGCCGCACCGGCGAGCGCGTGCTGTACTCGCTGCGGCTGAAGATCTTCGCCCAGCTCCAGCGGCTCGGCCTCGACTACTACGAGCGCGAGCTGACCGGCCGGATCATGACCCGGATGACCACGGACATCGACGCGCTGTCCACGTTCCTGCAGACCGGCCTGGTCACCGCGTTCGTCTCGGTGGTCACCTTCTTCGGCATCATGGTCGCCCTGCTGGTGCTGGACGTCGGCCTGGCCCTGGTCGTCTTCGCCACCCTGCCCCCGCTGATCCTCGGCACGTACTTCTTCCGGCGGGCCAGCGTGAAGGCGTACGAGCTGGCGCGGGAGAGGGTGTCGGTGGTCAACGCCGACCTCCAGGAGTCGGTGGCCGGGCTGCGGATCGTGCAGGCCTTCCGCCGCGAGCGGGACGGCGCGCGGCGGTTCGCCGAGCGCAGCGCCGACTACCGCAGCGCCCGCATCCGCGGCCAGTGGCTGATCTCGGTGTACTTCCCCTTCGTGCAGCTGCTGTCCTCGGTCGCCGCGGCGGCGGTGCTGGTGGTGGGCGGCGGCAGGGTCGACGACGGCACACTGGCCATCGGCTCGCTGGTGGCGTACCTGCTCTACATCGACCTGTTCTTCGCGCCCGTGCAGCAGCTCTCCCAGGTCTTCGACGGCTACCAGCAGGCGTCCGTCTCCCTCGGCCGGATCCAGGAGCTGCTGCGCGAGCCGACCTCCACCAAGGCCCCGGCGAAGCCGCTCCCGGTGACGTCCCTGCGCGGCGAGATCGCCTTCGAGGACGTGCACTTCGCGTACGGCGACGGCGAGGACGCGCTCACCGGCATCGACCTCACCGTCCCCGCCGGACAGACCGTCGCGTTCGTCGGGGAGACCGGCGCCGGGAAGTCCACCCTGGTGAAGCTGGTGGCCCGGTTCTACGACCCCACCGGCGGCCGGGTCACCGTCGACGGCACGGACCTGCGCGACCTGGACCTGACCGCGTACCGGCACCGGCTCGGCGTCGTCCCGCAGGAGGCGTACCTCTTCCCCGGCACCGTCCGCGACGCCATCGCCTACGGCCGCCCGGACGCCACCGACGCCGAGGTGGAGGCCGCGGCCCGCGCGGTCGGCGCGCACGAGATGATCGCCACGCTGGACGGCGGCTACCTCCACCAGGTCGCCGAGCGCGGCCGCAACCTCTCGGCCGGCCAGCGCCAGCTGATCGCGCTCGCCCGCGCCGAACTCGTCGACCCGGACGTGCTGTTGCTCGACGAGGCCACCGCCGCCCTCGACCTCGCCACCGAGGCACAGGTCAACCTGGCCACCGACCGCCTGGCCGGCCGCCGCACCACGCTGGTCGTCGCCCACCGCCTCACCACCGCCGCCCGCGCCGACCGGGTGATCGTCATGGACCGCGGCCGGGTCGCCGAGGACGGCACCCACGAGGAGCTGCTGCGCAAGGGCGGCCGGTACGCCGCGCTGTGGCGGGCGTTCGTCGGCGAGGACGTACCGGCACCGGCCTGATCCGGCCGGTCACCACCCCCGCGCACCGGCTCGCGCAACCATGCGACGTACGCCCCGCGTCCGTACACGCGTACGCCGTCGGTCGCGGCGGGTGCGGTACGGGAGGACGACTGTGCGCAGTGGAGCGATACACCGGCGGCTCGCGCTGGTCCTTGCGGTGCTGACCACCTCGGGGCTGCTCGCCGTCACGCCGGCCCAGGCGGCGGAGGCGTCCGCGCTGTGCCCGGGGCGCAAGGCGCGGACCCTGCCGTTCTCCACCGGGTCGGTGCACGTCTACAAGCGCGGCGACCACGTCTGCGCCGTCACCGTCGCCAAGAAGGGCGGCGTGAAGCGGCAGATGTCGGTGAGCGTGCAGGCGCGCGGCGGACGCCCGGTGGTCGACGAGGGTCGTTTCGCCTATCACGCGGGGCCGGTGACCGTGCACGCCGGACGCCGCTGCGTCTGGGTCAAGGGCCGCGTCGGGGCGGACTCGGTCAGCTCCGGCTGGATCCTGTGCTGACCCCTCCCCGGAACGGGAGTTGTACAGGGTTTTCCCTCTGTCCCCTGGTGCGGTGAGCAGTTGGTCGAGTAGCTTCCGGCGCACATCTGTCTCACAGGGGAGTGCGCATGCGCAAGGCGCTCAGATGGCTGCTGGCGCTCACGGTGCTCATAGGCACACTGAGTACGGCCGGGGCGGCCACCGCCGCCGAGCCGAAGGCCACCGGCACCACTGACATCAAGGAAAGGCTGCTCTCGATCCCGGGCATGAGCCTGATCGAGGAGAAGCCCTACACCGGGTACCGCTTCTTCGTCCTCAACTACACCCAGCCGGTGGACCACCGCCGGCCGGCCAAGGGGACGTTCCAGCAGCGGATCACGGTGCTGCACAAGGACACCGCGCGGCCCACCGTCTTCTACACCGGCGGCTACAGCGTCTCCACGACGCCCCGCCGCGCCGAGCCGACCCAGATCGTGGACGGCAACCAGGTCTCCATGGAGTACCGCTTCTTCACCCCGTCCCGGCCCGAGCCGGCCGACTGGTCGAAGCTGGACATCTGGCAGGCCGCCAGCGACCAGCACCGCATCTTCACGGCCCTGAAGAAGGTCTACAGCAAGAACTGGCTCTCCACCGGCGGGTCCAAGGGCGGCATGACCGCCACCTACTACGAGCGCTTCTACCCCAAGGACATGGACGGCGTCGTCGCCTACGTCGCCCCCAACGACGTGGTGAACAAGGAGGACTCGGCCTACGACCGCTTCTTCCGCACCGTCGGCACCAAGGAGTGCCGCGACCGGCTGAACGGCGTGCAGCGCGAGGCACTGGTGCGCCGCGCCCCGCTGGAGAAGAAGTACGCGGCCTACGCCGCCGAGAACGGCTACACCTTCGACACCATCGGCAGCCTGGACCGCGCCTACGAGGCGGTCGTCCTGGACTACGTGTGGGGCTTCTGGCAGTACAGCACCGTCGCCGACTGCCAGGACATCCCGGCGGACGCCAAGAACGCCACCGACGAGGAGATCTGGACCTCCGTCGACACGATCTCCGGCTTCTCGTTCTACACGGACCAGGGCCTGGAGCCGTACACGCCGTACTACTACCAGGCCGGCACCCAGATGGGCGCGCCGACCATCCACTTCCCGCACATCGAGAAGAAGTACGTCCGCTACGGCTACCAGCCGCCGCGCAACTTCGTGCCCCGCTCCATCGGCATGAAGTTCCAGCCGCACGTCATGCGGGACGTCGACACCTGGGTCCGCCACCACGCCCGGCAGATGCTGTTCGTGTACGGCGAGAACGACCCGTGGGGCGCCGAGCCGTTCCGCCTCGGCAAGGGCGCGCGTGACTCGTACGTCTTCACCGCGCCCGGCATGAACCACGGGGCGAACGTGGCCGGTCTGGTCGACAAGCAGAAGGCGCTGGCCACGGCCCGCATCCTGGACTGGGCGGGCGTCGCCCCGAGCGCGGTCCAGGCGAACCCGACGGCGGCCAAGCCGCTGGCGAAGTTCGACGCGAAGCTCGACAAGCGGGACGTCGAGCGGCACGCGCTGCGTCCGTGACGCCCGCGCGGGATCACACCGGGACGGCGCAGCCGACCGGTGCGGTCCCGCGCAGCCGGACGTAGAGGGCCGTGGACGCCGGGCAGTCGGTCCGGGCGTCCACGGCCTTCGTCACCTTGAACTCCGGTTCGCGGGGGCCGCTTCCGTCGCAGGCGGTCTCACGGACCTTGGCGTCGGCGAGGGCGTACACGCAGTCGCCGACGACGGTGCGCGGCCCGCCCCCGCCGCCCGGGTCGCCCGGGTGCGGCGGCTGGAGGTTCCGCATGCAGGCGTGGCCGCGCGGCACCATCCCGTCGCCGTCCTCGTCGGCGGCCGGCCACTGCTCGCTGATGTGCAGCACGAAGTCGGTGGCCGGCGGGCAGAGCGGCCCGTCGCGCACGGCCCCGTCGTGCCGGGCGACCACCCGGGCCGCCGCGCGCTCGCCCGCGCAGGACACCTCGGTGAAGGTGGTGCGCCCGAAGGAGCTGCACTCGCCGACGTCGAGGAACACGGCCCCGTACCCGGTCGGCCGCACGGGCGACGCCACGGCCGCCGTGCGGTCCCCGTCCCCTTCGGGCGCCTCCCGGCACCCGGCGAGCAGCACCGCGCCCGCCACGGCGCACACGGCCCGCGTCCCCCACCCGCTCACACGCATCGCCATCCCCCTGGAAGACCCCCGGCCCAGTCTGACCGGCCGAACCCGGGACACGCCGGACATGTGGCGTGGTTCGCCCACATGGGGTGCTCCGTCCCGCGCGGCTGACGTACCGGGAACTACGCCCCGGTGAGGAGGCGGGGGGGGTGCCTCTATGTCTTTCGTCAAGCAGGTCGGGGGCTTCTCGGCTGGTAGAAGGTTCCGTCGCGGAGCATGGCGAACAGGACGCTGATGCGGTGGCGGGCGAGGCGGAGGAGTGCCTGGGTGTGGGTTTTGCCGCGGGCTCTGCAGCGGTCGTAGTAGGCACGAGAGGTGGGATCGTGGAGGGCCGCGAACGCGGAGAGGAACATCGCTCGTTTCAGCTGCCGGTTGCCGCCTCTGGGGGCGTGTTCGCCGTGGATCGACGTGCCGGACTGGCG
>NZ_AZUS01000011.1:0-246407 GCF_000527195.1 Streptomyces sp. CNH189
GAGCGCCAAGAGCGCGCACACGAAGGCGCAGTCGGACGTCACGTCCGCACAGGGCGCGCTGGACGCGGCGAAGAAGATGGCCGCGGACGCGCGGAAGATGCGTGAGGAGGCGGCGCGGGACGCGAAGTCGAAGATCGACGAGGCGTCGGACGCGGGGGTCCAGAACCGGTCGTGGTGGGAGGAGATCAGCGACTGGTTCACCGACAACTGGGACAACATCGTCGCCGCCTGCAAGATCGTGGTGGCGGTTGTCGGCATTGTCGCCATGATCATCGGCGGCCCCATCCTGGCCGCGATCGTCGTCGTCGCCGCGCTCGTCGTCCTCGCCGACACGCTCTACAAATACTCCAAAGGCCAGGCGTCCCTATGGGACGTAGGTCTCGCCGCGCTGGACTGCATACCGGGCGGCAAGGGCCTCACCACCCTGGGCAAGCTCGCCGCAGGCGCGAAGGCGCTGGGCAAAGGCGGCCTCAAGGCCATGGTGAAAGGGCTCGGCAGAGGGCTCCGCAAGGGAGCGGACGACGTCGTCGGCAACAGCAAGCCCGCCAAGGGGCGCTGCAAGAACGGTGATCCCATCGACATGGTCTCCGGCGCGATGATCGTGGAAGAGATCGACGTCAGTCTTCCCGGACTCCTCCCACTGGTGCTGCGGCGTACCCATCTGTCGACGTATCGCTGGGGCGGCTGCTTCGGCCCTTCCTGGGCCTCGACGCTCGACGAGCGCCTCGAACTGGACGAGGAGGGCGCCGTCTTCGCCTCCGAGGACGGCATGATGCTCGTCTATCCCGTGCCCACACCCGGTACGTCGGTCATGCCGTTGGAGGGACCGCGCTGGCCTCTGGACTGGGACGGCGCTCCCGGCGCGCCCATACGCATCACCGATCCGGCCTCCGGACGTACCCGTCACTTCGCGCCGCTCGCCACACCCGTCGCCGCGCACGAGGCGTTCACCCTCCCGCTGGCCGCGCTGACCGACCGCGGTGGACGGCGCATCGACGTCGACCGGGACGAAACCGGCACCCCGGTCGCTGTCCGCGATTCCGGGGGCCGGCATCTGCACGTCGACACCGAGGACGACCGGATCGTCGGGCTGCGGCTGCGCAACGAGGCCGACGGCCCCGAAGGAACGGCGCTGGTGCGCTACGCGTACAGCGCCGAGGGACACCTCACCGAGAGATACAACTCCAGCGGTCTCGCGCTCAGGTACACCTACGACGCCCAGGGACGCATCACGTCCTGGACCGACCGCAACGGCTCCTGGTACCGCTTCACCTACGACGACCAGGACCGGTGTACGGGGGGCGAAGGCGCCGAGGGATTCCTCTCCTGCTCGATCGCCTACGACCCGGAGGTCCACGAGACGCGGTACACCGATTCCCTGGGCCACGTCACGACGTACCGGTACAACGAGCGCGGGCAGGTGGTCGCCCAGACCGATCCCCTCGGCAACACCACGCACGCCGAGTGGGACGCGTACGACCGACTGCTCGCCCGGACGGATCCGCTGGGCCACACGTCACGCTTCACCTACGACGAGCGCGGCAACCTCACCTGTGTGGTCCGGCCCGACGGCACCACGACGACCTGCGAGTACGACCACTCCGACCGCCCGCTGTGGATCACCCTGCCGACCGGGGGAAGGCGCGGCTACGCGTACGACGAACACGGCAACCCCACCGCGACGGTCGACGCCGACGGCGCCGTCACCCGTTATTCCCATGACGCGTCCGGTGCGCTGGTCGCCGTGACGAACGCCCTCGGAGCCACCCACCGGGTCCAGCCCGACGCCCTGGGCCTGCCCGAGTCGGTCACCGCGCCCCTGGGCGGCACGAGCCGGGTGACCCGTGACGCCTTCGGACGCATCGTCGAAACCGTCGACGCCACCGGCGGGACGACCCGCACCACCTGGACGGTGGAGGGGCACCCCGCCGAGCGGGTCATGGCCGACGGCAGCAAGGAGAGCTGGAGGTACGACGGTGAGGGCAACGTCGTCCGCTACACCGGCACCGACGGCCGGAGCACCACCCACACCATCACCCACTTCGACCGGCTGCGGTCCCGCACGGAGGCGGACGGCTCGACGACGTGGTTCGCGTACGACACCGAACTGCGGCTCACGTCCGTCACGAGCGCGTCGGGCGCGGTGTGGACCTACACGTACGACGTGGCCGGCCGCCTCGTCCGCGAGACCGACTTCAACGGCCGTACCGTCTCCTACGCCTACGACGCGGCAGGCCGGCTGACTCGGCGCACCAACGGCGCGGGCGAGACCACCGCATACGTGCGCGATGCGTGCGGACGGGTCGTGGAGCGGCGCTCCGGCCAGGACGTCACGACCTTCGCCTACGACGCCGCCGGGCAGCTGGTCGCGGCGGTCACCCCCGACACCGCTCTCACCCTCACCCGCGACGCGGCGGGCCGCGTCGTCACCGAGGAGTGCGACGGCCGCGCGCTGCACACGGTGTACGACGTCCTCGGCAGGCGAGTGGAACGCCGCACTCCGTCGGGCGTCGTCAGCCGATGGGAATGGGACGCGAACAACCGCCCCACCCGGGTACGGCTCGCCGACAACACGTTGTCCTTCGCTTACGGGGCGTCGGGCCATGAGATCGAACGGCGCCTCGGTGAGGCGGCGGTGCTGTCCCAGGAGTGGGACGCCGGCCACCGTCTGACCGGCCAGACGGTCCTGCCGCGAACGGCCTCCGATTCGGGCGCCCCGGACGGGGCGCTGCTGCGCCGCTCGTACACGTACGGACAGGACGGCGGTCTTGCCGCCGTCGACGACCAGACCCATGGCGTCCGCCGGTTCACCCGTGACCGTCTCGGCCGGGTGGAGGCGGTCTCCGCCGGCGGATGGTCCGAGCGCTACGCCTACGACGCGGCGGGCAATGTCAGCCGGGCCGACACACCGGAGGGCCCGCAGGGCGAGCGGATCCACGACGGGACGCTCATCCGCAGGGCCGGCCACGTCACGTACGAACACGACACACAGGGGCGCCTCGTCCGGCAGACGCGCAAGCTGCTGTCCGGGGGGTCACGGGAATGGACGTACACCTGGGACGCCGAGGACCGGCTCACCCAGGTCACGACGCCAGACGGACGCCGCTGGGCATACGGCTACGACGGTCTCAGCCGGCGTGTGGCGAAGCGCCTGCTGTCCGACGACGGCGGCACGACCGAGGAAACCGCGTTCACCTGGGACGGTTCCCACCTGGTGGAGCAGAGCAGTTCCGGAGACGGCCCCACCAGAAGCTGGGAATGGGCTCCCGGCACCGACCGTGCACTGCTGCAGTTCGACCAGGACGAGGTCGACCACCGCTTCTACGCCATCGTCACCGACCTGGTCGGCACCCCCACCGAGTTGGTCGACGACAAGGGCCGGATCGCCTGGCGGGCACGCACCACTCTGTGGGGCACGCCCCTGGGCGGACACGCGGACCCCGCCGACTGCCCGCTCCGTTTCCCGGGTCAGTACCACGACCGTGAGACCGGCCTTCATTACAACTTCCGCCGCTACTACGACCCCGCGAACGCCCGTTACATCAGCCCGGATCCGCTGGGCCTGGCCCCGGCGCCCAACCATCACGGGTACGTCCCCGACCCGCTGCGCTGGACCGACCCGTGGGGACTGGTCAACTGCGAGAGCAGTAGGCACGGCATCACGGAACAACGTGAGGCCCACATAGAGGGTCAGCACGGACCGGGTGCACAGGACCGGGTGCGCGAGAACGCCGACCCCACCGGGCCGGAGCCCTCACTGCCCGGTGAGTTCTACGAGGACTTCTTCTGGGACGGCGACGACTTTGTCCTGGGCCGACGGCTCCGGGAGGGTGTCGACGGGACCCCGGCCATCCCCAACCCTCGTGCCAGAGCCGGCCAGGACAGCCACCTGCACCGCTTCGACCACGGCGGACCCGTGGGCGTGAACGGCAGCGGCCGGGAGACCAGCGTCGTGGAAGTCGTGATCCGTGACGGCCACATCCATACCGCGTACCCCGTCTGAGAGAGCAGCGGCGGGACGGCAGACCGTGGGCCTTGGCGGAGCCGCCGAGGTCCCTGCCTCCGGGGACGACGTCCGCCCCGGCGTGCCGCCCGCCGGCCGTGGTGGTGCGCGGCACGCGCCTCGCGCATCGCGGCGGCGGACGCCCCGTCAGGCCGCACGCCCGCCCGGCTGCCACCGCGCCCGCCGGCTGAACCGGCCGTTCCACGGCCCCGGACGGGGTGGATCACCCATGTGATCTCGGACATCCGTGTCGGCCGTACGAGTCCTCCCCGCGCGCCCGAACGGGCCGGCGCCAGCGCCCGTTCGGGCGCCTTCGTGCCGGGACGGCGGAGCGGCCGGGGACGGTTCACCGGGCGCTTGTGTCCCGCCCAGGTCGCCCACCCCGCGAGGCCGCCACGTGCACGGGAACCTCCTGCGCCGTCGTCACGGCCGCTCCCCCGGCGCGGCCGGCCGGCCTGGGCCCGCGGGCACCGCGAGTCTCATCCATCGCGCGCCTTACGGGAGTTGGGGATTACCGAACGCGGCCGGCGGGCAGGCTCCGGCCGTCCGAATCGGCCACGCCACTTGACCACAATTTCCACACACCCTCTCTTCATACCGGCCCCGATGGTCTAGATTGACCCTGCTTCGGATGTTCAAGCACGAGGCGACCGATTAAATGATCTTTGAGTCCGGCCCCGTGGGAAGGGAGATTCCGCGGCGCCAGGCGTGGGGGTGATCACACCGCTGAGCCCCGGGGGGGCTCGGGTGCGGCACGCACCCGGGGGACCGGAAGGTCCGCTCGGCTCGTTGCACCGGCGCGGCCGTGTGCCGTTGCCGCCGCGACAGGTTGTTCACGTTGTTCTGACGTACTCGGCATGCCATGCACGGGAGGCGGGGGCCTCCCGGGGTGAGGAACAGCGCGGTTCGGGGGGTGGGGCCCCCGGCGGGAGAAACAGTGTCAGGCGCACACGTCGCATCACCGGGGACCTGGGGGGTTCTGTGCGGCAAGGGGGAGTGGTCAGCCCGTTCCCGTCGGAGCGGGGGCAGCTGGCGGACGGGGAGATCGGCAGAGGCACGGCCGACTGGGAGCACCGGTACCGCCGTACCGTGATCACCGGCGACACCATGGCCACCGCCGTCGTGGTGGCGGGCATCGGGAACTTTTTCGGCGTCCGGGACGCCGCCAACTGGCACGAGAAGTGGGGCATTCTCGCCTTCGGCACCTGGTTACTGGTGCTGGCGGCGCTCGCGGTGAGCCGCTCGTGGGCTCCGACCGTGCTGGGCCAGGGCGCCGAGGAGTTCCGCCGGCTCGGGCGCTCGCTGTTCATGGCGACCGTGGTGCTGGCGCTCGGCGGGATCGCCCTGACCTCGCGCAACATCAAACTCTGGATCTTCGTCGCGGTGCCCGCCATCGCGCTCGTCACCATGACGATGCGGTACCTGCTGCGGCTGCGGCTGCACCGGCAGCGCAAGGAGGGGCGGTGCCTGCGGCCGGTGCTCGCCGCCGGAAGCCCCGCCACGGTGCGCGACCTGATCGCCCGCACCCGCAGGTTCCCGCACCTGGGCTGGCGGGTGGACGCGGTCTGCACCACCGACGGCCCCGGGCTGGGCGGCGACCGGCTGGAGGGCGTGCCGGTGGTCGGACGGCTGGCGGACGTCGCCGAACACGTCCGCAACGACGGCTACCGCGTCGTCGCCGTCACCCCGGACCCGCACTGGTCACCGGACCGGCTGCAGCGGCTGTCCTGGAACCTCGAGGGCAGCGACGCCGAGATGGTGGTCGCCCCGGTGCTGATGGAGGTGGCCGGTCCGCGGCTGCACGTCGACGCGGTCCTCGGCATACCGCTCCTGCGGGTCAGCATGCCGGCGTTCACCGGGGGCCGCAGGGCGGTCAAGGGGGTCGTCGACCGGCTGGGCGCGCTGATCCTGCTGGTGGTGCTGGCGCCGCTGATGCTGCTGGTCGCGCTGCTCGTGGCGACGGACGGCCGGGGCGGAGTGTTCTACCGGCAGCGCAGGGTCGGCAAGGACGGCCGCGAGTTCACCATCCTCAAGTTCCGCACGATGATCCCCGACGCGGACCGCGTACGCGCCGCGCTCACCGACCGCAACGAGGGCGCCGGGCCGCTGTTCAAGATGCGCCGGGACCCGCGGGTGACCCGGGTGGGGGCGGTGCTGCGCCGCTACTCGCTGGACGAACTGCCGCAGCTGTTCAACGTGCTCACCGGGTCGATGTCGCTGGTGGGCCCGCGGCCGCCGCTGCCCGAGGAGTGCGCCGCCTACGGCCCGGACATCCGGCGCCGGCTGAAGGTCAAGCCCGGCCTCACCGGCCTGTGGCAGATCAGCGGACGCAGCGACCTTTCGTGGGAGGAGGCGGTCCGGCTGGACCTGCGGTACGTGGAGGACTGGTCCCTCGCCCTGGACACCGTGATCTTGTGGAAGACGCTGCGCGCGGTGGTGCAGGGGCAGGGGGCCTACTGATGCGCGCCGGCCGTGGGGCGGCCGGGGTGGTGCGGACCGCAGGCCGAGGGGGCCTGCCCGGGGGGAGGAACGGGTCATGAGAGTCAGCGTGTTCGGGCTTGGTTACGTGGGCTGCGTGTCGGCCGCGTGCCTGGCGAGCATGGGTCACGAGGTCATCGGGGTGGACGTCAACCCGGTGAAGGTGGACCTGGTCAACGACGGCAAGGCGCCCGTCGTCGAGGAACGGATCGGCGAGCTGATCGCCGAGGTGGTGGGCGGCGGGGCACTGCGGGCCACCACCGACGTGCGCGAGGCGATCGCGGGCAGCGAGGTGTCGCTCATCTGCGTGGGCACCCCGTCGGAGCCCAACGGCAGCCTGTGCACGACCTACTTGGAGCGGGTGACCGAGCAGATCGGCGCGGCGCTGGCCGAGCGGGGCGGGCGGCACACCGTGGTGTTCCGCAGCACGATGCTGCCGGGCACCTGTCTCGGTCTGCTGGTGCCGGTCCTGGAGAAGCACGTCGGCGGCACCGCGGGCGTGGACATCGGTGTCGCGGTCAATCCGGAGTTCCTGCGCGAGGGCACCAGCGTGCGGGACTTCTTCGATCCGCCGAAGACCGTCATCGGTGAACTCGACCCGGCGAGCGGTGACGTCGTCGCGGCGCTCTACGCGGACCTGCCCGGCGAGGTGTTCCGGGTGCCGGTGCCGACGGCCGAGGCGATCAAGTACGCGGACAACGCCTTCCACGGGCTGAAGATCGGGTTCGCCAACGAACTGGGCGCGGTGTGCCGGGCGCTCGGGGTCGACTCGCACCAGGTGATGGACGTGTTCCTCGCCGACCGCAAGCTGAACATCAGCCCCGCCTACCTACGTCCCGGCTTCGCCTTCGGCGGCTCCTGCCTGCCGAAGGACCTGCGCAGCCTGGTCCACGCGGCGCGGCGGGCCGACGTGTCCGTGCCGATCCTCGCCCATGTGCTGCCCTCCAACGAGGAGCATCTGCAGCGCGCGGTCGAGCTGGTCGAACGCACCGGGAGACGCAAGGTGGGACTGTTCGGGCTGTCGTTCAAGCCCGGGACCGACGACCTGCGCGAGAGCCCCCTCGTCGAACTGGCGGAGCGGCTCTTCGGCAAGGGGTACGACCTGCGCATCCACGACGCCAACGTGAGCCTGTCCCGGCTGCTCGGCGCCAACCGCGAGTACATCGAGACCCGGCTGCCACACCTCGCCCAGCTGCTCGCCGACTCCGTCGACGAGGTGCTGGAGCACGCCGAGGTCGTCCTGGTCGGGACCAAGGACCCCGCCGTGCTGTCGTCGCTGCCGCACGGCGGCGACGGGCCCGTGATCGTCGACCTCGTCCGCCTCCCCGACGCCGAGGCGCGCCGGGCCGAACCCGGGTACGTGGGCCTTGCCTGGTGAGACGAAGGGCGGGCGGGGCCGCCGCGCGCTGATCCTGGTGGAGAACCTGTCGGTGCCGTTCGACCGGCGGGTGTGGCAGGAGTGCCGGACGCTGCGGGACGCGGGCTGGGAGGTCGACGTCATCTGCCCGCGGGGCACCAAGCGGGACACCGAGCCGGAGACCGTGATCGACGGGGTGCGGATCCACCGCTACCCGCTGCGCGCGGCCACCGGAGGCCCGGCCGGCTACCTCAAGGAGTACGGCACGGCGCTGTGGCACACCGCCCGGCTGGCCCGCAAGGTCGGCCCGGTCGACGTGGTGCACGCCTGCAACCCGCCGGACCTGCTGTTCCTGCCCGCCCTGATGCTGAAGCGGCGCGGCGCGAGGTTCGTCTTCGACCAGCACGACCTGGTGCCCGAGCTGTACCTCTCCCGGTTCGGCCGGGGCAAGGACCTGCTGTACCGGGGCGTGTGCGCGCTGGAGCGGATGACGTACCGGGCGGCGGACGTGGTGCTCGCCACCAACGAGAGCTACAAGGACGTCGCCGTGCGCCGGGGCGGGCGGCGCCCCGAGGACGTGTTCGTGGTGCGCAGCGCTCCGGACACCGAGCGGTTCCGCCCGGTGGACCCGGAGCCGGAGCTGAAGCGCGGCAAGCCTCATCTGCTGTGCTACCTGGGCGTGATGGGCCCGCAGGACGGCGTCGACTACGCGCTGCGGGCGCTGGCGAAGCTCCGTGACGAGCTGGGGCGGACCGACTGGCACGCGGTGTTCGTCGGGGCCGGAGACACCTTCGACGCGATGGTCGGGCTGTCGAGGGAGCTGGGACTGGCGGAGCAGGTGGAGTTCACGGGGCGCGTGCCGGACGCCGACCTGGTGCGCCACCTGTCCTCCGCGGACGTGTGCCTCTCCCCCGACCCGTGCAACCCGCTCAACGACGTGTCGACCATGAACAAGGTCCTCGAGTACATGGTGATGGGCCGGCCGATCGTCTCCTTCGACCTGAAGGAGGCGCGGGTCTCCGCCGGTGAGGCCGCCGTCTACGCGGCGGGAGACGACGAGACCGCGTTCGCCGGGCTGATCGCCCAGTTGCTGGACGACCCCGAACAGCGCGCCCGCATGGGCAAGTTCGGGCAGGAACGGATCAACGGACCG
Organism: Streptomyces sp. CNH189; assembly: GCF_000527195.1. NCBI lineage: Bacteria > Bacillati > Actinomycetota > Actinomycetes > Kitasatosporales > Streptomycetaceae > Streptomyces > Streptomyces sp. CNH189. The sequence goes on from NZ_AZUS01000011.1 coordinate 8,992, forward strand.
CTCGCCTGGCGTCATTCGCAGGCGGCGCTGCTCGCCGCGTACGAGGCCGCCGTCCGGGGCGGCGCGAACGCGGTGGCGGCCCGGAACGGGCGGGAAAGAGGCACGTCCCTTGAGCGATGACGCGATACGCCTGGTGACCGTCGGGCGGATGTTCCGCCGGCGCGGGAGGCTGCTGGCGTTCCTCCTCGCGCTGGGGGCGCTGGCCGGCTTCGGCGCCTCCCTGCTGTTCCCGCCGCGGTACACGACGTCGGCGTCGGTGCTGCTGCCGGGGGCCTGGGAGGAGCGCGTGCTGCTGACCCAGGCGGAGATCGCCACCAGCACGGTGGTCACCGACCGGACGGCCGCCGCGCTGCGCTGGGGCGGGGTGGACGGCGAGGAGCTGCGCGAGCGGGTGCGCGCCGAGGCCACCGACGGCAACATCATCATCATTTCGGGCACCGCCGAGAGCCCCGAGCGGGCCCAGCGGCTCGCCGACGAACTGGCCCGGCAGTTCGTGGAGTTCTCCGCGCGGGTGGTGGACGGGACGGCCGATCCGACCGCGACGGCCGGCCCCGACGAACTGCGGCAGACGGTGCTCACCACCAGCCGCCGCATCACCGAGATGGCCGACTCCGCGGACCCCGGCCGGACGGTGGAGAGCGTGCAGACCCGCACCGAGCTGGCGAAGCTGCGCACCACGCTGCAGGAGGCCCTCGGCAAGCTCAGCCAGACCGACCCGTCCTCGGCGGGCTCCCGCCTGGTCGTGATGGGTCCGGCGGCCGAACCCACCGGCGAGGCCCCGCCGACCCGGGTGCAGCTGGTGGCCGCGGGGGCGGTGCTTTTCCTGCTGCTCACGGTCGTCGGGCATCTCACCGCGGCCCGGGTGAGCCGCCGGCTGCGCGGCGAGCCGGAGATCGCCGCGGCGCTGCGGTCCGGGCTGCTGGGCGGCGTCGACGTCCCCGCCGAACGGGGCGCGCGCCGGCCGGGGGACGGTGGCGCGCGCCACCGGCTCCGCCGGCTGCTGGGCGTCGACCGGCCGTGGAACACGCCGGCTCCGCGGCGGGCCGGCGACGAGGCGGACCTGGGGATCCGGTACCGGCGGGTGTGCGCCCGCGTCCGCGAGCTGCTGCCGGGCGCACGGCGCCTGGTGCTCGTCGTGCCCGACGACGACCCGGTCGCCCTCCGGGCGGCGGCGCGGCTGGTGGAGGAGTCCGGGGGTGATCCGCTGCTGCGGACGGCGGAGGTCTCCGCGGAGGCGCCGCTGGTGGCGGACCGCGACGACGAGTCGGGCGCCCTGGTCGTGCTGAGCGCGGGCACCCGCACCGCCGCCGAGCTGGCCGGCCTCGCGGAGGCGTGCGCGGACGCGGGCCACGACGTCGTCGGCATCGTCCTGGCCGACGCGGTCCGGACCCGTCCGGCGCGGTCCGCCGGCCCGCTGCGGGAGGCCGCCGCGCCGGCCCTCGCGGTCGGCGACGGCGCGCGGGGAGGTACGCGATGACGACGAGTACGCCGGCGGAGCCGACGGCTGCCGCTCCCCTGCTGGATCTGCAGGCGCTGGTGGTGTCGGTGCGCAGACGCCGTCGCCTGTGGGGCTCCCTGGCGCTGCTGGGGCTGCTCCTCGGCGCGGCGGTGGCGGTGCTGCTCCCGCCGCCGCCGACCGCGGTGACCAAGGTGCTGGTGGCCCACCAGGACGACCAGCCGAACGACCCCGGCACGCTCATCCTCACGGACGTGGCGCTGCTGCACACCACGCGGATCGCCGACGCCGCGCTGGAGTCGCTCGGGTCCTCCGGGAGCGCGGAGGACTTCATGGAGGACTACGCGGGCGCCGGTCTGACCAACAACCTGATGGAGATCAAGGCGACGGGCGACACCGGCGCGGAGGCGGTGGCCCGTGCCGAGGCGGTGGCCGAGGCGTTCGTCGCGGACCATGTGCGGCGGATCAAGCAGGCCGCGGCCGCCGACGCCTCGACCCTGCTCGTCCAGCGCGACCGCATGCAGAAAGAGCTCGACCAGGTGAACGAGGCGATCGGCGACGGGCCGCCGGAGGGCAGCCCGGAGCAGTCGGCGAACCTGGAGTCGCTGTTCGCCCGCCGCGCCGAACTCAGCTCCCGCATCAGCGACTTCACGCAGCGCGCCGCGGAGGCCCGGGTCGGCACCCCCCGGCTGATCGCCGGTACGCAGATCGTCGACGCCCCGCACGCGGTGCGGCACTCGACGCCCAAGGCCCTGGCGACCGACGGCGGGATCGGGCTGGTCCTCGGCCTGGTGCTGGGGCTCGTGGTCGCCGCGGTCGCCTCGGTGGTGGGCGACCGCCCGGTGCTGCGGCGGGAGATCGCGGCGCACCTGGGCGCCTCGGTCACCGCGGAGGTGTCCCGCTCGGCACTGCGGCCGGGCGGGCTGTGGCGCAGGCGCCGCAGGCGCGCGGCACGGACCCGGCTCACCTCGTCCCTGGCCCGTACGGTGCGCGGTTCCACCGAGCCGGTGTCCCTGCTGGAGCTGGGCTGTGCGCGCGGCGCCGGCGCGATCGCCCTGGACCTCGCCCGGACGCTGGCGGTGGACGAGCCGGTGGTCGTCGTCGACGCCCTGCCCCGGCACGGTCCATCCGCGCGGCGCCGGCCGAAGCAGGGCGACCCGGAGGTGGTCGGTGTGGAGCGCGCCGCGGCCGTGTCGCCCGAGCGGCGCCGGATCGGTGTCGGTTCGGTGGCGCCCGGCGCGACCTGGGCGGACCTCGCCTCCCTCGGCACCCGGACGGTGCTCGTCGTACGGGCCGGGCACGGCACCACCGCCTGGCTGCACACGGTGGCCCGGCAGCTCGCGGACCGGCGCGTGGAGGTGGCCGGTGTGGTGCTGGTCGACCCCGATCCGCGGGACCGGACCGACGGGACGCTGTGGGACGGGCCGTTCCCCGTGCAGCGCGTCCGGGGGGAGCGCCCGGCCCGGCAGAACGGCGGCACCTCCTCCACCGTGCAGGCGGTGGGGGACGGTGCGCGGCGGACCGAGCGGCTGCCGATGTGGGCGGCGCGGGTCCCGGACAGCGACCAGGAGGCGCGGTAGCACATGTGCGGCATAGCAGGCACGTACCGGTGGCCGGACGGCAAGGCCGTCACCGACCGGCTCACCGAGACCCTCGCCCACCGCGGCCCGGACGGGTCGGGCGGCTACAGTCACGCCCTCGGCGACGGCGAGGTGCACCTCGGACACCGCAGGCTGGCCATCCTCGACCTGTCGGAGAACGGCGCCCAGCCGATGGTGTCGGGCGGTCTGGCCCTGACGTACAACGGCGAGCTGTACAACGCGCCCGAGCTGCGCGCCGAGCTGGAGGGCGCCGGGGTGCGGTTCCGGGGCACCTCGGACACCGAGGTGCTGCTGGAGGCGTGGCGGCGCTGGGGCACGGACTGTCTGTCCCGGCTGCGCGGGATGTTCGCGTTCGCGGTGTTCGACGAGCGCACCGGGGACCTGGTGCTGGTGCGCGACCAGCTCGGCATCAAGCCGCTGTTCCTGCTGCGGCGGGGTGAAGGGCTGGTGTTCGCCTCGGAGTTGAAGGCGCTGGCGGCGGTGACCGGTGGGTCGCTCGAGGTGGACCCGGCGGCTCTGGTCGCCTCGCTGCTGTACTACTGGGTGCCGGACTCGCGGTGCGCGTTCCGCGGGGCGGAGAAGCTGCCGCCGGGGACCTGGCTGCGGTGCCGGGCGGACGGCTCGGTGCAGCGCGGCCGGTTCTGGGACCTGCGCGCGGTCGCCGCCGAGGGGCAGGAGCGGGCGCGGTCCGGTGATCTGCCGGACCTGGCGGCCGTGGTGGAGGAGTCGACGCGACGTCATCTGCTGTCCGACGTGCCGGTGGCGACGTTCCTGTCCGGGGGGCTGGACTCCAGCTACCTGACCGCGCTGGCGGCCCGAGACCGGCCGGGCATCCCCGCGTACACGATCGGGTTCCGGGCGGAGGACGCGCGGTTCGAGGCGATGCCGGACGACCTGCGCTACGCCCGCCGGGTGGCCGAACGGTTCGGTGTGGACCTGCGGGAGATCGAGATCGCCCCGGACGTGCTCGACCTGCTGCCGCGGATGACGTACCACCTGGACGAGCCGGTCGGTGACCCGGCGGCGATCAACACCTTTCTGATCTGCTCGGCCGCCCGGGAGGCCGGGGTGAAGGTGATGCTGTCGGGGATGGGCGCCGACGAGCTGTTCGCCGGGTACCGCAAGCACCTCGCCAACCTGATCGCCGTGCGCTACCGGCGCGTTCCGGGGCCGGTGCGGCGGGGGGTGGCCGCTTCCGTGGACCGGCTGCCGGTCGCCACCAGCCGTCGCGGACTGCGGTCGGTGCGGTTCGCGAAGCGGTTCCTGTCCTTCGCGGGCCTGCCGGAGGAGACGGCGTTCCGGCGCAGCTACACCCTGTACGACCGCCAGGAGCTGGCCGGCCTGCTCGACCCGGATTTGGCCCCGGCGGTGGACGACGTGCTGGCCGAGCACGCGGACGTGTACCGGGACAACGAGCTGGACGACTTCGTCAACCGGATGTGCCTGGCCGACGCCCGGATGTTCCTGCCGGGCCTCAACCTCGCCTACACCGACCGGTCGAGCATGGCCGCGTCGACCGAGGTGCGGGTGCCGTACGTGGACGTCGAGGTGGTCAGGGCGGCGTTCGCGGTTCCGGGGGCCCGCAAGATCGCGGGGCGGCAGGGCAAGGCGGTGCTGAAGGAGGCGGCCACGACGGTGCTGCCGCGGGAGATCGTGTACCGGCCCAAGGGCCTGTTCAGCGCCCCGCTGCGGGCCTGGATGAGCCGGGACCTCGCGCCGCTGGTGCGCGAGGTGGTGAACGACGGCCTGCTGGTCCGCTCCGGGTTCCTGCGCCGGGACGCGCTGGCGCGCATGGTCGCCGAGGACGCGGCCGGGCAGCGGGACTTCTCCAAGCATCTGTGGCACGTGCTGACCCTCGAGTACTGGTACCGCGACGCGACCTCCAGGGCCGGCCAGGACTCCCCCACCTCGACGGCGTAGAGACAAGAGGAACTCCGTGAAACAGGTAGTGCAGAACTACAAGAGCGGTGAGCTGGCGCTGCTCGACGTGCCGGAACCGGGCTGCAAGCCGGGCGGGGTGCTGGTGCGCACCGCCTTCTCGCTGATCTCCACCGGCACCGAGCTGATGAAGGTGTCCGAGGCCGGCATGTCGATGCTGGGCAAGGCCCGTTCGCGGCCGGACCAGGTGGCGAAGGTCGTGCAGAGCGTCGCCGCGAACGGGGTGCCCGCCACCTACCGCAAGGTGATGGGCAAGCTCGACTCGTACACGCCGCTGGGCTATTCGCTGTGCGGGGTGGTGGAGCAGGTCGGCGCCGGCATCGACGACGTGAAGGCGGGCGACCTGGTGGCGTGCGCCGGGAACGAGCACGCGCTGCACGCCGAGCTGAACTGGGTGCCGAAGAACCTCTACGCGCCGGTCCCCGACGGGGTCGCGCCCCGGCACGCGGCGTTCGGCACGGTCGGGTCGATCGCGCTGCAGGGCGTGCGGCAGGGCGAGTCCCGGCTCGGCGAGGTGGCGCTCGTCATCGGTCTGGGGCTGATCGGGCAGCTGGTGACGCAGTTGCTGAACGCCTCCGGGGTGCGGGTGGTCGGCGTGGACCCCGATCCGGCGCGCTGCGAGCTGGCCGAGCGGCTGGGCGCGGCGGCCTGCGGGGACCCCGGGTCCGCGAGCGTGGAGAGCGCGGTCGCCGAACTCACCGGCGGCATGGGCGTGGACCAGGTGTACCTGGCGGCCGGCGGGAGCAGCAACCAGCCCGTCGAGCTGGCCGCGCGGCTGTGCCGGGACCGCGGCCGGGTGGTCGACATCGGCAAGTGCCGGCTCGACCTGCCGTGGAACGCGTACTACGAGAAGGAACTCGACGTCCGCTTCTCCCGCAGCTACGGCCCCGGCCGCTACGACCCGGAGTACGAGCTCCAGGGCCGGGACTACCCGATCGGCTACGTCCGCTGGACCGAGCGCCGCAACCTGGCGTGCTTCCTGGACCTGATCGCCCGGGGCCGGGTGGACGTGGAGCCGCTGGTGTCGCACGTCTCCGGCTTCGAGGACGCGGTGGAGACGTACCGGCGCCTGGAGGAGGGCGATCTGAAGGCCGTCGCCGTGCTGTTCCGGTACGCCGCCCCGGCCGGGGAGACGCCAGCGGAGGAGGCTCCCGAGGTGACCGTGCCGGAGGTGCGGCGGCGGCCCGAGCGGTCGGGGCCCGTCCGGCGTACGGGCACGGTGCGGCTGGCCTTCGTCGGCGCGGGCAACTACGCGTCGTCGATGCTGCTGCCGCACCTGGCCCGCCGGGGCGGTGTGGAGCTGGCCACGGTGGTCACCACGACGGCGCTGTCCGCGGCCAACGCGCAGCGGAAGTTCGGCTTCTCGGAGGCCACCACCGACCTGGACGCGGTGCTCGGCGACCCGGCCGTGGACGCGGTGTGCGTGGTGACCCGGCACAGCTCGCACGCCGAGCTGACCCGGCGGGCGCTGCTGGCCGGCAAGGCGGTGTTCGTGGAGAAGCCGCTGGCGCTCTCCGAGGAGGAGCTGGCCTCCGTGCTGGCGGCGGTGGAGGAGTCCGGCAACGACCGGATCCAGGTGGGCTTCAACCGCCGGTTCGCCCCGCTGCTGCGGGAGGCGCGGGAGCGGTTCGGCGCCCGGTCCGGCCCGGCGAGCCTGCGCTACCTGGTCAACGCCGGCCGCCTGGACCACGGCAGCTGGTATCTGCGCCAGGACACCGAGGGGTCGCGGTTCGCCGGGGAGGGCGGGCACTTCGTCGACACGGCGAGCTGGCTGCTGGGCGCCGACCCGGTGTCGGTGTACGCGGTCGCCCCGGACGGCAACGAGGACCTGCAGATCGTGTTGCGCTACCCGGACGGGTCCACGGCCACGATCAGTTACGTCACGTCCGGACCGTCCTCCTTCCCCAAGGAGACGCTCGACCTCATCGCGGACAACAAGGTGCTGCGGCTGGACGACTTCGTGCGGGCGGCGGTCCACGACGGCCGCCGCCGGCAGTGGGTCGGCTCGCGGCTGCCCAAGGCGCGGGACAAGGGCCAGTCCGCGGAGCTGGCGGCGTTCGTGAAGGCCGTCCGCACCGGCGGGCCGATGCCGGTGCCGCTGGAGTCGCTGGTCGCCACCACGACGGCCACGCTCGCCGTCACGACCGCCCTGACGAGCGGCGTGCCGGTCACGCTGGCGGGGGCGCGATGAGCGTGAGCGCGGGGTGGTACCTGCGGCGGCTGTCCCGGATGGGGCCGCGGGAGGCCGGCGGCCGGGCGGCCGACGCGGTGCGCCGCCGGCGGTGGCGGTCGGGGGTGCCCGGGCGGCCGCCGGTGAGCGGCGCCCGGTTCACGGCCGTGCTGCCGGCGGGCGCGCTCGGCGCGGTGGCGCCGGACGCGGTGAAGCGTCTGGTCGCCGAGGCGGACCGGCTGATGGCCGGGCAGGCCGAGTACTTCGGGGTGACCCGCGACGACATGGCCGACCCTGACTGGCAGTTCGACCCGAGGACCGGCCGCCGGGCCCCACTCGGGTACGCCTTCGACGTGCCGTACCGCGACGAGGGCGCGGTCGGTGACATCAAGCAGATCTGGGAGCCGTCCCGGCACCAGTACCTGACGGTGCTGGCCGCCGCGTACGCGCTCACCGGGAACGACCGGTACGCGGAGCGGGTGGCCGCGCATCTGCGGTCCTGGTGGGAGGCCAACCCGCCGCTGCGGGGCGTGCACTGGGTCAGCGGCATCGAGCTGGGCATCCGGCTGGTGTCGTGGGTGTGGGTGCGCCGGCTGCTGGACGGCTGGGCGGGCGCGCCCGCGCTGTTCGAGGAGAACCCGGTGGCGCTGGACCAGATCTGGCACCACCAGCGCTGGCTCGCCACCTTCCCCAGCCGGGGGTCGTCGGCGAACAACCACGCCGTCGCCGAGGCCGCCGGGCAGCTCGCCGCCTCCTGCGCGTTCGGCTGGTTCCCGTACTCGCCCCGGTGGCGGGCGGACGCGCTGCGCGACCTGGACCGGCATCTGCGCGCCAACACCTTCCTGTCCGGGCTCAACCGCGAGCTGGCGAGCGAGTACCACGGGCTGGTCCTGGAGCTGGGTCTGGCCGCGCTGGCCGAGGCCGACGCGGCGGGCGCCGAGGTCCCGGCGACGGTGCGGCTGGTGCTGCTGCGGATGACGGACGCGCTCGCGGCCGTCGTCGACAACCGGCTGCGTCCGCCCCGCCAGGGGGACGCGGACGACGGGCACGGGCTGGTCGTGGACGGCGCCGGCACCGACCGCTGGGGGTCGCTGCTGGCCACCGGGGAGGCCGTGTTCGGCCGGCTCGACTGGTGGCCGCGGGTGCCCGGCACCGACGTCCGCACCCCGCTGCTGGCCTCGCTGGTGCGGCCGTACGGGACGGCGGTGGCGCGTCCGGTGAGCCGGCCCGCGCACTTCGCGGACGCGGGGCTGACCGTGCTGCGGGGGCCCGGGGAGATCTGGTGCCGCTGCGACGGCGGGCCGCACGGCTTCCTGTCCATCGCGGCGCACGCCCACGCGGACGCGCTGTCCGTGGAGGTACGGCACGACGGGGTGGACGTGCTGGCGGACCCGGGCACGTACTGCTACCACGGCGAGCCCCGGTGGCGGAGCTACTTCCGCTCGACGCTCGGCCACAACACGCTCGAGGCGGACGGCCGGGACCAGTCGCTCTCCGGCGGGCCGTTCCTGTGGACCCGGCACGCCCGCACCCAGGTGCTGGCCGTGGACACCTCCGGCACGCGGGCGGCCCGCTGGTGCGCCGAGCACGACGGGTACCTGCCGCTGACACACCGGCGGCAGGTGGAAGTGGTGCACGGCAGCCGCGAGGTGAGGGTGGTCGACACGGTGAGCGGCGACCGCCGGGAGGTGCGGCTGGCGTTCCACCTCGGACCGGCCGTCACGGCGGAGCTGGAGGGGCACCGGGCGCTGCTCACCTGGGAGCGGGACGGCGAGCCGCGCTCGGCGACGCTCGACCTGCCGGCCAGCCTGGCGTGGCGGGCGCACCGCGGCGAGAGCGACCCGCCCCTCGGCTGGTACTCCCCCGGCTTCGGCCGCAAGGAGCCGAGCACCACGCTGGTCGGCAGCGGACGCGCCGACGGGACGGCCGAGTTCACCACCGTCCTCGGGTTCGGCGGCTAGGGGGTCTGTGATGGGTCTGGGTGGAGCAGGAAGCACGCGCCGCGCCCGGGGAGGGCGGCGCCGCTGGACGGCCGCGGCCGCACTGGCGCTGGCCCTGCTGGCGACCACCGGCTGCGACAGCGAGCCGGACGCCGCGCCGCAGCCGGACGGCACCACGCGGCCGGACGCGAGGACGAAGCCGGAGGACTCCGCGGAGCCGTCCCGGGCCGTGGCGCGGGTGTGCGCCAAGCCGGCCGCCGGGCCGGCGAAGGCACCGTCCGGCGCGGTGACCGTCGACCCCGCCGTCCCGGGCGACCTGGCCGCGAAGACCAAGGCGAGCCCGGCCGGTACCACGTTCTGGCTCCGGCCCGGCAGGCACCGCCTCGACACCGACCGTTACGCCCAGGTCGTGCCCAAGGAGGGCGACACCTACGTCGGCGCGCCGGGCGCGGTGCTCGACGGCCGCGGGACCAACCAGTACGCCTTCGGCGGCACCGCGCGGGACGTCACCCTCTCGCACCTGACCGTGCAGGGGTTCGTCGCGCCGCACGACGAGGGCGTGGTCAACCACGACTCGGCCGACGGCTGGGTGATCGAGCACTCCCGGATCCAGTTCAACTCCGGCGCCGGGCTGATGGCCGGCTCCGGTCAGCAGGTGCGGTCCAACTGCCTGCGCGGCAACGGCCAGTACGGCATGAACGCGTACAAGGGGTCGGGGCAGTTGCGTGACCTGGTGCTGGAGGGCAACGAGATCACCGACAACAACCGGCACGACTGGGAGCGGAAGCGGCCCGGCTGCGGCTGCACCGGAGGCGTCAAGTTCTGGGCCGTCGACGGCGCCGACGTGCGCGGCAACTGGGTGCACGACAACCGCGGCACCGGCCTGTGGGCGGACACCAACAACAACGACTTCGTGATCGAGGGCAACGTCCTGGAGGGCAACGACGGGGCCGCGCTGATCTATGAGACCAGCTACAACGCGGTGATCCGGGACAACACCATCCGGCGCAACAACTGGGTCGAGGGCCGCAGGTCCGCCGAGCGCGGCGACACCTTCCCGTTCGCCACCGTCTACGTGTCGGAGTCCGGCGGCGAGCCCCGCGTGAAGGCGCGCACCGACCGGTTCGAGATCAGCGGCAACCTCTTCGAGGACAACTGGAACGCGATCACCCTGTGGGAGAACGCCGACCGGTTCTGCAACAGCCCCGCCAACACCTCCTCGGGCGACTGCACGCTGCTGGTGAAGGACATGAACCGGTGCGCGCGGCCGGGGATCGCCTCCGCGCCGCTGTACTCCGACTGCCGGTGGCGGACCCAGCGGGTGGACATCCACCACAACCGGTTCCTGCTGGACAAGTCGGTGCTGGACTGCGTGGAGCTGTGCGACCGCATGGCGGTGCTCGCCAACTACGGGACCTACCCGGAATGGTCGCCGTACCAGGGCGAGCGGGTGGCCGAGGCGGTCACCCTGCGGCAGCACAACCGCTGGCACGACAACGTCTATGTCGGGCCGTGGGCGTTCGTCGCGCAGGACGTCGGCCAGGTTCTCGACTTCGCCGCCTGGCAGGACGCGCCGTACCGGCAGGACACGGGCAGCACCCTGCGCGGTGGGGACGGTGGTTGAGATGCGTGCCGGGCCGACGCCGCGGACGGTGGGGACGGTGTGGGGGCTGCTGGTCCTCAACACCCTCGGTTCCACCGGGGCGGAGACGATCGTGCCGCTGCCCCGGTCCCTCATCCAGATGGTCACCATGGGCGCGCTGGTCGCCGCGTTCACGCTGGCGCTCGCCGTCAACCTCCGGCTGCGGATACGGTCCAGCGCGTTCCTGCTGCTGCTCAGCCTGCTGCTGGTGCCGAGCCTGATCTCCAGCGTGGACCTGAGCGCGGGCCTCGGGGCGCTGTTCCGCTGCGGGCGGCTGGCGGTGTTCGTCGCCACGCTGTGGCTGCTCAGCCGCTGGTGGGACGGTTCCACGACGTTCGTACGGCATCACATCCGGATGTACTTCGTGGTCCTGTGCTCGGTGGCGGCCGGGCTGCTGGTGTCGCCCGGCGCCGCGCTGCCCGACCTCTACGGCGGCCGGCTGGTGGGGGCGCTGTGGCCGCTGACCCCGCCGCAGATCGGGCAGTACGCGGCGGTAATCGTCGGGCTCGCCGTGCTGCTGCTCCTGGGCGGCCGGACGGACCGCGGGAGCGCCGCGCTGGTGATCGTGCCGTCGCTGGCGCTGCTCGCCCTCACCCACACCCGCACGGCCACGATCGGACTGCTGGCCGGGCTGGTGGTGGCGATCGGCTCGATGGTGCTGACCAGTGCCGCCGCGCGCCGCTGGTTCGGCTGGGCGGTGCTGTGCGCGGCCGTCGCCGCGGTGGCGTTCGGGTCCCTGCTGCAGGCGTGGTTCCTGCGCGGGCAGACCGAGGAGAACTTCTCCAGCCTCACCGGCCGCGCCAAGGTGTGGGAGGCGCTGCTGGACGCGCCCCGGACGGGCGCGGAGCAGCTGTTCGGCGTGGGGCTCGGTGACAAGTCGTTCGACGGGCTGCCCATCGACAACAGCTGGCTGGCGGTCTACCACGAGCAGGGACTGCTGGGCGTGGGGCTGGTGGCGGGGTTCGTGCTGGTTCTGGGCACGGTCGCGCTGCTGCGCCCGCCGTCGCTCGCGCGGGCCTGCGCCCTGTTCCTGATCAGCTACTGCGGGATCGCGTCGTACACCGAGGCGGGTCTGGGCGACTCCTCGCCGTACCTGCTGCACTTGGCGGTCGCGGCCTCGCTGCTGGTGGTGCCCGTCGCCGCCCCGCCCGCGCCCCCGGCCGGACCGCGGGCGCCGGAACCCGCCCGACGGGCCGCCCCACGGCCGGTCCCCGGAACGGAGGTGGCGTGAGCATGCACGTCATGGTGGTGCACAACCGCTACGCGTCGGCGCAGCCGAGCGGGGAGAACAAGGTCGTCGACCAGGAGGTGGCGCTGCTGCGGGAGGGCGGCCACCAGGTCGGGGTGTTCGAGCGGCGCAGCGACGACATCGCGGCCCGCTCGCTGCCCGCCAAGGCCGCGATCCCGCTGCTGGTGCCGTGGAACCCGGCGGTGCGCACGCGGCTCGCCGAGCGGCTGCGCGCCGAACGGCCGGACGTGGTGCACATCCACAACGTCTTCCCACTGCTGTCGCCGGCGGTGCTGGCCGCCTGCGCGGACGCGGGCGTGCCGGCCGTGGCCACGCTGCACAACTACACCCAGGTGTGTCCGCCGGGCACGCTGCACCGGGACGGCTCGCCGTGCACCGCGTGCGTGGGCCGGGCGCCGCTGCCCGCCGTCCGGCACGGCTGCTACCGGGGCAGCAGCCTGGCGACGGTGCCGCTCGCGGTGAGCATGTCGGTCAACCGGCGGCGCTGGTGGTCGGGCGTGGAGCGGTTCTTCTGCATCTCCGCGGCGCAGCGCGAGGTCCTGGTAGGTGCCGGGATGCCGGCCGAACGGCTCGTGGTGAAGCACAACTTCGTGCCCGAGACGGAGGTGCGCCGCACCGGCCAGGGCGAGCATCTGCTGTATCTGGGGCGGCTCGCGGAGGTCAAGGGCGTCCGGGTGCTGATGGCCGCGTGGGAGGAGCTCGCCGCCGACGGCGGGGTGGGCGTGCCGCTGGTGATCGCCGGCACGGGCCCGCTGGAGGCGGAGGTGGCGGCCTGGGCCGCGGGCCGGGACGACGTGCGCTACGTCGGCCTGTACGACCGGGTGCGGTGCCGGCGGGCGGTGGCGGAGGCGGTGGCCGTGGTGGCCCCGTCGACGTGGCAGGAGGCGTTCGGGCTGGTCGTGGTGGAGGCGATGGCGGCGGGTGTGCCGGCCGTCGCCTCGGGACACGGCGCCTTCACCGAGCTGGTGGAGGACGGGGTGACCGGGCTGCTGCACCGGCCGGGCGACGCCGCGTCGCTGGCCGCCGCGCTGCGCCGGGTGACCGCGGAGGGCGGCCACAACCAGGAGATGGGCCGGGCGGCCCGGCTCCGTTACGAGCGGGGGTTCAGCCCGGAGGTCGGGCTGGAGCGCCTGGTGGAGGGGTACCGCGCCGCGATCGCGGGACACGGCGGGGCGGACGGCCCGTCGCGCGGGGAGACGGACACGGGCTCGCGCCGGGGGGACCTGCGCGAGCGGGATGGGGGAAGCAGATGACACGTTGCCGACTGTGCGGTTCGACGGCGCTGGAGAGCGTCGTCGACCTGGGGGCCACCCCGCCGTGCGAGAGCTTTCTCGCGGCGGAGCAGCTCGACGCGCCGGAACCGGCGTACCCGCTGCACCTGCGGGTCTGCACCGACTGCTGGCTGGCGCAGATCCCGCCGCTGATCACGCCGGAGGACACGTTCAGCGAGTACGCGTACTTCTCGTCGTACTCCTCCTCCTGGGTGGAGCACGCGCGCACCTTCGTGGCGGACGCGGCGGCGCGGCTGGACCTCGGCGGCGACTCCTTCGTGGTGGAGGTGGCCAGCAACGACGGCTATCTGCTGCGGCACGTGGTGGAGCGCGGCATCCGCTGCCTCGGCGTCGAGCCGTCGGTGAACGTCGGCGCCGCCGCGCGGGACGCGGGCGTGCCCACGGTGACGGAGTTCCTCAGCCCGGACACCGGCGCCGCCGTGCGCGCCGAACACGGCCCGGCCGACCTGGTGGTGGCCAACAACGTGTACGCGCACATCCCCGACGTCATCGGGTTCACCAAGGGCCTGCGCGCGCTGGTCGCCGACGACGGCTGGGTGTCGATCGAGGTGCAGCACCTGCTCACCCTGATCGAGGAGAACCAGTACGACACGATCTACCACGAGCACTTCCAGTACTACACGGTGGCGTCCGCGATCCGGGCGCTCGCGAGCGGCGGGCTGACGCTGGTGGACGTGGAGCTGCTGCCCACGCACGGCGGTTCGCTGCGGCTGTGGGCCCGGCCCGACGAGGTGGCCGGCGAGCCCGGCAGGCGGGTGGCCGACGTCCTGGCCCGGGAGAAGGCCGCCGGGCTCCAGGAGCTGTCCGGGTACACCGAGTTCTCCGCCCGGGTGGCCAAGGTGCGCCGGGACCTGCTGCGGTTCCTGATCGACGCGGCGGAGGCCGGCAGGACGGTCGTCGGGTACGGCGCCCCCGGCAAGGGCAACACCCTGCTCAACCACTGCGGCGTCCGGCCCGACCTGCTGCCGTACACGGTCGACCGCAACCCCTACAAGCACGGCCGGTACACCCCGGGCACCCGCATCCCGATCCTGCCGCCCGACCGGATCGCCGCCGACCGGCCGGACTACGTGCTGGTGCTGCCCTGGAACCTGCGGGACGAGCTGGTCCAGCAGCTGTCCTTCGTGCACGAGTGGGGCGGCCGGCTGGTCTTCCCCATCCCGGAACTGAGCATTGTCGAGGTCGAGCGATGAAGGTCGTACTGTTCTGCGGCGGTTACGGGCTGCGCATGCGCGCCGGGGCGTCCGACGACGTCCCCAAGCCGATGGCGATGGTCGGCCCGCGCCCGCTGATCTGGCACGTGATGCGCTACTACGCGCACTTCGGGCACAAGGAGTTCATCCTGTGCCTGGGCTACGGGGCGCACCACATCAAGGACTTCTTCCTCAACTACGAGGAGACCACGTCCAACGACTTCGTGCTGCGCGGCGGGCGGACGGAGCTGCTGTCCACCGACATCGCGGACTGGACCATCACCTTCGCGCAGACCGGCATCGAGTCGCCGATCGGCGAGCGGCTGCGCCGGGTGCGGCACCACCTGGACGGCGACGAGATGTTCCTCGCCAACTACGCGGACGTCCTCACGGACGCCCCGCTGCCGGAGATGATCGACCGGTTCTCCCGCAGGGACGCCGGCGCGTCGATGATGGTGGTCCCGCCGCAGTCCTCGTTCCACTGCGTCGAGCTGGGCGAGGACGGCCTGGTGGGCGGCATCACCCCGGTGAGCGAACTGCCGCTGTGGGAGAACGGCGGCTACTTCGTGCTGCGCCAGGAGATCTTCGACCACATCCCGGAGGACGGCGATCTGGTCGCCGACGGATGCGGCCAACTGGCCAAGCAGGGCAGACTGGTGGCGCACCAGCACCGCGGCTTCTGGAAGCCGACCGACACCGTGAAGGAAAGGGCCGCGCTCGACGAGGCCTACGCCCGGGGCGACCGCCCGTGGGCCGTGTGGGAACGGAAGCGGACCGAGGCGGGGGTGGGGACCGCGTGATCCGGCTGGGAACGGGACGTCTGGAGCGGGTCGTCGCCGTGGGCGCGCACTGCGACGACATCGCCATCGGCGCCGGGGGCACCCTGCTGTCCCTGTGCCGGGCCCACCCGGGCCTGAGGGTCGACGCGCTGGTGCTCTCCGGCGGCGGCACCGAGCGCGAGCAGGAGGAGCAGGAGGCGCTCGCCGCCTTCTGCCCGGGCGCCGATCTGCGGCTGACCGTGGACAAGATGCCGGACGGCCGGCTGCCCGCGCACTGGACGGACGCGAAGGCCGCGGTCGAGGAGCTGCGCGCCCGCACGGAACCCGACCTGGTGCTCGCCCCGCGCACCGAGGACGCGCACCAGGACCACCGGGGCCTCGCGAAGCTGATGACCACCGCGTTCCGCGACCACCTCGTCCTCGGCTACGAGATCGTCAAATGGGACGGGGACCTGGGCCGCCCGGTGGTGTACCAGCCGCTGACGCCCCAGGCGGCCGAGGACAAGGTGCGGCTGCTGCAGGAGCACTACCCCTCGCAGCGGCACCGGCCCTGGTACGACCGGGAGGCCTTCCTGGGGCTCGCCCGGATCCGGGGCATCGAAAGCAACGCGCGCTACGCCGAGGCGTTCGCCGTCACCAAACTCACTGTCGACCTGGGGGGTTGAAACCTTGCGCGTACTGCTCACCGGACACCAGGGCTATCTGGGCACCGTGATGGCCCCGGTGCTCAGGGCCGCCGGACACGAGGTCGTCGGGCTGGACGCCGGCCTGTTCGCCGACTGCGTGCTGGGGCCGGCGCCCGCGGACCCGCCGGGGACGCGGGTGGACCTGCGGGACGTCACGGCCGACCACGTGGCCGGGGTGGACGCCGTGATCCACCTGGCCGCCCTGTCCAACGACCCGTTGGGGGCGCTGGCGCCGGAACTGACCTACGACATCAACCACCACGCGTCCGTACGGCTGGCCCGGCTGGCCCGCGACGCGGGGGTGCGGCGCTTCCTGTACGCCTCCACCTGCTCGGTCTACGGCGCCGCCGGCGGGGACGAACTGGTCGCCGAGGACGCCCCGCTGCGCCCGGTGACGCCGTACGCCGAGTCCAAGGTGCGGGTGGAGGACGACCTGCACGAGCTGGCCGACAGCGGCTTCAGCCCGGTGTACATGCGCAACGCCACCGCGTTCGGGTACTCGCCCCGGCTGCGCGCCGACATCGTGCTGAACAACCTGGTGGGCCACGCGCTGCTCTCCG
The DNA here is from genome assembly GCF_000527195.1 of Streptomyces sp. CNH189. Lineage (NCBI taxonomy): Bacteria > Bacillati > Actinomycetota > Actinomycetes > Kitasatosporales > Streptomycetaceae > Streptomyces > Streptomyces sp. CNH189. The sequence goes on from NZ_AZUS01000011.1 coordinate 25,498, forward strand.
GTGAGGTGCTGGTGCTCTCCGACGGCACACCGTGGCGTCCGCTGGTGCACGCCGCGGACATCGCCGGCGCGTTCACGGCCGCTCTGGAGGCGCCGCGGGAGGCGGTGCACGACCGGGCGTTCAACATCGGCAGCGAGACCAACAACGTCACGGTCGCGGAGATCGCGCACCAGGTCGCGGAGGCGGTGGACGGCTCCAAGGTGGTCATCACCGGGGAGACGGGCGCCGACCCGCGCTCCTACCGGGTGGACTTCTCCCGGTTCCGGGCGGCGATCCCCGGCTTCCGGTGCGAGTGGACGGTGAAGCGGGGCGCGCTCGAACTCGCCGACGCCTACCGGACGCACGGGCTGACCCGGGAGGCGTTCGAGCAGCGGTTCACCCGGCTGGCCGTGCTGCGCGCGGCGTCCGACGCGGGCGAGGTCGACGGCACCCTGCGGTGGCGGTCGTGACCACGCCCGGCGAGGAGATGCACGCCCTGGTGCGGCGGCTGTACCCGCTGTGCCGGAGCATCACCGGCGACGGGGTGCGCGCCACCCTGGACGTCGTCGGCGAGTACCTGCCGCTGGAGGTGCACGAGGTGCCCACCGGCACGCAGGTGCTCGACTGGACGGTGCCGCAGGAGTGGAACATCCGGGAGGCGTGGATCGCCGACGCCTCCGGCCGGCGGGTCGTCGACTTCGCCGACTCCAGCCTGCACGTGCTGGGTTACAGCGTGCCGGTGTCGGCGAGGATGCCGCTGTCCGAGCTGCGCCCGCACCTGCACACGCTGCCGGAGCACCCGAAGTGGATTCCGTACCGAACCAGTTACTACAAGCCGGACTGGGGCTTCTGTCTGACGCAGGAGACCCTGGACGCGCTGCCGGACGGCGAGTACGAGGTGCGCGTCGACTCCACCCTCGCCGACGGGCACCTCACCTACGCCGAGCACGTGGTGCCCGGGCAGGTGTCCGACGAGGTGATCGTCTCCAGTCACGTCTGCCACCCGTCGCTGGCCAACGACAACCTGGCCGGCATCGCGGTGGCGGCGTTCCTCGCCCGGTCGCTGGCGGAGCGCACGCCGTACCACACCTACCGGTTCCTGTTCGCGCCCGGCACCATCGGGGCGATCACCTGGCTCGCCCGCAACGCCGAGCGGGTGGAGCGGGTGAAGCACGGGCTGGTGCTGGCCTGCGCCGGCGACCGGGGCGCGCTCACGTACAAGCGGAGCCGGCGCGGGGACGCCGGGATCGACCGGGTGACGCGGCACGTGCTGGAGACCTCCGGACGTCCGCACGCGATACGGGACTTCACGCCGTACGGCTACGACGAGCGGCAGTTCTGCTCGCCGGGCTTCGACCTCGGTGTGGGCTCGCTCAGCAGGACCCCGTACGCCGGATATCCCGAGTACCACACCTCGGCGGACGACCCGGACTTCGTCTCCCCGGAGGCGATGGAGGACACCCTCGCCGTGTGCCGCGAGGTGTTCGGGGTGCTGGACCGCGACCGGCGGTACGTGAACCTCAGCCCGTACGGGGAGCCGCAGTTGGGGCGGCGCGGGCTGTACGAGGCGCTGGGCGGCCGCAGTGACGCGCAGGAGGCCCAGATGGCGATGCTGTGGGTGCTCAGCCTCTCCGACGGGGAGCACGGGCTGCTGGACGTGGCCGAGCGGTCCGGTCTGCCCTTCGACACCGTGGCCGCCGCGGCCGACGCCCTGCACGGGGCCGGACTGGTCAAGGTGTGAGGCGGATGGCCACCGAGGGGGACAAGGCGACGGCGCTGGCGCGGCCGGCCCGCACCGTGACGCGGGCCGTCGCGGGGCGGCTGTCGTGGGGGCTGGCCGACCAGGCGGCCTCCAGCCTGTCCAACTTCGCCGTGGGCGTGTACGTGGCACGCTCGCTGGGACTGACCGCGTTCGGCGTGTTCAGCCTGGCCTGGGTGACCTACGGCGTGGTGCTCAGCGTCTCCCGGGGAGTGGCCACCGACCCGCTCGTGGTGCGCTTCAGCGCCGTGTCCGAGACGTCCTGGCGGCAGGCGGTGGCCCGGTCGACGGGCACCTCGCTGGTGGTCGGCGCCGGCATCGGGACGCTGTGCCTGGCGTTGTGGCCGCTGCTCGGCGGCAGCGTGGGCGCCGCGTTCGCCTGCCTCGGCGTCGTCCTGCCGGGGCTGCTGCTGCAGGACGCCTGGAGGTACTCGTTCTTCGCGGCCGGCGTCGGCCGGAAGGCGTTCGTCAACGACGTGGTGTGGGGCGTGGCGCTGATCCCCGCCATGGTCGTGGCGGCCCAGGCGGGCACCGTGCCCGCGTTCGTGCTCGCCTGGGGCGGGTCGGCGGCGGTGGCGGGGGCGTACGGCTGGCTGCAGTCGGGCATCCGGCCGCGGCCCGCGGGGGCGCGCCCGTGGATCCGCGACCACCGTGACCTCGGCCTCCGGTACCTGGTCGAGAACACGTGCGTGAGCGGAGCGAGCCAACTGCGCGCGTACGGGCTCGGCGCGATCGTCGGCGTCGGCGCGGTCGGTGTCGTCCGGGGCGCCGAACTGCTGCAGGGCCCGTTCACGGCGGTGCTGATGGGGCTGACGCTGGTCACCGTCGCGGAGGCGGCGCGGATGCTGCGGCAGGCCCCGCACCGGCTGGGCCGGTTCTGTCTGCTCCTGGGCGGCGGTCAGGCGGTCGCCGCCCTGCTGTGGGGCGGCGTGCTGCTGCTGATGCCGGACCGGGCGGGCGAGCTCGTCCTCGGCGACGTCTGGCCCGCCGCCAAGGAACTCATCGTGCCGGCCACCCTCAGTGTCGCGGGGGCCGGCGTGGGCACCGGAGCCGCCGCCGGGCTGCGCGCGCTCGGCGCGGCCCGGCTCAGTCTGCGGTGCCAGATCTTCGCCTCCGTCTGCTACGTCGGCCTAGGGATCGGCGGTGCGGCCCTCGGCGGCACCGTCGGCTCGGCCTGGGGCGCCGCCGCCGCGTCGGTGTGCGGTTCGGCCGCGTGGTGGCTGCACCTGAGGATCGCACTGCGCGAGCACCACCGAGATCTCATCCGTGAAGTGAGGACGTCATGACCGCGCAACCCCGGCTGAGCATCGGCCTTCCCGTGTACAACGGCGAGGAGTACCTCGCCGAGTCGCTGGAGGCCCTGCTCGGCCAGACGTACGAGGACTTCGAGTTGGTCATATCCGACAACGCGTCGACCGACGGGACCGAGGAGATCTGCCGGCGCTACGCCAAGCAGGACTCCCGGATCCGGTACATCCGGCTGCCCCGGAACATCGGCGCCGCGCCGAACCACAACCACGTCTTCACCGAGTGCCGCGGCGAGCTGTTCAAGTGGGCCTCGCACGACGACCTGTACGCCCGTGACCTGCTGAGGCGCTGCGTGGAGGCGCTGGACGAGCGGCCGGACGTGATCCTGGCGCACAGCGACCAGGCGGTCATCGACGAGGACGGCAAGGTCAAGGTGCCGTACGCGTACACACTGAACACCTCCTCGCCGCACGCCCCGGAGCGGTTCCGCAGCCTGCTGTTCGAGCCCGGCGGCGACGACTTCTACGGAGTGATGCGCGCCGACGTGCTGCGGCGGGTGAGGCCGCACGACAGCTACCACCACGCGGACCGCACATTCGTCGCCGAGATCACCCTGCACGGCCCCTTCCACCAGGTGCCTGAGCTGCTGTACTTCCGCCGCGACCACCCCACCCGCGCCGAGCGGGCCAACCCCTCCAAGCGCGCCCGCTGCGTCAACCTGGACCCGCGCCGGGCCGGGCCGCTGCACCCGACGCCCCGGCTGCTCGCCGAGTACGTCTGGGGGTTCGCGTCGGCGGTCAAACGGGCGCCGCTGTCCGCCGCCGACCGGCGCGCCTGCTACCGGCATCTGGCCGCGTGGGCGACCAGCCGGGTCCGGCCGGGCGCCGGCGAGCGGGTCGAGGACCGGGCCCCGGTGGACCCGGCCGAGCAGGCGGTCTCCGTCGACGCCCTGGTCGCCGGACGCGAGAGGGGGGACGCGTGACGTCCCCTCGTGTGGGCATCTTCGGCCTGTTCGGATCGGGCAACGTCGGCAACGACGGGTCGCTGGAGGCCGTGCTGGACCACTTGCGTGCCGCGCACCCGGACGCGGTCGTGGACGCCCTGTGCGGCGGACCCGAGACCGTCACGGCGCGGTACGGGATCCCGGCGACCCGGCTGCACTGGTACCGCGGCGAGTACCGCACGGCCTCGCGGCTGAAGGACATCGCGGGCAAGGGCCTGGGCAAGCTCGTGGACGCCTTCCGCATCGCGGCCTGGGTGCGCCGGCACGACGTGGTGGTCGTGCCGGGCACCGGCATCCTGGAGAGCACGCTGCCGCTGAGGCCCTGGGGCCTGCCGTACTCGCTGTTCCTGCTGTGCGGGTGGGGCCGGGTGTTCCGCTCCCGGGTCGCGCTCGTCGCCGTCGGCGCGTCCGGGACCGGCAGCCGGCCGGTGCGGCTATTGACCCGGTGGGCGGCGCGGCTGGCCGCGTACCGGTCGTACCGGGACACCCTGTCCCGCGACGCGATGCGGGCCATGGGCGTGGACACCACGCGCGACGCGGTCCACACGGACCTGGTGTTCGCCCTGCCGACCCCGCCACGGGGCGACCTGTCGGGCCCGCCCGGGCCGGTCTGCGTCGGCGTCATGGACTTCCACGGCAGCAACGACGAGCGGGACCGGGCGGGCGAGCTGAACCGCCGCTACCTGGACGGCATCACGCGGTTCGTCGGCGCGCTGGCCGCGGAGGGCAGGACGGTGCGGCTGCTGACCGGTGACGACGTGGACCGGCCGGTGGCCGAGGCGATCATCGAGGCGGTGGACTCGCCGATGGTCACCGCGGCCGCGACGGCGTCCCTGGGCGATCTGATGAAGGAGATGACGGTCGCCGACGCGGTGGTGGCGACCCGGTACCACAACCTGGTCTGCGCGCTGAAGGTCGGCACCCCGGCGCTCGCCGTGAGCTACGCGGCCAAGAGCGACCGGCTGATGGCGGACATGGGCGTGGGCGCCTACTGCCACTCGGCCCGCGAGATCGACGCCGACCGGCTGCTGGAGCAGTTCCGGGAGCTGGAGCGGAACCGGTCGCGGGTGCGGCGGATCCTCGCCGAACGCGACCGGGTGCTCGTGGGGCGGGTCCGGCAGCAGTTCGCCGCGCTGTCCGCCCTGTTACCCGGGTCCGACCCCGCCCCGGCCCCCGTACGACAGGAGACCCCATGAAGGTGACCGAGGTCCCGGCGATCGCCGGGGCGTTCCTGTTCGAGCCGACGCCGTTCGCCGACGAACGCGGCTTCTTCTGCCGGACGTTCGACGCGGACGTGGTGCGTTCCGCGGGCATCGACCCGGCCGCCTTCGTCCAGGACAGCCTGTCCCGTTCGGTGCGGGGCGTGGTGCGCGGCATGCACCTGCGGTCCGGCGCCGGCGAGGCCAAGCTGGTGCGCTGCTCGTCCGGGCGGGTCTTCGACGTGGTCGTGGACCTGCGGCCCGGCTCACCGACGTACCTGGGCCGGGCCACGTTCGAGCTGTCCGGCGAGACGCAGGCGACCCTGTACGTCCCGGCGGGCTGCGCGCACGGCTTCCAGGCGCTGACGGAGACCGCCGACACCTCGTACCGCATCGACCGGCCGCACGATCCGGACGAGGACGTGACGATCGCCTTCGACGACCCCGAACTGGCCGTCCCCTGGCCGCTGCCCGTCACGGCGACGTCCGAACGCGACCGCAAGGCACCGGGACTGGCCGAGGCCCTGCCGACGCTGGAGGCGCGGCGGGCGGGGGTGAAGCCGGCGTGAGCGGCGAGGAGATGCGGCTGCCCCGGTCGCAGGCGGTCAACGAGCGGCTGCACGCCCTGATCCCCGGCGGCGCGCACACCTACGCCAAGGGCGACGACCAGTACCCGCAGGACCTGGCTCCGGTCATCAGTCACGGGCGGGGCGCCCATGTGTGGGACATCGACGGCAACCGCTACATCGAGTACGGCTCGGGGCTCAGGTCGGTGAGTCTCGGCCACGCCCATCCCCGGGTCCTTGCGGCGGTACGGCGGGAACTCGACCGCGGCAGCAACTTCGTCCGGCCGTCCGTGGTGGAGGCGGAGGCGGCGGAGCGGTTCCTCGCCACGGTGCCGACCGCCGAGATGGTGAAGTTCGCGAAGAACGGCTCGGACGCGACCACGGCGGCGGTGCGTCTCGCGCGCGCCGTCACCGGGCGCGCCCGGGTGGCGCTCTGCGCCGACCATCCGTTCTTCTCCGTCGACGACTGGTTCATCGGCACCACGCCGATGTCCGCGGGCATCCCGGCGGAGACCACCGAGCTGACCGTGACGTTCCCCTACGGCGACCTGGCCGCCACGGAGGAGCTGCTCGACCGGCACCGGGGCGAGATCGCCTGCCTGATCCTGGAACCGGCCGCGCAGACCGAGCCGCCGCCCGGCTACCTCGCCGGGCTGCGCGAGCTGGCCGACCGGCACGGCTGCGTGCTCGTCTTCGACGAGATGATCACCGGTTTCCGCTGGTCGGAGGCGGGCGCCCAGGGCCTGTACGGGGTGGTCCCCGACCTGTCCACGTTCGGCAAGGCGCTGGGCAACGGCTTCGCGGTGTCCGCGCTGGCCGGGCGCCGCGCGCTGATGGAGCGGGGCGGGCCGCGCCACGACGAGGACCGGGTGTTCCTGCTGTCCACCACGCACGGGGCGGAGACGCACGCGCTGGCGGCGGCGATGGCCGTGCAGGCCACCTACACCGAGGAGGGCGTCACCGCGCGGCTGCACGCGCTGGGCGAGCGGCTGGCCGCCGGGGTGCGGGACGCGGCGGCCGCGATGGGCGTGGGCGACCACCTGGTGGTCCGGGGCCGGGCCAGCAACCTGGTCTTCGCCACCCTGGACGAGCGGGGGCGGCCGTCGCAGGAGTACCGGACGCTGTTCCTGCGCCGGATGCTGACGGGCGGGGTGCTGGCGCCGTCGTTCGTGGTGAGCGCCGCGCTCGACGAGGCCGACGTCGACCGCACGGTGGACGTGGTGGGCCAGGCGTGCGCGGTGTACCGGAAGGCGCTGGACGCGGGCGACCCGACGCCGTGGCTGGGGGGACGGCCGGTGCGGCCGGTGTTCCGCCGGCGGGCGTGAGGCGCCAGGACCTGTGAGGTCCCGTCAGCCGGTGCGGTGGCGGAGGGCGTCGGCCGCCCGGTCGACCGCCCACGCCACCACCGGCACCACCGCGAGCGCGGTGCCCCAGCCGCCGACGGTGTCGGTCGGGTAGTGCGCTCCGGTGGCGACCTGCGCCCATCCCATGGCGGCTCCGGCGGCCGAGGCGGCGCCCAGGACGAGCGCCGTTCCGGCCGCGGGCCCGAGGCCGAGCCGGCCCGTCGCGAGCAGCGCGACGGTGAGGGCGAACGCGGTGAGGAAGGCGGTGTGGCCGCTCGGGAAGGCGAGGTTGTCGTCGCCGTTGATGGTGCGGGCGGCCAGCGGCTTCAGCAGTTTCGTCACGCCGACGGCGGCACCGCTGCCGGCGACGAGCAGCACGGCGGCGCGCTGCCACCGCAGCAGCAGGCAGCCCGTCACGCCGGCCGCGAGCAGGAGCAGGGCGCCCGCCGGGTCGCCGAGGAAGTCCGTCGCGGAGGCGATGTGCCACCACGGGGCGCCGACCCCGTACGCCGCCTCGCCGATCCGGGCGTCCGTCCGGCCGGGCCCGGCGTCACCGGCGTAACGCATGCCGAGCGCGAGGACCACCAGCGCGGCGAGCGCGGCCACGGCCGCGAGCCGTCCGCGGAGCGCCGCCGGAACCACCGGCGCCACGATCGCCCTGCCGTCCGTCACCGCCACCGTGCCGCCCACCCCCGTGAAACGTCCCTCGTCAGCCTAACCGACGCCTACATGCGGGGAGTTGACGGGCAAAGTGCCGGTGACGTACCGGCTACCGTGTGGTGCACACCCACGTGATCCAGTTGCCGCCGCCGACGCGGGCGATGGCGTCCCGGGTGGCCTCGCCTTCCGAGGCACCGTCCCCACCGTGGTAGTAGTTCGTGGCAGGGTTGTAGGCGACCGCTCCGCAACTGTTGACAAAGCTGGACAGCACCTTGCAGTCGGTACGGTTGCAGCTGCGCAGCGCCGCCGCCTCGGCCGCGGCGCGGCTGCGGTGGTCCCACGCCCTGCCGTACCCGCCGTCCTGGCTCACCGCGATCGCCCCGTAGTAGTCCGGCGAGGGGGGCGGCGGAGGAGGCGGGGGCGGTTCCGGGACCGTGTCCGGCTCGGGCTCGGACTCCTCCTCGGGGTACTCCTCCGCAGGCGGGTCCTTCTCCGCGTAGTCGTCCTCCGCCGGGTCGTCCTCCTGCGGGTCCTCCTGTGTCAGGTCGTCCTCCGACGAGGTACCGTCACCGAAGCCCGGCACCGAGGGGCTCTCCGCCGCGGTGTGGGAGGAGCCGCCGCCGTTGTCGTCCTGCGCGGCCTCCAGGGCGAACAGGGCCACGACGCCCAGCACGACCGCGACGGCGACACCGGCGCCCTTCCTGCCGCCCTGACCGGAAGCCGGCGGCCTCCCGGCAGGGGGTGGCGGTGGCGGGGCGGCGCCGGAAGGTGTCCGTGTGCCGCCGGGCGGCGGGGCGCCCGCATGGGTCCGTCCGGTCCGCGCGCCGGCCGCGGCGGGCCTGGTGGACGCGGTGCGACTCGCGGCACCGAGCACCGCGGCCCACTGCGCCGGTGCCGGTCTGGCCGCCGGGTTCCGGCCGAGGCCCGCCCGGGCCAGCCGACCCAGCTCGGGGCTGAGCGAGGCCAGGGCGGCGGGAGCGGCGGAGGTCTGGTCGCGCGCGAACATCCGTACGGCGAGGAGGGCGAACTTGTACGCGTCGCTCGCCCGGGTGGCCTTCTGCTCGCCGGCGGGGACCTCCCAGTCGGGGGTCTCGGCCTGCGGCAGGGTGGTCGCACCGTGCAGCCGCACGGCGTCGCAGTCGATGAGGAAGCAGCCAGGACGCCGACCGGTCGTGAACAGCAGGTTCTTGGGGGACAGGTCGCCGATCGACATGCCCATGGCGTGCAGCCGGCCCAGTGTGTCCGCGAGGTCCGCCAGGAGCAGCAGCCGGTCGCGTTCACTGATGACCAGTCCGATGCCGGCCACGTAGGCGTCGTCGTTGAGCAGATACTCCAAGTTCGCCAGGCACCGCCCCGCCGCCGTGTTCCCCTGCAGGCCGCGCAGGTCGAACATGAAGCGGTCCGGCACGGCGCGCATCAGGAATCCGCAGGTGACGCCCTGTCTGCGAACCACAGCGGCGGGCCAGGCCGTACGCTCGCACAGCCAGCGGCCCTGCGCGGCGGTCAGTCCGTCCGTCACCCGCACCAGCGCTTCCAGCGCGGGCACGTCGAGGTGCGGGAGCACGGCCGGCGTGTACTCCTTGTACACGGCGTCCCAGCCGCCGCCGTGCGAGCTGCTGACCTTCTTGTTGGTCACCTCGTGCACGGTGCCCTGCCCGCCCTGGCCGAGCCGGCGGCCAAGGGCGAGCGTCCTGTGGTCGACGACGGGCGGGCCGCCGGGCGTCATGGCGCCCCCGCGCCGGTACGGGGCCAGAGCGCGAGCAGCGTCCGGTCGTCGTCGAAGGTCTCCTTGCCGAAGTCCAGGACATGGGCGAGCCACGGCGGGGACGGCGGTTCGGGCGCGCCGAGGCACCGGGCGAACAGCGCGCCGACCGGCCCGTCGCCGTCGCCCAGCGGGTCACCGAAACCGTCCGTGCCGATCAGCACGGCCTGCCCGGGTGCCGGGCGGACGCCCGCGTACGGCAGCGGGTCGGGCACCCGGGGCAGCGGGTTCACCTCGTTGGAGACGATCGCGCCGTCCCCGCCGGTCTTCGTCTCGAACAGCGCCTGGTACCTGCCGTCCGCGAGATCGAGCAGCCAGGCCCCGGAGTCGCCGATCCGGCCGATGTCCACCGCGCATCCCGCGGCGTCGTGGCGTGCCACGCCGAAGACGAGTGTCGTCGCGTACCGGCCCGTCACCTCGTCCGGTCCGGGCTCCGCGCCGCCCGCGTCCCACCTGGCCAACTCCCCCAGGCGCGCGGCGGCGTGCTGGGCCACGTCGCGCAGGTCCGGCGGACCGGGCCGGGTGGACAGCAGCTCCAGCATGCGCCGTACGGCCGTCCGGCATGCCTCGGCGGCACCCACTTCGGCGTGCGTGGCGCTGGACACGCCGTCGGCGACGGCGAACACCGTGCTGCCCGTGGGCTCGTGCACGGCGGCCCGGGCGGAGTCCTGCCGGGGCCGGCCGTAGTAACGGTGCTTGGCACCCCGGACGGAGGCGAACCGCAGGGTGAGCCCCGGGGTGGACCAGCCGTCGCACTCGGTGTCCGGGCAGTCGTGGGCGAACGGGCCCGTGGGCGGCCGCGCCTCGAACTCCGGGCCGGGCTCCCCCACCGTGGGGCGCCGCCAGCGTGCGGCCTCCTCGACGGCGTGCGGGGCCCCAGGGGCGACGGGCGGGTGCGCGGGCCGCGCGGGGATGCCGGGGACGAAAGGCGGGGTGCCGGCGGGGGCGTCACCCCCGTGGCCGGGGAAACGGTGGCCGGGCCCCGTCATCAGCCGACCTCGTCGATGGCCATGGTGAACTGGTCCGGCCGGTTCACCACGAGCTGTGGGCTGCCGGCGTTCAGCGACTGGCCCGAGGCAACCAGGCTGGCGGTCAGCGCGTGGAAGAACTCGGCGACTGCCTGACCCACATCCGTACCGGACTTGGCGACGAACGCGAACTCCTTGCGCGTCGCCACCTCGACCATGGTGGCGGCCTGGGCGTCGCCTATGCCGCACGCGACGATGTTGGGTGCGGCGGGGGTCTGCGCCTTGTCGGTCAGCATGCCGTGCGGAAGGCGCCAGGCCCCGCCGTCGGTGGGCTGTCCGTCGCTGAGGAAGAACACCACGGGGCGGTGCACCTTGTACCCCTCACCGCGCAGCCGCCGGACGTCGCGGGGTATGCGCGTCAGCAGGTCGTCGAACACCGCCTGGTAGTCGGTCAGGCCGCGGACGGCGACCTCGGGCAGGCTGGTCGCGGACCGCATGTCGGCCATCTCCAGCCGCACCTGAACGTCGTCGGAGAATCCCAGTACGGTCAGCCGCAGTTTCGCGGAGACCATCGGCTCCGCCCGCAGGCCCTCGCACAGCGAGACCAGGCCCCCGGTGAGGTCGTTCCGGTACGGCGCCATGGATCCCGACTCGTCGGCCAGGACGTAGGCCGGCAACAGCACGCCCCTCGGTTCCGCCATGCGCACTCTCCCCCGTTCGTCATCGTCATGCCGTTTCCGTGCATGTCCCCGCAAGTAGACAAGAGTCATGCGAAGGGCGTGGCTCCTTCGCACAATCTCCATCACACGCCGGTGTGCGTGTGGGCGGCCCAAAGCGTGGGCGTGCGTGGGTACTTGGCGCGCAAGGAGCGCACGGCGTGGTGCAGGGCGACGGCCGCGCCGTCGAGGTCGGGCGGGCGGCGGCCGTCCTGGGTGAGGCGGCCGTAGAAGTCGGCAGCGAGCTGCTGGGCGGGCCGGTCGCCGACGGGCCACAGCGTGCCGACGACGTGTGGGTAACCGGCGAGCTGGAAGGCGCCGGAGAGGTGCAGCGCCTCGTCGGTGAGCCGGGTCAGCATGGTGGAGCACGCGGACAGGTAGGCGAGCCCGCCGTCCAGCCGCAGCACGGAGACGTCGGAGACGGTCAGCGGGTCCGTCCGGTGGTCGGGCAGCAGCAGCGTCCCCTGCCAGGGGTCGATCCGGGCGGGCCTGTGGTGGCAGGCGAAGTGGACGATCTGGTGGTTGCGGAGGAGGTCGAGCACGGCCGAGCGGGTCGGTGTGGTCAGCACCGTCGCGCCGGGGACCAGCCGGGACAGCAGGTCGGCCTCGGCGGTGGCGCCCGGGAGGGATCCGGCGCCGGGCGCCTCGGGGACGGAGACGACCGCCGTGCGGACCGCGGGGGCCCTGCCGGCGGTGCGTGGGTGGGCCGCCCGGGCACGGGCGAGGCCGCGAGCTGTGGCGGTGTAGGAGGAGATCACCCGGTCGAGCACGGTACGCGGGGCGTGCCTGTGCGGCGTCCCGTCGGGGTCGAGCAAGTCCCTGTGATGACCGGCGGCGTGCAGCGGCAAGTGGGCCAGGTGCCCGACGGGACACCACCACAGTCGCGGCCAGGGTCCCCCGGCGGCCGGGGGCTCGGTGTGGCCCAGGGCGGCGAGCACCGGTTCGGCGACGGTGTCCCAGAGCCAGGCCAGGACGTCCAACACCTCGTCCTGGGCGACCCTGCGCGCGGAGGGGTCCACCGACGGGTCGACGGACCGGCCGAGGGCGGCCTGCAGCTCCACGACCCGCTCGGCGGCCTCGGCCTCCCGCAGGCCGTGCAGCGGCACCACCGACACCGGGTCCTCGGGATCACCGGTCAGGACGAGCGCGTCGGACCGCCTGGGTGTGGAGTAGACGTAGACGACCGGGCCCCCGGCGGCCGCCGTGGTGAGGGCGGCGGCCCGCGGAGGCCGGAGGAAGTCGCCGAAACCGTCCAGTGCGCGGATCCGCCGCAGCACGTCGTGCCACGCCGCCTGCGTCTCCAGCCGGACGACGGCCAGGGACTCGGGTGTGACGGGCGACTCCTCGCCCGAGGGCCCGGGCAGGTCGAGAGCCTCCTGACGGCTGCGCAACACGACGAATTTGTCGGCCAGTTCCGGGGCGGCCGAGCGAAGCCGGTCGAGATCGGCGCCGACGGCAGCGAGGGGTTCCGCGGTCAGCACGCCCCGGGACTGCTCCAACAGTTCCACGGCCTGCCGCGGGCGCCCGGCCGACATCGCGGCGCCGGCGACCGCCGGTGCCACCGCACCGAGGCCACCGAGCAACTGCCCCCGGTCGCCGCGGTCCAGGGCCCCGCTGCCTAGCCGGGGCAGCAGAGCGACGATCGCCTCGGCCGAGGCCAGTGCCTCCAGGGAGTCGGACCACGCGGCGAGCAGGCGGTGGGCGACGACCCGCAGTTCGGGCTCGGCCGACTCGTCCGCACCCACCGTGCGCGCGGCAGCCAGTGACTCCTCGAGCAGGTGGTGCTCGCCGGTGCGGTCGTACAGCAGGTAGAGCGCGGTGGCGTGCTGGTTGAGGGCGGCCGAACGGTCCGGCGGCTCCGGCCCGACGCGTGCGACGACGTCGGCGGAGTGGGCGACGGCCTCGCGCAGCAGGGTGACGTCCTTGTTCCGCAGGAAGGCGAGCAGCAGCGCGCGGGACAGGAGGGCGGTGCCCCACAGGGAGGCCGATCCGTCGTCCTGTGGGGCGGCGGCCTCCCGGCAGCTCCCGATCGTCTCCGCCGCCAGGTCCGGATCGTCGGCCCAGAGGCTGCGGAGCAGAAGCGCCTCGGCGAGCTGGTGCAGCAGACGGACGCGGTAGGGGTGGTCCCGGGCCAGCGTCCCCAGCCCCTCACGGCATGCCTCGACCGCCTCCAGGATGTCCTCGTGCCGCCCTGCCCGGGCGTAGGACATCCGCAGCGCGGAGCACAGGTTACCGAGGAACATCGCCCGGTGGGGGTGGCCGCGGGGAGCCGCCCTGCAGGCGTCCCGGCCGGCCGCGACCGCCGCCGCGAGCGGTGCGGAGTCGCCCGTCTGCCACGCCAGTGTCTGCAGGACCAGGGCGAGGCTGTTCAGGTGCAGGGCACGGTAGGGGTGACGGGCCGGCGTGGCGGCGACGGCGGCCCGGGCGGTCCGGACGGCGTCGCGCAGCACCACGGCGGGATCGTCGGCGTGGACGAACAACTGGGTCAGTGCGTGGGTGAGGTTGTTGAGCACCGTGCCGCGTTCCGGATGGGTGCCCGGCATGGCCTCGAGAACCGTACGCAGGACGGTGACCGCCTCCTCGGCCGGTTCCCGCAGACCGGAGTTGCGCGCCAGCGAGGCGAGCGCCATGCCCAGGTTCATCTGCCACTTGTACGCGGCGGCCGGGTCGCGGCACTCCGCGACTGCGCTGCGGTGACGGTCTACCGCCTCCCGCGCGTACGCCTGACGTCCGGTGTGCTCGTACGCCCGGATCAGCGCCGCGCCGAGGTGTGACTGCGCGGCGGGCCGGTGCCGGTGGCCCTCGGGCAGCGCGGCGGCGGCCTCGCGGCCGACCGTGATCGCCTCCTGGAGGATGCCGTCCCCGCCCACGACGTCGTGCAGCCGGAACAGGGCGAACACCAGGTTGCCCATCCAGCCGGGGCGTGCCGGGTCATCCGCGGTCGAGGCGGTGACGGCGGCCCGGGCGGCGTCGGCCGCCTCGGCCGCCGCCTCGGGGTCCCCGGTGCGCTGGAAACGGACGAGCAGCGCCCGGCTCAGCCCGTTGCGGAACGTCGCGTCCGGGGCGGCGGCCACCGCCTCCCGCGCGAAGGCGACGGCCTCGGCCGCGGCGGCGTCTGCCTCGTCTCCGGCGGGCAAAGCCTCGGCCAGCGACTGCAGGCACCAGCTGATCCGGTGCAGGCGTCCGGCGCGCGCCGACGTGCCGGTGACGGCCGGAGCGCCACGGGCGGTGGTCACCGCTTCCCGCAGCAGGTCCAGGTCGGGGCCCTGAACGCCCCGCACCTCGAGGATCTCTGCGAGAAGCAGGAGTGCCGCGCCGCGCTGCGGGTGTCCTTCGGGGGCAGCGGCGGCGGCCTGCCGGCCGGCGCTGAGGGCTTCGTCGAGAACCGTGGTGTCGCCGGTACGCCTGAACTGCGCCGCCAGCAGGCCGGCCAGCAGTGCCAGACGCGCGCCGTGGGAGGGCTCGCGGGCGTCGGTGGCGGACACGGCCTGTCCGAGCAGCGCGATCGCCTCCGCGCCCGCGGCGGCGTCGTCGTGCAGTTCGGCCCATCTGCCGCGCAGCATCCCGAGGTGCAGGCGGTACCGGGGCAGTTGCGGATGACCCGGGCGGGTCGCCACGACCGCCCGGCGGCAGACGGTGACCGCTTCCTCCAGTACCGCCATGTCGCCGTCGCGTTCGAACAGCTGGAACAGCGTGAGTCCCAGGTTGCTCACAAACATCGCGTGCTCGGGGTGCCATGTGGCCCGCGCCGCCTCCCGGGCCGCCCCGACGGCTTCGTCCAGGCTCGCTCCGTCCCCTGTCGTCTCGTGGGTCATGCGCAGGGTGCACCCCAGGTTGTTCAGGGCCATCGCGCGGTCGAGCGGGTCGGCCAGTCCCCGCTCGACCGCGAGACGGAGGAAGGCCGTGGCACGGTTCAGCGGAACGGTCCGGTCCCGCTCGTGGGCGAGCGCCAGGAGGACACCCAGCTCGAAGGCCTCCTCCGCGTCCGTGGTCGCCGCCCGCTCGTCGCCGGCGTACGCGGGTGTCAGTTCCTGGGGCACCGCGCCCGGGTCCACGGCGTGCACCCCGGCCAGGAAACGCACCGCCTGGACCAGGTTCTCCTGGCCGTCCGCGTCGCCGGGGCGGAAGCACAGCCAGTGGTACCAGCCCAGGACGGCGGCGCTGTCGGGGTCGGGGGCGGGGCCCGCGGCCGGGGCGAGCAACGTGGCCGCTCGCGCGGCACCGGCCGTCCGCAACGCGCGGTCGTCCCCGGTGTCACGGGCATGTTCGACCCGTCCCCGCAGCTCGGCGAGCAGTTCGTGCCGGTCGGGCATCGCTTTCCTCTCTGTCCGTGTGCGGATGATCGCGCAGCGGTACTCTGACAATCCTGAGGCACGGAACCGCAGTTGACTGCTGAACGGTGCGATCGCGGGACGCCGGAGGTGAGGGCCGTGACGGGTGTGCGGGACCGACTGGGACGGCTGTGCGACCAGCTCACCCGGCACGGCACGATGGCGGCGGAGATCGACGCCGCCGGCGCCGGACCGCAGTTGACAGCACTCCTCGGTCTGTTGTCCACGTCCGGTACCTCCGACGACCGGAACCTCCCCGCACGGCTGGAGGATCTGCTGGACGCCATCGAGGAGGCCTGCGCCCTCCACGGTCTGGCCACGCTGGACGTCCGCGGTCCGGCCGACGCACGCCCCGGGGACGGGCGCCTGCCCCCCGGGTTCGGGTCCGCCGCGGAAGGCGCGGTGGACGCATGGGTGTGCCCCTGGAGCCGCTGCGGCCGGGTGGTGTTCCCGGAGGAGGCGACGACCGCCCCGCCCGCCTGCGCGGTGGGCGGCACTTCCCTGCACGCGTTTCCCCCGCGTTGATGTCCGCGCTGCTGACGGGGATCGGCACCCGGATCGCGGAGCGCTGGCTGCAGACGGTCGTCCTGGCCGGTCTGCTGTGGATCGGGACGGCGGTGGTCGCCCTACGGCTCGGCCACGCGCACCCGTTCGACATCGGACAGTTGTCCGCGTGGCTGGACCACGTGGCGCGGGAACGGGCGGGGCGCAGCGCGTCAGCGGTTCTGCTGGCCGTGGCGGGCGCCCTGCTGGCGGCGGGCGCGGCGGGCTTGGCGGCGGGGGCACTCGGCGGCGCGTTTCAACGGCTGTGGGGTGCGTCGGGGGCCGGGCCGCCGTACTCCTGGATGCTGCGGTGGCGGCTGAGCCGTCGGCGGCGGCTGGACGAGCGGGCGCGGCGCGCCGTCGCGCGGTTCGTCACACATCGGGGACGCGGCAAACGGCTGCTGCTCGCCCACGCCGGCCGTGCGGCCCGGCGGCACGGGACGCGGAAGCCAGAGAGTCCGACCCGGATCGGTGACACCTTCACCAGGGTCGCATCCCGGGTGAAGGGCCGCTACGGGCTCGAACTGGAGTCGGCCTGGCCACGGTTATGGACCCTGCTGCCCGAGGCGCCGCGCGCCGACGTCGCCGCCGCCCGCCAGGCGTACGACGCCGCCGCACGCCTCGCCGGGTGGGCACTGCTGTACATGGCACTGGGGGTGGTGTGGTGGCCCGGCGCGGCCATCGGGGTCGGGGTACTCGCCACGGCCGTGGTCCGGGCCCGGGACGCCGCGGAGCTGCTGGCCACCAGCGTGGAGTCGGCGGTCGACCTGCATCTGACGGATTTGGCGGAGCGCCTGAGCGTGCGGGCCGACGAGGACGCCTCCACGTTCGCACTGGGCCACGCGATCGCCCGCCATCTCGCGGAACGGGACGAGTCCGGGAACACGTAAGGCCGCTTCCATGCGCGGAGGCGCCTGGCGGCAGGAGGGCGGCTACGCGGTGCCGCCGGCGCCGGGTGGCGCGAACAGGCGGTACTCGGACACCGTGGTGAACTCCAGCCGCCCGTGCAGCGGTTCGCCCGCCGGGCTGGCGACGAGGGCCGCGGGGCGCATGCCGCGGTCGTGCCCGGCGCGCACGGCTCCGGGACGATCCGTACGCCCTCCGGTGTGCGCGGTGCCGGGCCGAGCCGGTCGAGGGGGCGCGCCATCACCGGGAGGGACCCCAGTTCGGTCAGGCCGTGCCGGGTGAGCGCCTCCCGCGTGCCCACGGGACTGTCCTGCCCCACCCACCACCAGGGCACCCCCGCGAGCGCCTCGCCGGCGGCGGTGACGGCCTCCCCGCCTCCGCCGGCCGCCGCAGCCGGACCACGCCGTTGAAACTGCGGCTGGGCGAGGCCGCTGCGGTAGTGGTCGGTGATGCCCCCGCACCTGCTGCTCCCGACCGGTGAGGATGGCGGAAATTGGCGTACAGCCGGTCCAGGAGTCCGGAGTGCCAGGTGTCCGGGGTGGCCGTCCGTGCGCATGGTGTCGGTCATGCTCGTCGGCGCCTACGGCGTCACGATGCGGTAGTCCGCCACCGGCCGGTAACCGATGCGCGCGTAGAGGCGGTTGCTCACCGGGTTGGACAGGTCGGTGAACAGCAGCACGTGCTCCGCGCCGGCGGGGCGCGCGGCGCGGGACACGGCGGCGGCGACCGCAGCGCCGTAACCGCGCCCACGGTGCGGTGGCGGCACGTACACCGGGGTGATGCGGGCGGTGGCGGCCACGACGGTGGTCATGGCGGCCGTCGCGACGGGCTCGCCGTCGACCGACCAGATCCGCCAGCCGCCCTCGGCGATCCGCTCGTCGACGAACCGGTCCAGGTCCGCGCCGAGCGATCCCGCCTCGGCGACGAAGCGGTCGCACCAGGCGCGCAGCAGGGGCCGGTCGTCCTCGGTCGCCACGCGTGCCGCTCCCGGCGGCGCGTCGACGGGCGGGGCGAGGCGGTCGAGTCGGTGCAGGCGCAGGCTGGGCCCGGTGCCCGGGGCCGCGCCCGTCTCCTTCTCCCAGGCCGCCGCGAAGGCGTGCACGGACGCCTCGTCGGTCATCAGCCCGGCGTACCGGTGGGCGTGGGCGAGGAGCGACCGGGCCAGGCCGCGCACGGCGTCCGGCGGGAGGGCGGTGGCGACCGTGAGGTGCGGCGTCCCGACGAACGCCGCCGTCACCCGGGCGTCGGACGCCTCACGCCACCAGCCAAGGCGGGCACCCGCCAGGGCGCCGGCGAGCGGGGCGCGCTCGAGCGAGTCGAGCGCGGACAGCAGCATCGTGTGCCGGTCGGGCCGCGCGGAGACGAAGGCGCCGGCCTCCCGCCGGAACAGCCTGGGACTGCCGGTGACGGTCCATGCCATCGTCGTGCTCTCCTGCTGTCGGTACCGGGTGCGGCGGTCGCCCCCGCCGTCATCCTGCCTCCGGTACGCGCACGCCGTCCACATGATAGATATCATATGTAATCTATTCATGCCTGCACTCGGCAGCCTGCGTCCAGCACTCCGGCACTCCTGCGCCCGGGCACACGCGAGGGGCGCGCCGTGTCTCACGGCGCGCCCCTCGTCGGTCGACGACTCCTCAGGCCGGATGGTCCGGCTGCTGCTCCGGGGGCTTGCCGCCGCCCCGGCCGCCACCCTTGTTGCCGCGGTCGGTGCCGTGGGCGTGGCCGCCGGCACCCCGGCCGGGCTGGGACGCCTTGCGGGCCTCGCTGTCCTGCGGAGTGGCCCCGCCCTTGTCACTGCGCCGCAGCTCGGGCTGTTGCGGGTTCGACATCGGCTTCCTCCTTGCGTCGCCTGCGCCTCGTTCTCCCTGCCGCTCACCGGGTGACTCGTGGGCCCGCGCCGAAACACCCGGCCCGGGCGCGTCCCCGGATCACTTCGGTCCCGAGCCCTCACCGTCCCCCGTCCCCGGCTCGGCCATCCGCCGGTGGGCCGCCGCCTTCACCCCGTCGGGCAGCACCTTCCCGGCCAGGCCCTGCGCCTTGGTCATCAACGACCCGGTGACGACCTTCTTCTCACCCTTCACGATCGCCTCGAACGCCTGCTCGGCCACCTGCGCGGGGTCGTCCTTCTTCATGGAGCCCATGCGGGTGTCCTCGCTCATGTCCGCCCGGTCGAAGAACTCGGTCTCCGTCGGACCCGGCATGAAGGACGTGACGGTCACACCGGTGTCCTTCACCTCCTCCGCCAGCGCCTGGGCGAAGGACTGCACGAACGACTTGGAGGCGTTGTAGACCGGCTGGAAGGAGCCGGGCATCTGCGAGGCGACGGACGAGGTGAAGGCGAGCCGCCCCTCGCCGCGCGCCGCCATCGCCCGCAGCAGCGGCTTGGCCAGCCGTACGGTCGCGGTGACGTTGAGGTCGATGACCTCCTGGTCGTCGGTGAGGTCGGTGTCGACGAAGGCGCCGCCCTGGCCGACCCCGGCGTTCAGGGCGGCGACGTCGACCGTCAGACCGTCGAGCGCGTCCAGGAGCAGGAACCGTCCCTCGCCGGTCCGCAGGTCGGCGCGCACCGCGCGCACCTGTGCGCCCGACTCCCGCAGGTTCCGGGCGGCGGACTCCAGCTCCTCGTCCTCGGCGTTCACCACGAGGTCGTAGCCGTGCGACGCGAACTGCCGGGCCAGCTCGAGGCCGATGCCGCTGGACGCGCCGGTGATCAGTGCGAGTGGCCGTGTGTCAGTCATGCGGGACGAGTAACCCCGGGGGTCCGCATCACGCACCCCGTCCGCCGCGGGCGACGTTTCCCGCCCACCCGCTCGGTTACCCGCGCGGTGGCGCGCCCCGCACGCCGGGACCGCGCCGCACCCCACGTCCGGCGCCGGGGACGGTCGTCCGCCGGCGGGAGCAGAGACGGAGCTCGCATGGCCAGCACGAAGGTGTCCGACTTCATCCTCCAGCGCCTGCGCGACTGGGATGTCGACCACGTCTTCGGCTACGCGGGCGACGGCATCAACGGTCTGCTGGCCGCCTGGGGCCGCGCCGACAACAAGCCGACGTTCGTGCAGGCCCGGCACGAGGAGATGGCCGCCTTCCAGGCTGTCGGCTACGCCAAGTTCTCCGGCAAGGTCGGCGTGTGCGCGGCCACCTCCGGCCCCGGCGCCATCCACCTGCTGAACGGGCTCTACGACGCCAAGCTGGACCACGTGCCGGTGGTGGCGCTGGTCGGGCAGACCAACCGCAGCGCCATGGGCGGCTCCTACCAGCAGGAGGTCGACCTCGCCGCGCTGTTCAAGGACGTGGCGTCCGACTTCTGCGAGACGGCGACGGTCCCCGAGCAGCTGCCGAACCTGATCGACCGGGCCTTCCGCACCGCCTACGCCCGCCGCACGGTCACCGCGATCATCCTCCCCGGTGACGTGCAGGAACTGGACTACAGCCCGCCCACGCACGCCTTCAAGATGGTGCCCTCCAGCCTGGGCCTGGGCCGGTCGGCGCCGGTCCCCGCGGACGAGGACCTCCAGCGGGCCGCCGACGTGCTCAACGCGGGTGAGAAGGTCGCCGTCCTCATCGGGCAGGGCGCGCGCGGCGCCCGCGAGGAGGTCGAGCGGCTGGCGGACGTGCTGGGCGCCGGAGTGGCCAAGGCCCTGCTCGGCAAGGACGCCCTGCCCGACGACCTGCCCTACGTCACCGGCTCCATCGGACTGCTGGGCACCCGCCCCTCCTACGAGCTGATGCAGGAGTGCGACACCCTGCTGATGATCGGCTCCAGCTTCCCCTACACGCAGTTCCTGCCGGAGCTGGACCAGGCACGGGCCGTGCAGATCGACATCGACCCGCACATGATCGGCCTGCGCTACCCGAACGAGGTGAACCTGGTCGGCGACGCCCGCGAGACCCTGCGGCGGCTGCTGCCGCGCCTGCACCGCAAGGAGGACCGGACCTGGCGGGAGGGGATCGAGAAGAACGTCGCCCGCTGGTGGGAGGTGATGCAGCGGCGCGCCGCCGTCAGCGCCGACCCCGTCAACCCGGAGTACGTGGTGCACGCCCTGGACGGCCGGCTGCCCGACGACGTGATCCTCGCCGCCGACTCCGGCTCCGCCGCCAACTGGTACGCCCGGCACCTGCGCCTGCGCGGCCGGATGCGCGGCTCGCTGTCCGGCACCCTCGCCACCATGGGCCCCGGTGTGCCGTACGCCATCGGCGCGAAGTTCGCCCACCCCGACCGGCCCGCGATCGCCCTGGTCGGGGACGGCGCCATGCAGATGAACGGCATGATGGAACTGGTCACCGCCGCGAAGTACTACCGCGAGTGGTCCGACCCGCGGCTGATCGTCGCCGTGCTGAACAACGGCGACCTCAACCAGGTCACCTGGGAGATGCGCGCCATGTCCGGCGCCCCCCAGTTCGAGGAGTCGCAGCACATCCCCGACCTCCCCTACGCGGACATCGCGCGGTCCTTCGGCCTGGACGGCGTGCGGGTGGAGAAGCCCAAGCAGGTCGAGGCCGCCTGGGACCGGGCGCTCGCCGCCGACCGGCCCTTCGTCATCGACTTCCGCACCGACCCGGCCGTCCCGCCGATCCCGCCGCACGCCTCCCTGGACCAGATCGAGGCGGCGGCCACCGCGATCCTCAAGGGCGACAGCGACCGCGGCTCCATGGTGAAACAGGGCCTGAAGGCCAAGGTCCAGGAGATGCTGCCCGGCACCCGCCACCGCTCCGACCGCCCCGGCGCCGGACCGGACGACAGCGCCGGGGGCACCGGGTGACGCGCCCGGCGCCCGGAGTGACGCCGTGACCGTCGCCGTGGTCCTGTTCACCGCGGACCTGCGCCTGCGCGACCATCCGCCGCTGCACGCGGCGCTGCGGTCGGCGGACGAGGTGGTACCGCTGTTCGTGCTCGACCCCGGCATCCACGCGGCCGGCTTCGACGCGCCGAACCGGCGGGCCTTCCTCGCCGACTGCCTGGGCGACCTCGACGCCGGCCTGCGGCGCCGCGGCGGCCGGCTGGTGGTCCGCTCAGGGCCGGTCGTCCGGGAGGTCCGCGCGGTGGCCGCCGCGTGCGGGGCCACCGAGGTGCACCTTGCCGCGGGCGTCACCGCGTACGCCCACCGCCGTGAGGAACGGCTGCGCCGCGAGCTCGGCGCGGCCGGCGTCGCCCTGCGGGTGCACGAGGCGGTGACCACCGCGGTCGCCCCGGGTACGGTGACCCCGGCCGGCTCGGACCACTTCGCCGTGTTCACCCCGTACTCCCGCCGCTGGTCCGAACGGACCCTGCGCACACCTCTCGCGGCGCCCCGAGCCGTACGCGTCCCCGACGGGGTGCGCGGTGAGCCGCTGCCCGACCGCGCGGACGTGCCGGGCACCTCCCCCGGTCTGCCGCCGGGAGGGGAGACGGCCGGCCGGGACCGGCTCGCGCGGTGGACGCGCTCCGGAGGCATGGCCGCCTACGGGGAACGTCACGACGACCTCGCGGGCGACGCCACGTCGCGGCTGTCGCCGTACTTCCACTTCGGGGCGCTGTCCCCGGTGGAGGCGATCCACCGGGCGCGCGGGATCGGAGGTCCGGGCGCGGAGGCGTTCGTCCGGCAGCTGTGCTGGCGGGACTTCCACCACCAGGTGCTGGCGGCCCGGCCCGAGGCGTCCTGGCGGGACTACCGCACACGCGACGACCGGTGGCGCGGCGAGGACGACGCCGCCGAGGACATCGCCGCGTGGCGGGACGGGCGGACCGGCTACCCGATCGTCGACGCGGCCATGCGCCAGCTGCGTCACGAGGGCTGGATGCACAACCGGGCGCGACTGCTGACGGCGAGTTTCCTCACCAAGACGCTGTACGTCGACTGGCGGATCGGCGCCCGGCACTTCCTGGACCTGCTCGTGGACGGCGACGTCGTCAACAACCAGCTCAACTGGCAGTGGGCCGCCGGCACGGGCACCGACACCCGCCCCCACCGGGTCCTCAACCCCACGGTCCAGGCCAGGCGCTTCGACCCGGACGGCGCGTACGTGCGCCGCTGGGTCCCGGAACTCGCGGACGTCGCCGGCAGGCGGATCCACGAACCGTGGCGCCTGCCCGAGGACCGCCGCATGGCGCTCGCCTACCCGACCCCGACCGTCGACCTCGCCGACGCCCTCACCCGCTTCCGGCATGCGCGGGGCCGTGCCTGAGGGGCGAGTCCCTCGCCGTCCGTCTGCCTCCGGGCGCATGGGCGCGGGCGCCCCTCTCGGCCGGCCGACGCCCCGCCCGTGTACAGCCCGCACGTCCGGGCACCCAGCCCTTCTGACCGATCGGAGAGACCCATGGCCGACCTGCTGCGCGAGGAGACCCGCGCGCCTGCCCGTGCGCGGCGTCCGGGTTGGCCGATGCTGCTGCTTCTGCTCGCGGTGTGTTACGCGGTCGCCGGGCTGGGCAGTATCGCCGCCGCCGGCTCCGGAGAGACCTACCAGGCGCTCGACCGGCCGTCCTGGGCCCCACCTGGCTGGCTGTTCGGTCCCGTGTGGACCGTGCTCTACGGCACCATCGCCGTCGCCGCGTGGCTCGCGCTGCGCGGCGGAGGGCGGCCCGGGCGCACCCCGGCCATGGTCCTGTGGTCCGTCCAGCTCGCGCTGAACCTCGCCTGGACCCCCCTCTTCTTCGCGGCCGACGCCTACGGCTGGGCGTTCGTCGAGATCTGTTTCCTGTGGCTCGCGCTCGTCGCCACGATCGTGGCGTTCGCCCGCAGGCGCCGGGCCGCCGCCGTGCTGCTCCTGCCGTACGCGGCCTGGGTCACGTACGCCGCCTCCCTCAACCTGGCCATCTGGGTGCTGAACACCTGACGTGTCACACGCTCAGCGCCGCCCGCACCGTCCCCTCGGACTGCGCTTCCCCCTCCCCCGAGGAGGTGACGCGTCCGGCCTCCAGGACGTAGTAGCGCTGGGCCGCCCGCATGGCGAAGCCGACGTGCTGTTCGACGAGGAGGACGGAGAGGCCGCCCCGCCGCGTGAGGGCGAGGATCGTCTCCTCGAGCTCGGCGACGACGCGTAGACGGGGCGGCGGCCTGTGCATGGCCCACATGATGGCGGCCGAAGTGGTGCTCCCCAACCGGCGGTTCGCAGGGTGAGACCGCCGGCCGGGGAGGGCGTGGTGTCCGGGGTCAGCCGGAGACCGTGATGTTGGAGCTGCCGCTGCTCTGGTAGCCCTCGGTCGCCATGATCATGTAGTACCGGAACTCACCGAGGTTCATCCCGGCGCGCGCCCAGGCGTCGAAGTGGTTGCCGGTGGTGATGGTGCCGGAGCCACTGGTCACCTTCTGCTGCCGGACGCTCCAGTACTGGTCGAAGGTGCGGGTGCCCTCGACGGAGGGGGCGTTGTACCGGGTCGTCTTGTAGATGTCGTACGTGCCGCCGTCGCTGTGGACAATGCCGCGGAACTCACCCGTGGGCCGGTAGCTGCCCCAGTTGTCGACGATGTAGTACTCGACCAGCGGGTTGGAGGTCCAGCCGTAGAGGCAGCCGTAGCCGTTGCCCGACGGGTTGAAGTAGCCGTTGTAGCGGACCGTCCTGCGTCCGCCGTTGCCCCAGCCCTTGCCGGCGACGAAGTTGCCGCAGTTGGTCCACCGGGTGCTGTAGCTGCCACCGCCGTTGAGCGTCATGGAGACGGAGCCGCCGCCGTCGGTCCAGAACGAGTAGTACATGCCGTCGTAGCCGGTCTGGTTGGTGGTGATGGTGGTGGCGGCGTGCGCGGTGCCGGGCAGTACCAGCCCCGACGCGGTGGCGAGCGCGGCGGCGCCGGCACCGGCGCCGACGAGGAAGCCGCGGCGGCTCAGGCCGCTGAAGGGGGCGGGGTTGTGCTGGATCTCGTGCCGCTTGCCGTCCTGGTTCATGCGTCCTCCCGATGAAGGCTGGTGGGGGGCCGGGCGGCTGCTGCCACCCGCTGCCTTGCATGGCCGACCACCGTCCCCGGCCGTCACGGGACGCCTGGGGCACGGGGGTTGGCTGTCGTGCGGTGGCCCCAGTGTTTTGAGAACGCCATGAGCCTGTCAACACTTTCGGCAACCTTTCGGAAACTTGCCCTTTGCGGGCGAGGTCTTGACTTGACCGTATGCGCTGGTCAGCCATGGCCACTCACGACCTTTCACACGAGGCCGCACCGGAATCCCGAAGATGGCACCGCAAGCCCGAGCCAACGACGCGAAACTTTCGAGCGCCGCGGACGGGCCGGCGTTCACCCGACGCGACACCGGCGCGGCGACCCACCCGCCCGGAGCCCCGCGAAGGTAACGACAGCCGCCCCGAGTTCCCGCGAGAACCAGCCACCGGCACCGGCCCCGACGCACCGCACGCCGGCCCGGCGCCGCCACTTCGCGGCACTCGGCGCCCCGATCCCCCAGCGCACCCCGTAGCCTCTCGCGCTTCGGCCCTCCTCTCGCCACCAACGGATTCACGCCAATCCAAGCCACCCGGCACTTCGTTACCGACCGCGCTACAACCGTTCCACCGCGTGACGCGCATCACGACGGAGAACCGATGATTGCCCCGGTTTCCGCCTGTTTATCAGGTTGGACGAGCCTTCAAGATCCGGTTTCCATAGGGCCCTGAACCGCGGGGGCGGGACCTCCCGTGGGAGCCGAGAAGGGGGTCTCGATGCCACAGGCACGAGGGATATTCAGCAGACGTCAGTCATTGGCCATCTTCGGTGGCATCGCGGCAGGCACCGCAGTGCCCCTGAGTCTCTTCGGGTCCTCCCGGCCCGCGTACGCGGCGGCCGCCGTGACGGACGACGGCGGCCCCCGGCTGCCCGACACCGACCGCGCCAAGGCCGTGCAGGCGTACCGGACCGGCGGCCGCGCGGTGCGTACGGCCGCGGCGGCGGCGCTCGTGGGCGGCACGGACGACGTGACCGCGTTCCTCAGCACCCGGTTGCCGGCGGCCACGGCCGAGGACAACCGCTTCACCCTCACCCAGGCCCTGGTCAACGCGGGCAAGGCGACGCGTACCGGGATCGGACAGGCGCTGTCCGGCGGGGACGCGGCGGTGGCCGCCTACCTCGAGGGAGGCTTCCAGCCGTCGGTGCGCGAAGACCTCCGGGTCGCCGTGACCACCGTCAACGCGCACGGCGGCAAGGCCGTGAAGCGTGAGTCCTCCGAGGCCCTGGCGACCGGAACGGACTTCGCGCTGCGGAGCTTCCTCAGCACCGGGCAGTACGACGCGCACGACGAGGACCAGCGCGTCCAGGTGACCTCCATCCTCGTGACCGCTTCGCCGCAGGTGCGGGAGTACGCGACACGGGCGCTCGACGACGGGTCGCCGCGGGCGATCCAGTGGTTCCTGACGACGGGGCAGTACATCGCCCGGGCGCGGGACGAGGAGTCGGCGACGATCCAGCAGTTGGTCAAGATCGTGGAGTCGGAGGGGCAGCTCGCCGAGCGCAAGACCGACGAAGCCGTCGAGCTGTCCCAGCAGGCGGTCCAGGCCGCCGAGAAGGCCAAGGCGGCCGCGCTGGAGGCGAAGGCCGAGGCGCAGGCCGCCGAGCAGGACGTGCAGCGCTCGGCGAGGGCCGCGAACAAGGCGGCGCGGGCCGCCCAGGGTGCCGCGGCCGCCGCGTCGACGGCGGTGTCCGCCTCGCGCACCGCGCAGGCCGCGGCCCGGCGTTCGGTGTCCGCCGCGAACGCCGCCGCGGCAGCCGCCGCCGCAGCGGGGCGCGCCGCGTCGCGTGCCTATCACGCCGCGATCAGCGCGTCGAAGAACGCGAACATGGCGGAGGCCGCCAACCAGGCGGCGCAGGCCGCGCGGGCCATGGTCAGCTGGGTGCGGTCGGTGGCCGCGAAGGCCAAGCTCGCCGCCCTCTCCTCCGACGCGGCGGAGGCCGCGGGCATCGCCGCCGCGGGTGCCGCGGTCAACTCGGCCGCCGCCGCGCGCGCTTCCGCCGACGCCGCCGTGGCGTCCGGTGCCGCGCAGTCCGAAGCCGCCGAGGCGCAGCGCCAGGCCGCCGTCGCGGAGGCCGCCGCCGGCCGGGCCACCGCGGCCGCGAGCCGGGCCTCGACCCTGTCCCGCAGGTCGGCCGCGGCCGCGCGCACCGCGTCCGCAGCCGCCGACAGCGCGGCCGACCACGCGGAGAAGGCTGCCGACGCCGCCGAGGAAGCGGCCCGCAACGCCGGCAAGGCCGTGGACTACGCCAACCGCTCCACCGCAGCCGCGAAGGCCGCCCTGGAAGCCGCGACCAAGGCGTACGACGCCGTCACCGAGGCGCGGGAGGTCGAGAAGGAGGCCCGTGAGGCCGAGATCGCCCGGCTGAACGAGGAGACCGAGGAAGCCGTCGAGGTCGCCAGGCAGCAGCGGCGTGAGGAGACCGACCGCCTGGAGCGCGCCAACCGGGAGCGCACGCAGGAGGCGCGGCTGTCCGAGGAACTCGTCGCGCTGATCACGGCGATGGAGACGGCCCTCGCCGACGGCAGGACCGGGGAGGCCGTGAGCAAGGGACGGCAGGCCGCCGTCCTGTTCCTCGACCGGTCCGGCACGTGGACCCGGGAGGCAGCGGAGTTCGCGCTGGCCGGCTCGGACGAGGACGTACTGCGTTGGATCGAGGCCGACCGGCTCATCGCACTGGAGCAGGACAACGCCGAGAACGCCGCGGCCGTCTCCGCGATCTCCACGCAGAACGTGGCCGAGGCCGCCGCGACCGCGCTGCGCAGCGAGGACGCCGCCGTCATCCGGGCCTTCCTGGAGAAGGGCGCGGTCGAGGCGGCCAGGGACGACAACGAGGTGGAGATCACCACGCTTCTCGCAGCCCCCTCCACCGGCACCGCCGTGCGGCGGGCCGCCGAGGCCGCCCTGACGGACGGTTCCGCCGAGGCGCTGCACACCTTCCTGCACGTGGAGCGCGCCGCGGCCGTCCATGAGGACGACAGGGTGGCGGCCACCACGCTTCTGGCGAACGGCGGTCCGTACGTACGGGCCGCGGCGCAGGTCGCACTCGAAGGCGACACGCACATGCTGCGCCAGTTCATCGGAACGACGCAGCACGAGTTCGCGCGCATCGACCACGATCACGCCACGCACATCAGCGCTGTCCGTGCGGCGATCGCGCGGGCGGCCAAGATCGCGCAGGACGCGCTCGAGGACGCGGCGCGCGCCTCCGAGGCAGCGGCCGTCGCCCGGGATGCCGCCGAGGAGGCCACCACGTGGTCGAACAAGGCCAAGGGCTGGGCGGCCGACGCCAAGGATTCCGCCGAGGAGGCCCGCGAGAACGCGGAGGCCGCGGAAGCCTCCGCCGCCTCCGCCGCCAAGTCCGCGCAGACCGCGGCGAACGCGGCCGCGGCGGCCCGGAAGGCGAGCGGTGTGGCACGGGACGCGGCCAACCGGGCCGTGCGTTCCGCCTCGACCGCCGCCGCCTACGCCGCCGACGCGCAGGCCTCCGCGACGAAGGCCCGGCAGGCAGAGCTGGCGGCGGGCAAGTCCTACGCCCAGGCGGCCAGGGCCGCCACGGAGGCGCGGATCCTGGTCATCCAGGCCGCCATCCGGCAGGCGATCCAGGACGCGATCGACAACTCGAAGGTGCCGATCGACGGCAAGACCGGGCTTCCCGACGGCGCCGAGAGCTGCCTGACGCCGTTCGGCGACCCGATCGAGCACAGCAACAGCACCAACCCGTGGGAGTTGGGCTGGAACTGGCTGAGCGGCACCGGTCCCCGGTCGCAGTGCTTCGGCCCGAACGACGAGTTCACCCGGCTCTACCGCGAGCACGCGCACACCAAGGGCGCGATCGACTACTTCCTCAGGGAGTGGCAGCGCACCGGGAAGTACCAACTGGGCCGCACCTACATGTACGACTACATGCTCAGCGGCTTCGACGGTGCCGGCAAGTACGTCACCGACTACGGCACGCTCACCACGGCCGGGCTCACCGGGAACCTCGCCTACACCTTCCTCGGTTCGCACCAGGTCCGTATGACGCCCATCCGGGAGAACGCGGACGGCTCGGTCACCTGGCGCTACACCGCGTACAACGAGTCGGACATCGAGTCGGCTACGCACCCGCCGGTCATCGGGTACACGGACTGGTGGAGCGACACCGTGGGCGCGTTCGTCGACAAGGTGGTCGGCGACGAGGGACCGATGTCACCCAAGACCCAGGTGATCGAGTTCGACGTCACGCTGGGCCCGTGACGCGCGGGATGGGGGCCGGACGGTGGCTCCTCGCCGTGCTCGCCGCGTCCGTCCTGCCGCTCGCGGGGTGCTCCGAGGCCGTCGACCCGCAGAAGCTGACCGGTGTGTACCGGAACGACGACGGCGGGCAGATCGAACTCTCGGCGGACGGCACGTTCTCGGCCACCCGCGTGACGACGGGTGAGGGCGCGGGCCCGGTCGACCTCACCGGCACCTGGGACTACGAGGACCCGGGCGCAGGAAGCGACTTCGTGTACCTGGGGATCGAGGACGGCGGGCTCGACGGAATCGGCGGGATCCAGCTCTACGTGGACGACCAGGACACGCTGTACTTCCGATTCGATCCGGACGGCCCGGTCACGGCGACGTTCGACAGGACGGACTGAGCCGCCCGGCGGCCCCGGGGCGTCAAGGCCCCGGCGCCGCGCCCCCTTCCTTCACCGAGCGGGTGCGGATCACGACAACGATCCGCACCCACCGGTCACCGCCCCCTGCCCGTTTCGGCGCGCGATCGGACGTGCTCTCCATCTGCCCGCACTCACACGCGGCTTGAACGCAGACAATCCCGACCTTCTAGGACTGTGATGAAAACACGCAACACACTCGTGCGCGTACTGGGCGCCGCGGCCGCCGCCGGCGCCCTGGCCTGGGCGGTGCTCGCCCAGGGCCCCGCGGGAGCCGCCTCCGGCCCCTCGACCGAGGCCGTCGCCGACGCCGCGCCCGGCTACGCCGTCGAGGACTACGCCTACCCGAACGCCGACAAGATCCTCGCCGAGCACGACGTGCTCCTCAAGCGCGGCGACGGTCACATCGTGCTCACCGACTGCGCCGCCGGGGGCAATCTCCTGCAGTTCCTCACCCGCGATCACGACGACGTCTGCTTCGAGGTCACCGCAGACGAGGGCTTCCTGACCCTGGAACTGCCCGCGGTGCACGGCGTGAAGACGGAGGACTCCGCCAACACCCACCTGGAGATGACCGCCGAGGACGACCAGGTCGAGTACGACATCCCCGCCAACACGTGGGAGGGCGTCGGCGAGTCCGTCGACGGCCGCGAGCACGTGCTGGTCGAGATCACCGTCACCAACTGAGCCACGCAGTCCCGTGATTGAGGAATCCACTCTTATGTCTCTCATCAGACGTCCCCGGACGGCCGCGCTCGGTGCGGTCCTGGCCGCCGGGTCGCTCGCGCTGGGCGCGGCACCCGCGGTCGCCGTCACCGGCGGCACGCCGGTCGCCGGCTCGGACACCACCTACGCCTACACGGCGAAGATCACCGTGGGCGCCCACGACCGCGGCTGCTCAGCCGTCCTGGTCGACGCCGAATGGCTGCTCACCGCGGCCAGTTGCTTCGCCGACGACCCGGCCGCCTCGCTCGCCGTCCCGGCCGGCGTGCCCTCCAGGACGACCACCGCCGTCATCGGCCGGCCCGACCTCTCCGGCACGCAGGGCGCCGAGCGCCGCGTCGTCGAGATCGTGCCGCGCACGGACCGCGACGTGGTCCTGGCCCGCCTCAGCCGGCCCGTCCTCAACGTGACCCCCGCCGCCTTCGCCACCACCGCGCCCGCGTCCGGTGCGGAGCTCACCTTCGCCGGATACGGCCGTACCGACACCGTGTGGGCGCCGCCGAAGCTGCACACCGGCACCTACACCGTGGACTCCACCGAGGCCACCTCCGCGAACGTCACCGGCAAGGACGCCGCCGCCTGCATGGGCGACACCGGCGGCCCGGTCGTCTCCGCCGGCAAGCTCGTCGGGCTCACCAGCCGGTCCTTCCAGGGAGGCTGCCTCGGCACCGACGAGACCCAGACCTCCACCGCGGGTGTCGTCGCGCGGGTCGACGACCTCGCTTCCTGGGTCGAGGAGAAGGCCGGCGCCACCCGTGTCGTCGACTTCAACGGCGACGCCGTCGAGGACATCGCGATCGGCGACCCGATGGCCACGGTCGGCGGCGACACCACCGCGGGTCTCGTCCGCGTCGTCCTCGGCGGCGGCAAGGGCACCGCCGAGATCACCCAGGACCTCGACTGGGTGCCCGGCGGCTCGGAGGCCGGTGACCACTTCGGCAACCACCTCGCGACCGTCGACTACAACGAGGACGGCTACACCGACCTCGTGGTGTCCGCGTCCGAGGAGGACCTCGGCAGCGCGGTCGACGCCGGCTTCGTCGACATCCTGTTCGGAGGCAAGGGCGGCCTCGGCAGCGGCCCGGCTGCCCGCCACCTCGAACAGGGCGCCGGCACCGGCTCCATCGGTACCGCCAAGCCCGAGAGCAACGACCGGATGGGCGCCGCCCTCGAGGCGGGCACCACCGCCGAGGGCAGGCCGTGGGTCCTGATCGGCGCGCCGGGCGAGGCGATCGGTTCGCTCGCCAAGGCGGGCGGCGCCTACTACGTGCACGGCGACACCAGCATCAACATCACGCAGGATTCCCCCGACGTCCCCGGCGCTGCCGAGGCGAACGACGGCTTCGGCACCGCCGTAGCGGGCGACTCCAACTTCATCGCCGTCGGCGCTCCCAACGACGCCATCGGCGGCGACGCGAACGCGGGCAACCTCGCCGTGTTCAGCCACAAGCTGGACAGCGCCGGACGGCCCACCGTGGTCACGGGACTGGACCAGGACAACGCGGAGATCAATGCCGGGGCCGAGGCCGGTGACAAGTTCGGCCAGGCCCTCGCGCTGGTCGCCTACCGCCCGGCCGGCGCGGCCACAGCCACCGACTCGATCCTCGCGGTCGGCGCGCCCGGCGAGGCCCTGGCCGCCACGAGCGGCGGCCCGCAGCTGGCCGGCGCGGGCAACGTCCTCCTCCTGCACTTCAAGGCGGACGGCGGCTGGGAGTACCTGCGCGCACTGAACCAGGGCTCCGGGACCGACGACCGCTCCGGCACGATCGAGGCGGGCGACCAGACCGGAGCGTCCCTCAGCGCGGTCAACATCGCGCCCCGGGAAGTCGGTTCGGCCGAGACGCTGAAGATCGCCGTAGGCACCCCCGGCGAGGACCTCGCGGGTGTCACCGACGCCGGCGCCGTCCACACCTTCTCCCTGATGGGGGCGGCGGGAGCCAACGATCTGTGGATCGAGGCGGGTGACGGCGACGGCGTCCCCGGTCCCCCGAGTGCGGGTGCCAAGCTGGGCACGAGCATCCACTTCACCTCGCGGAACCTCTACGCCGGAATGCCCTACGGGCCCGTCTCCACCGGTGCCCTGCACGTCCTTCCGTACCCGAACGCCGTGACGGGCGGCACGAGCCGGCCCGCGACCACGTACCAGCCGGGCCAGGGCGGACTCCCCTCCCACGGCGAGTACTTCGGGTACGCGGTGCGGTAACGGCCACCGCCGTAGGGCACGCTCGTCGGCCCCGCCGGGCTTCGGCCCGGCGGGGCTTCGCGCGCCTACGGCATACCCGCCGACGGCCCGTCCGCCGTGACGACCAGCGCCGCCTGGTCGTCGTCGACCGTGTGGCCGCACATGAACGCCCGGATGTCCTCCGTCAGCCTCCGCACGATGTCCGTCGCGGTCGGGCGGGCCGGGGCGGAGGCCAGGGCGTCGGCCAGTCGCGCGTCCCCGTACTGTTCCGTGCCCGCGGCCCGGCACTCGGTGATGCCGTCGGTGTACAGCACCAGGCTCTCCGTGGGACGCAGGGTGAAGCGGACCGCGTCGAGCGTGGGCGGGATGCCGATGCCGATCAGGCCGCCGGGGGCCTCGACCGGAGTCACCTTGTGGCCGGCGTCCAGCAGGAGGGGCGGTGTGTGGCCCGCCCGCACGAGGTCGACGGCGAGTCCGTCGGCGGCCGGCGTGAGATGGCCGTAGACGAGCGTCACGAAGCCGTTGTTCTGGTGGGCGTTGCGGTCGTTCAGCGCTCTGTCGACGGCCTTGACGATGCCGACCGGGTCGTCGAGCAGCGGGGCGACGGCGCGGGCGGTGTGCCGGACCAGGGCCGTCGTGGTGGCCGCCCTCGCCCCGCGCCCGCACACGTCCCCGAGGACGAAGGACCAGCTGCCGTCCCCGCGGGGGAAGACGTCGTAGAAGTCGCCCCCGATGTCGAGCCCTTGACCCGCCGGATGGTAGAGGGCGGCCAACTGCGCGCCGGGGACGTCGGGCAGGTCCGGCAGCAGCAGGCCGGTCTGGAGGTCACGGGCGAGGGCGGCGCGCTGCGCGTACTGGCGGGCGTTGCGCGCGGCCGAGGCGGCGCGGCGGGCCACTTCCTCCGCCAGGGCGATCCGGTGGCCGTCGAGGGAGGCGTCGTCCGTCGCGAACAGGCTCAGGACGCCGAAGGGCCGCTCCCGGTCCATGAGCGGCACGCAGACGTATCCGGTGACGCCCAGCTCCCGCCAGAGTCCGGGACCGGCCGGGGTGCGGCGGGCCACTTCGGTGAGGCCGGTGGCCAGGACCCGTGCGACGGCGTCGTCCCCGGTCTCCCTCAGGGCGCTGTGCGAGGCGAGCAGTTCGCGGGCGTGCCCGGTCGTGGCGGCGGCCGCCACCCGGTGCACGCGTCCGGCCTCCACGACGTCCACCACGGCGAGCGGGGCCAGCACCGGGACCGCCAGATCGGCCACCCGTTGCAGGGTCTGCCCCTCGTCCAGCGGGCCGGCCAGCGCGGTGCTGACGTTCAGCAGGAAGGACAGGTCGTCGCGTGCCGCCTTCTCCCGGGCGTCGGCCGCCCGCCGGGCCTGCTCGGCGTGGTGCCGCTCGATGGCGAGGCCGGCGGTGTCGACGAACAGGCGGGCCAGCGCCAGGTCGGTGTCCTGGGGGGCGCGCGGTGTGCGGTGGTACATCGCGAAGGTGCCCAGCACCCGCCCGTCACGGGCGAGGATCGGGGTGGACCAGCACGCGGCCAGCCCCGCCCGGACGGCCAGGTCACGGAAGTCGTCCCACAGGGGGTCGGTGGCGATGTCGGTGACGATCACCTTGCGCCGCCGGTGGGCGGCCGTGCCGCACGAGCCGACGCCCTCACCGGTGGCGATGCCGTCGATGGCCTGGTTGTAGAAGACGGGCAGGCTGGGCGCGGCGCCGTGGTGCAGATGGTGGCCCGCCTCGTCCGCCAGCAGTACCGAGACGATGACGTCGGGAGACAGCTCCTCGATCACCCGGCACATGCCCTCCAGCACCTCGGGCAGCGGCGCCTGACGGGCGATCTGTTCGAGCAGGGCGCGCTGCTCGGCGGCCAGACGCCGGGCGTGCTTGGCCTGGGTGGTCTCCACGCCGATCATGCGTACGCCGATGACGTTGCCGCCGGCGTCGCGGCGGGCCTCGTAGGTGAAGTCGAAGAACGCCTCACGGGCCTGGCGGCCGACGCCGACGACGACGCGGGTGTCACGGCCGACGTGCCGCTCCCCCGTCCGGTAGACCTGGTCGAGCAGCGCGAGGAAGCCCTGGGCCTTCAGCTCGGGCATCAGATCGCCCAGGGGCACACCGGTGCGTTCCCGCCGCTCGCCCCCGATCGCGGTGAAGAACGCCGGGTTCGCGGCCTCCAGCACATGGGCGGGTCCCGCCATGGAGGCGAACAGCGCGGTCGACGTCCCGAACAGCAGCGACAGGTCCTCGTCCGAGGCCCGTGCCTCCGGTGACGGGCGCGTCCCCCGCGGTGACCGCGATTCCCGTTCAGCTCTCATCTCGCCCCTCCGCCGGCGCGTGCACCGCGCCGGCACTCGTTCCCCCCCGGCACCGGCCCCTGCCTCCCGCGGGACCCCGTGTCCTGGCGTCCCGGCTGCCCGGGACGCCGCCGGTCATGACGGGGTGTGGCGCAACGAACGCGGAAGCGGCACCCCGGCCGGGCCGTCCGGGACGGCACGGAGAACCGGTCCGCCCATGAGGGACGGGTCACCGGGACGGGCCGGTGCCGTCGGCGGCATCGCCCGCGGCGAGGGCGGCCAGCGCGTCGGCGACCGTGTCGTGCAGGGGGAGCAGCTGGGAAATACCGGTCATGGTCACCATGCGCACGAGACGGTCGGGAACGCTGGCGAGGCGCAGCGACCCGCCGGCCTCCTGGGTGGCGTGCATCAGGACGATGAGGGTGCTGAGGCCGGTGGAGTCGACGAAGTCCACCTGGGCCATGTCCAGGACGAGGTGCGGAGCACCTTGTCCCACGGCGGTCAGCGCCTGCTCCCGCAGCACGGGTGCGGTGTGCAGGTCGACATCTCCGGTGACGACGACGACGGCGGTGCGCTCCCCGGTCTGTCTGATGGTCGTGTCGAGGGTGTCACTCACGTGGGACATCACTCCTGGACGGGCGGCTCTGGCAGGGCGTGGCGGGTACGGCGGCGAGGGTCACCGCCGCCCGGTCGCCGGAAGAGGACGGGCAAAGGTGCGCATTCCCCCGCCGGGCCGGGTCAACCCTGCGGTCCTTTCCGGGTGCCGGCGTTGTGGACGACGGGGACGAGATCGGCGAGACCCGAGACGGTGAGCACGGGCTCGAGCAGCGGGGGGACGACCAGTTCCAGCCTCTCGGCGTGGGCGAACAGCACGCTCAGCCCGGCGCTGTCGAGGTACTCCACCTCCGTCAGGTCCAGGACGAGGGGGCCCGCGGCACCGTCCAGGGCTTCGGCGAGATGACCGACGTTGCTCATGTCGATCTCGCCGCTGACGGCGAGCCGGACGGTGCCGTCGGGGCTCCGTCCGGGTATGAGCGTGAGCGGGGTTGTCATCAGGCGATCCTCATCTGCATGTCGACGGTGGTGCCGGACGGGCCGGGAGAGACGGTGACGTGCTGCATCAGCGCGTGCATCAGGGACATGCCCCGGCCGCGGTGAGCGTTGTTCTCGGGCTGCGGGACCTTCCACCGGCCGCTGTCGGCCACCGTCACGCGCAGGGTGTCCACCAGTGCCACGGCGCGCAGCCGTACGTCTTCTCCGGGGGCGTTCCGATGGCCGTGCTCGATCGCGTTCGCGCACGCCTCACCGGCGGCGACGAGTACGTTCTGCACCGTGTTCGGCGGCAGGTCGCACTGGGCGAGCCAGCTGCGCAGCGCCTTGCGGACGGGTGCCAGCTGGGAGGACTCGGCCGGGAAGGTGATCTCCAGCGGCGCCGGGTGACGGTACAGCAGCAGCGCCACGTCGTCGTCGTACCCGTCTGCCGGCGCGAGCCGCGACATCACCGCGCTGGCGAGGTCCTCGACCGGCATCTCGCGGCCCTCCTGCATGGCGTCGCCGGCCTGCTCGATGCCCGTGCTGAGGGGACGCCGCCGGCGTTCGACGAGACCGTCGGTGTACAGCAGCAGCGTGGCCCGGGCGGGAAGGGAGCAGGAGGCTTCCGGGCGGGGCCGGCCCGGCCGTACGGCCAGGGGCAGCGCGCGCCCCTCCTCCAGCAGCCGGGTGGTGCCGTCGGGATGCACGAGGATGCCCGGCGGATGCCCGGCGCTGGAGTAGGTGAGCTCTCCGGTGGCGGGGTCGAGCACACCGCAGAACACGGTCGTGCACAACGCGCCGGCCACGCTCGCCGCGAACTGGTCGAGCGCCGTGAGCGTCCGCGCGGGGCTGGGGTCCTGGAGCAGCAGTGCGCGGCAGGCGCTGCGCAGCTGCCCCATGACGCTGGCCGCCTCCAGGCCGCGTCCGACGCAGTCACCCACGACGATGCCGATGCGCCCGTCCGGCAGGGCGACGGTGTCGTACCAGTCGCCGCCCACCTCGAGGGGACGCGTGGCCGGTTCGTACCGCACCGCGAAGCCGTCGGGGAGCTGTGCGGGGCCCAGGATGGCACGCTGGAGGGCGATCGCGGCCTCGCGCTGCTGGTCGATCTGGTGCGCCCGCACCAGGCCCTGCGCGAGGTGCCCGGCGAGCAGCGACAGCAGCAGCTGGTCCTCGGAGGTGAAGGGCCGGTGTCCGCCCAGGTCGACCCACAGGGCCAGCGGGCCCTGCGGGTGTTCCAGCAGGACGCCCGCGCCGCTGTCCTCCGTCACCACGGTGAGCGGGGCCCGGCTGCGCAGCGCTTCCAGCGCTTCCCGGCGCTCGGCCGGCTGGTCCTCCCAGCGCAGGTCCGCGTCGGTGGCCGTGAGCGACGGTGTGTCCTCGTTGCCGAACACGGCGGCCACCACGACGTCCGCCTGCCACAGCGACCGCAGCTGGTCCAGCGCGCCGGACAGCGCCTCGGGCATGTTGGAGGCGCGGGACAACGAGGTGCTCAGCGCCGCCAGCGCCGTCTCGCGCTGGACGGCGTAGTGCTCGGCGGTGACGTCGCGGAAGGTGCCGACCGTGACCCGGCGCCCCGTGTCCGGGTCCTCGGCCTTGTTGTAGGTCACGGCTATCCACAGGCGACGGCCGTCGCGGCTGGTGACCGGCACGGTGTACGAGCCCTGCGCGTTCACCAGCAGGCCGGCGAAGGCGTCGCCGACCTCCTCGTGCGCGCTCGGGTCGGTGACCGCGTCCGGCCACCACGGGTGCACGGGGGTGTACGGCAGGTCCTCGGGACCGTAGCCGAGGATGTCGGTGAAGGCCGTGTTGATCTCCACGACGGCACCGGACTCGTCGCAGACGAAGAACGCCTCCTGGAGCGAGTCGATGAGCGCGGTGCGCCAGCGAAGGTGGTGGCCGCGCAGCCGGGCCAGTTCGACGTTGGCGCGGACCCGGGCGAGCAGCTCGGCGGCGGCGAAGGGCTTCACCAGGTAGTCGTCGGCGCCGGCCTGCAGCCCCTCGATCGACGCCTCCTGCCCGGCCCTGGCCGACAGCAGCAGGACCGGCACGGAGGCCGTACGGGTGTCGCCCCGCAGGCGTGACACCAGCTCCAGGCCGTCCAGCCGGGGCATCATCACGTCGCTGACGACGAGGTCGGGGGTGCGGCGGCGGGCGGCGTCGAGTGCTTCGACGCCGTCGGTGACCGCGGTGACCTCGTACCCCCCGGCGGTCAGGATGCGGGTGAGGTACTCGCGCATGTCGGCGTTGTCGTCGGCCACCAGCACCCGCGCGCTGGCCGTGGGACCGGCGTCCGACCCGAGCGGGGCGGCGCCCTCCGTCTCCGGGCCGTCGTCGGGCGCGGCTCCCGGCGCGCTCTCCGGAAGCCAGCGGAGGGCCTCGTGGACGTAGGGGTCGGCGGCGGCCGAGGCCGGGGTGCCGGCGGGCTCGGCCACCACGGAGTCGGCGGGCAGGTGCTCGGTGCCGAACGGCACCCGGATGGTGAAGGTGGTGCCCTTCCCCTCGGCGCTCTCGGCGTCGATCGTGCCGCCGTGCAGGCCGACGAGTTCGCGCACCAGGGCCAGCCCGATGCCGCTCCCCTCGTTCGACCGGGAGCGGGCGTTCTCGATGCGGTGGAAGCGCTCGAACAGCCGGGGCATCTCCGCCTCCGGCACACCGGTCCCGGTGTCGGCCACCGTGACCACGGCGTGGGAGCCGGACCGGTGCACGGCGACGCGGACCGTTCCCTCGAAGGTGAACTTCAACGCGTTGCTCAGCAGGTTCAGGACCACCTTCTCCCACATGGTGCGGTCCACGTACACCGGCTCGTCCAGCGAGGAGCAGTCCACGTCGAAGGTGAGCCCGGCCCGCTCCACGGCCGAGCGGAAGACGCTGGCCAGCTCCGCCGTGACCGCGCCCAGTTCGACCGGTTCGTAGCTGGCCTGCATCCGGCCGGCCTCGATGCGGGAGAAGTCCAGGAGCGTGTTGACCAGCTTGCCCAGCCGCAGCCCGTTGCGGTGGATGACGTCGAGTTCGGTGCGTATCCCCTCGCCCGCGTCGGTGAGCCGGGCGCGCAGCTCCTCGACCGGTCCCGTGATCAGGGTCAAGGGGGTGCGGAGCTCGTGGCTGATGTTCGAGAAGAAGGTGGTCTTGGCCCGGTCCAGCTCCGCCAGTTCCTCCGCGCGCCGCTGCTGTGCCTCGTAGCTGCGGGCGCTGCCGATGCCGGAGGCGATGTGTCCGGCCGCCAGCTCGATGAATCCGCGGTAGCGCTCGTCCAGCTCGCGGTAGCGGTTCAGGGCGGCCACGAGGAAGCCGTACGGCGCGCTGCCCTGTTGCAGCAGGGGCACCACGAGTGCCTCCGCGGGCGGCTCGGACCAGTCGCCGCCGGGCAGACCGTCGAACGGTGCGCCGGTCAGCGGGACCACCCGCGCCTCGCCCTCGGCCAGCGCCGCGGCGGGCCAGGGGCCCTCGGAGCCGGCCCCGGGGAGAAGTCGGGGTGCGACGGGCAGGCCGGGGGTGAGGCCGGTCGCGCCGGCCAGCCGGGCGTCGTCGCCGTCGAACAGGTAGGTCAGGGTGAAGGGCAGGTCCTTGCGGTTGCGGGACAGCTGCCGGTCGGCGAAGGCCAGCACCTCCTGCTCGGTGCGGATCACGCTCGGGTCGGAGCCCAGGTCACGCAGGGTGGCCATGCGCCGCTCGCCGATCACCCGCTCGGTCTCCTCGCTGACCACGCAGAGCATGCCGACGATGTCGCCGGCGTCGTCCCGCAGCGGGCTGTAGGAGAACGTGTGGTACGTCTCCTCGGTGTAGCCGGAACGCTCCAGGAAGAGGAGCAGTCCCTCGTCCCACGTGGCCTGCCCCGTGCCGAGCACGGCCTCGATGCGCGGGCCGATGTCCCCCCAGATCTCCGCCCACACCTCGCTCGCGGGCCGGCCCAGCGCCCAGGGGTACTTACGGCCGAGGGTGTCGCGCCGGTAGGCCGCGTTGCAGAAGAACGTCAGCTCCTCGCCCCACGCCATCCACATCGGGAACCGGGAGGAGAGCAGGATGCTGACGGCCGTCTGCAGACTCTGCGGCCACTGCTGCGGCGGGCCGAGCGGTGTGGACGCCCAGTCGACCTCGGCGAGGTCCCTGCCCACATCCGGGTCGGCGGTGAACACCTGTACGTCGACTCCGTCTCGCGACCCGCTCACCGACCGGCCTGCACGCTCCACGCGACACCCTTTCCCTCATGCCGGCCCACGTCCTCGGCCACGCCCCTGTCCTCCCGTGCGGTTCGCCCCGTCGCCCCTCACGGGGATGCGCCCCACCCACGGGCCACCGGTCGCGGAGCTCAGGATAATGCGGGCCCTCACGACACCTGCGCGGGAGGTACACCAACGGGACACATGACGGCGCCCCGGAGTCCGTCGCCCCCTCGGCCGCCGCTGACCAGGGGCCGGGAACCGTCCCGAGGACCTTCGTCCTCGTGGGGTGTTACCGCGCCGGGTCACGGCAAACGCGGAGTTTCCCCGGGCGCCGGCCGGCGGCACGGACCCGGCCTCGACGGCGGCTTCGGGGGTCAGGGTCACGAGCACGTCGGCCTCGTAGCCCTCGAACCGGGCGATGACGCCGCCGTTGACGGGGAGGAACGCGACGTCGCACGGGGCGATGAGGACGGCCGAGCCGCTCGTGAGGCCGACGATCCGGGATCGCGTTCCCCGTTCCCGGAGTGGTTCCATGTCTGCACAGCCCTCTCGGTGGTGCGTGGGTGCCGGTCCCGTGCGACCCGCCCGCCTCGCCGTGGCCTCATGCGCGCGTACGCTCCCACGGACCATCAGGACGTGACCGCGGGGGACACATCCGGCCGCTCCCGCCGGCGCCCGGGTGCAGTCCGTACGGCGAGCACCATGGTCAGGCCGCCGCCGGGGGTGTCGTCGGCGTGCAGAGTGCCGCCGATGGCCTCTGCGAAGCCGCGGGCGACCGCGAGGCCGAGTCCCACCCCGTCGCCGCGCGGAGCGTCGCCGTAACGCTGGAAGGGTTCGAAGATGCGGTCCTTGACCTCGTCCGGGACACCGGGGCCGCGGTCGACGACCCTGATCTCCACCCGGTCGGCTATGGCGCTCGCGGAGACCAGGACGCGCTCGCCCGGCGGGTTGTACTTCACCGCGTTCTCGACGATGTTGGCGACCGACCGTTCCAGCAGGCCGCGGTCCACGCCGACCATGGGCAGGCTCTCGGGCACGTCCAGGTCCACGCTGCCCTCGGGTACGCCGCCGAGCGCCATCGGGATGACCTCGTCCAGGTCGGTCTCACGGATGATCGGGGTGACGGTGCCGGTCTGGAGGCGGGACATGTCGAGCAGGTTGCCGACGAGGTGGTCGAGGCGGTCGGCGCCGTCCTCGATGGCCTCCAGCAGTTCCACCTGGTCCTCTTCGGACCACTCGACGTCATCGGAGCGCAGGGAGGTGACCGCCGCCTTGATACCGGCGAGCGGGGTGCGCAGGTCGTGACTGACGGCAGCGAGGAGGGCGGTGCGGATGCGGTTGCCCTCGGCGAGTTCCTTGGCCTGGTTCGCCTCCTGCTGGAGACGCCGGCGGTCCACGACCACCGCCGCCTGGGCGGCGAACGCGGCCAGTACCCGGCGGTCCTCCGCCGGCAGCACCCGGCCGGACAGGGCCAGGGCCGTGTGATCCCCGACCGGGACGTCGACGTCCGCCTCGTCGGGACCGGCGCAGGGGCGCGGGCCGACGCTGCCGGCACACGTCCAGGGCGCCACGTCGCTCTCCCTCTCCAGGAGGGCCACCGACTCCATGCCGAAGGTCTCGCGGACCCGTTCCAGGAGGGCGTCGAGACTCGTCTCGCCGCGCAGGACGTTGCCGGCGAGGAAGGAGAGGATCTCCGACTCGGCCCGCAGCCGCGCCGCCTGGTGGGTGCGCCGGGCCGAAAGGTCCACCACGGACGCGACGGCCACGGCGACCCCGACGAAGACCGTGATGGCGACGATGTTCTGCGGGTCGGCGATGGTGAGCGCGTGGACGGGCGGGGTGAAGTACCAGTTCAGCAGCGTGGAGCCCACCACCGCGGACACCAGCGCCGGGAACAGCCCGCCCAGCATGGCCGCCGCCACCGTCAGGGACAGGAACAGCAGCATGTCGTTGGCGAGACCGACGTCCGGAACGGCACCCGTCAGCAGCCAGGTGAACAGGACGGGGCCCAGCACACCCACGAGCCAGCCCGCGACGACCCTGGACCGCCCGAGGCGTGCGCTGCGGGCCACCGGCAGGCCTCGGCCCTTGCCCGCCTCGGCGTGCGTGATGAGGTGGACGTCGAGGTCGGGACCGGACTCGCGGGCCACCGTGGCGCCGACTCCGGGACCGAAGACGTACTGCCAGCCCCTGCGGCGGGAGACACCCAGCACGATCTGCGTGGCGTTCACCCCGCGGGCGAAGTCGAGCAGAGCGGCCGGGATGTCGTCGCCGACGACGTGGTGGAAGGTGCCGCCCAGATCCTCCACCAGCGTGCGCTGGACGGCCAGTTCCCTCGGCGAGGCGGCGGTCAGGCCGTCACTGCGGGATATGTAGACAGCCAGTACCTCACCCCCTGCGCCCTTCTCCGCCAGCCTCGCCGCGCGCCGGATCAGGGTGCGCCCCTCCGGGCCGCCGGTCAGACCCACCACGATGCGCTCCCGCGAGCCCCATATGGCCGCGACATGGTGCTCGCTGCGGTACTTGGTCAGGTAGGCATCGACCCGGTCGGCGACCCAGAGCAGAGCCAGTTCGCGCAGGGCGGTGAGGTTGCCCGGCCGGAAGTAATTGGACAGAGCCGCGTCGACCTTGTCCGGCTTGTAGATGTTGCCGTGCGCCATGCGGCGGCGCAGCGCCTCCGGTGACATGTCGACCAGCTCGATCTGGTCGGCACGCCGTACGACCTCGTCGGGGACCGTCTCGCGCTGCCGCACCCCGGTGATCGAGTCGACCACGTCACCCAGCGACTCCAGGTGCTGGATGTTGACGGTCGTTATCACGTCGATGCCGGCGGCGAGCAGTTCCTGCACGTCCTGCCAGCGTTTGGTGTTGCGGGAGCCCGGCACGTTGGTGTGGGCCAGCTCGTCCACCAGGGCGACCGCGGGAGCCCGGCGCAGGACGGCGTCGACGTCCATCTCGGTGAAGGTGCCGCCCCGGTGGTCGAGCTCCTTACGGGGCACCTGCTCCAGCCCGCTCAGCATCACCTCCGTGCGCGACCGGCCGTGGTGCTCCACGAAGGCGACCACGCAGTCGGTGCCCCGCTCGACGCGACGGTGCGCCTCCGACAACATCGCGTACGTCTTGCCGACACCGGGAGCCGCGCCGAGGTAGATCCGAAGCTTGCCACGTGCCATGTCGTTCCCCGGTCAGTTCTCGAAGCGGTAGCCCATGCCGGGCTCGGTGATCAGATAGCGGGGTTGGGAGGGGTCCCTCTCCAGTTTGCGGCGCAGCTGGGCCGTATAGACACGCAGGTAGTTGGTCTTACCGCTCTGGGAGACGCCCCAGACCTCCTGGAGAAGGTGCTTCTGCGTGATCAGCCGGCCGGGATTGGTCACGAGGATCTCCAGCAGGTGCCACTCGGTCGGGGTGAGCCGCACGTCACGCCCGTCCCGGACGACCTTCTTGCGCACGAGGTCGACGGTGAAGTCGTCTGTCTCGACCAGAGTCACCGCCGCACCCACCGAGGTGTCCTCGGTACGGCGTACCGCGGCCCGCAGCCGGGCCAGCAGCTCGTTCATGCTGAACGGCTTGGTGATGTAGTCGTCGGCGCCGGCGTCGAGGGCTGCGACCTTCTCGTCGGACGCCTGGCGGGCGGACAGGACCAGGATCGGCACGCGGCTCCAGCCCCGCAGGCCCTTGACGATGTCGACGCCGTCCATGTCAGGCAGACCGAGGTCGAGCAGCACCACGTCGGGCTGCCGTGCGGCGGCGAGCCGCAGGGCCGTGGCCCCGTCCGGAGCCGCGTCCACGCCGTAGTGGCGGGCACGCAAGTTCAGGACGAGGGCCCGCACCAGTTGCGGGTCGTCCTCGACCACGAGCACCCGGGTCATGGGTGTCTGCCTCTCCTGTCGTACGTCGCGCCGGGTACGCCCGGACGCGGGGCGTCCGACGTCACGGATGCGGGAGCCGAGGGCACCGGGGTGTACCTGGAGCCGCGGACTCCCGAAGACATCGTGCAATGCCATCAGCTCTTCGCCACGAGTTCCTTGAGCGCGATGTTGAGTTCGAGGACGTTCACGCGCGGCTCTCCCATGAAGCCGAGGGTGCGGCTTTCGGTGTGCTCGTCGACGAGCTTCTGCACCTGCGCGATGGACAGGCCGTTCTCCTCGGCGACCCGGTGGACCTGGATGTCCGCGTACTGCGGGGAGATGTTCGGGTCCAGTCCGGAGCCGGAGGAGGTGACCGCGTCGGCGGGCACCTGGGACGGCTTCACCTTGTAGGTGCCCGTGGAGTTGTCCTTGACGACGGCGGCCTTGGCGTCCTTCACCCA
Source organism: Streptomyces sp. CNH189 (assembly GCF_000527195.1). Lineage (NCBI taxonomy): Bacteria > Bacillati > Actinomycetota > Actinomycetes > Kitasatosporales > Streptomycetaceae > Streptomyces > Streptomyces sp. CNH189. Next base: position 69,720 of record NZ_AZUS01000011.1, read on the forward strand.
CTGGATGAGCTCTTCGTGGTCCCCGGACCGGTTGGTCGCGCCGGACAGGATGAGCTCGTACTGGGTGTTGACGCTGTTGGTGCCGAGGCCGTTCTGCGGGCGGCCCTGGAACCACTTCAGGTCCGGTGCCGGGGTCTCCTGGCCCTCCTTCAGCGGCAGGTTGTACGCCTGTCCGATGAGGGACGAGCCGACGACCCTGCCGTCCGCCTTCACCTCGGAGCCGTTCGCCCGGTCGGGGAACAGCCCCTGCGCGATGCCCGTGACGACCAGGGGATAGAGGACACCGGTCACCAGGGTCAGCAAGAGAAGGGCGCGCAGGCCCGCCCCGAGCAGCCGGGCGGTGTTCGATACGGAGTTGTTCATGGCCTTCAGCCGATTCCGGGGATGAGGGAGACGAGCAGGTCGATGATCTTGATGCCGATGAACGGAGCGACGAGTCCGCCGAGGCCGTAGACCGTCAGGTTGTGCCGCAGCAGCCTGTCCGCGCTGCCCGGCCGGTACTGCACGCCCTTCAGGGAGAGCGGCACCAGCGCGATGATGATCAGCGCGTTGAAGATGACGGCGGACAGGATGGCGGAGTCCGGGGAGGACAGACCCATGATGTTGAGCTTGTCCAGGCCCGGGTGGACCGAGGCGAACAGCGCGGGGATGATGGCGAAGTACTTGGCGACGTCGCTGGCGATGGAGAACGTGGTCAGTGCGCCCCGTGTGATCAGCAGCTGCTTGCCGATCTCGACGATCTCGATGAGCTTGGTGGGGTTGGAGTCGAGGTCGACCATGTTGCCGGCCTCCTTTGCGGCCGACGTGCCGGTGTTCATCGCCACGCCGACGTCCGCCTGGGCCAGCGCGGGCGCGTCGTTGGTGCCGTCACCGGTCATCGCGACGAGCTTGCCGCCCGCCTGCTCCCGCTTGATGAGGGCCATCTTGTCCTCGGGGGTGGCCTCGGCCAGGAAGTCGTCGACCCCGGCCTCCTCGGCGATCGCCCTGGCCGTCAGCGGGTTGTCACCCGTGATCATGACGGTCTTGATGCCCATGCGGCGCAGCTCCTCGAACCGCTCGCGCATGCCGTCCTTGACGACGTCCTTGAGGTGGATGACGCCCAGGACACGGGCCCCTCGCGCGTCCTCGACCGCGACGAGCAGGGGTGTACCACCGGCTTCGGCGATGCGGTCGGCGATCACATCGGCGTCGTCGGCGACGGTGCCGCCGTTCTCCCGGACCCAGGCGGTGACCGAACCGGCCGCGCCCTTGCGGATCCTGCGCCCGTCGACGTCGACGCCGGACATCCGGGTCTGGGCGGTGAAGGCGATCCACTCGGCACCCACCAGCTCGCCCTGGTGGCGCTCCCGCAACCCGTACTTCTCCTTGGCGAGGACCACGATGGAGCGTCCTTCGGGCGTCTCGTCGGCCAGCGACGAGAGCTGCGCCGCGTCGGCGACCTGTGCCTCGGTCGTGCCGCGCACGGGCACGAACTCGGCGGCCTGCCGGTTGCCCAGGGTGATGGTGCCGGTCTTGTCCAGCAGCAGGGTGGAGACGTCACCGGCGGCCTCGACCGCGCGGCCGGACATGGCGAGCACGTTGCGCTGCACGAGCCGGTCCATTCCGGCGATGCCGATCGCCGAGAGCAGGGCACCGATCGTGGTCGGGATCAGGCAGACCAGCAGGGCGACGAGCACGACCATCGTCAGGTGGGTGCCCGCGTAGTCCGCCAGGGGCGGCAGCGTGGCACAGGCAAGCAGGAAGACGATGGTCAGCGAGGCCAGGAGGATGTTGAGCGCGATCTCGTTCGGCGTCTTCTGCCGGGCCGCGCCCTCGACCAGATTGATCATTCGGTCGATGAAGGTCTCGCCGGGCTTCGTCGTGATCTTTACGACGATCCGGTCGGAGAGGACCTTGGTGCCGCCGGTGACCGCCGAACGGTCGCCGCCGGACTCGCGGATCACGGGCGCGGACTCGCCGGTGATCGCCGATTCGTCGACGGATGCCACGCCCTCGACGACGTCTCCGTCACCGGGGATGACGTCGCCGGCCTCGCAGACGACCAGGTCGTCGATCCTCAGCTCGGTGCCGGGCACGTGCTCCTCGCGGTCGCCCACGAGGCGGCGCGCGACCGTGCCGGTCTTGGCCTTGCGCAGGGTGTCAGCCTGGGCCTTGCCGCGGCCCTCGGCGACGGCCTCCGCCAGGTTGGCGAAGACGACCGTCAGCCACAGCCAGGCGCTGACGGTCCAGCCGAACCAGTCGCCCGGGTCCGTGAAGGAGAAGACCGTGGTCAACACGGAGCCGATCCACACCACGAACATCACGGGGGACTTGGCCATCGCCCGCGGATCGAGCTTGCGAAAGGCGTCCGGCAGCGACTTCACCAGCTGCTTGGGGTCGAAGAGGCCGGCGCCCACACGGCCCTCGGCGGTCTTGTGGCCGGTGAGGGCGTCCTGGTGGGGCGCCAGGGTGGGAGTCGACATGAGGTCCTGCCTCTTTACGTCGGTGGTCATCACGCCAGCCCTTCGGCCAGCGGTCCCAGCGCGAGTGCGGGGAAGTACGTCAGACCGGTGATGATGATGATCGTGCCGACCAGCAGCCCGGTGTACAGCGGCTTGTCCGTGCGCAGGGTGCCCGCGGTGGCCGGGACCGGCTTCTGCACGGCGAGCGAGCCGGCCAGTGCCAGCACGAACACCATCGGCATGAACCGGCCGAGGAGCATCGCCAGGCCGATCGTGGTGTTGAACCACTGCGTGTCCGCGTTCAGGCCGGCGAACGCCGAGCCGTTGTTGTTCGCTCCGGACGTGTAGGCGTACAGGATCTCGGAGAACCCGTGCGCGCCGCTGTTGGTCATCGAGTTCGCCGGCGTCGGCAGCGCCATCGTGAACGCGGTGAAGACGAGCACGAGCGCCGGGGTGATCAGGATGTAGCAGGCCGCCAGCTTGATCTCGCGGGAGCCGATCTTCTTGCCCAGGTACTCGGGTGTGCGGCCCACCATCAGACCTGCGATGAACACCGCGATGATCGCCATGATCAGCATGCCGTAGAGGCCGGAGCCGACCCCGCCGGGCGCGATCTCGCCCAGCATCATGCCGAGCAGGGTGATGCCGCCGCCGAGACCGGTGAAGGAGGAATGGAAGGAGTCGACGGCTCCGGTCGAGGTGAGCGTGGTCGACACCGCGAAGATCGAGGACGCGCCGACGCCGAAGCGGACCTCCTTGCCCTCGTACGCCCCGCCCGCGGCCTGGAAGGCCGGGCCGTGATGGGCGAACTCGGTCCACATCATCAGCGCGACGAAGCCGAGCCAGATGGTGGCCATGGTGGCGAGGATCGCGTAGCCCTGCTTGACCGAGCCGACCATCGAACCGAAGGTCCGGGTGATCGAGAACGGGATCAGCAGAATCAGGAAGATCTCGAAGAGGTTGGTGAAGGGGGTGGGGTTCTCGAAAGGGTGGGAGCTGTTGGCGTTGAAGTAGCCGCCGCCGTTGGTGCCCAGCTCCTTGATGGCCTCCTGCGAGGCGACCGCGCCGCCGTTCCACTGCTGCGTGCCGCCCATGAACTGGCCGACCTCGTGAATGCCGGAGAAGTTCTGGATCGCGCCGCAGGCGACCAGCACGACCGCGGCGACAGCCGCCAGGGGCACCAGGATGCGTACGACACCGCGCACCAGGTCCGCCCAGAAGTTGCCCAGCTCACCGGTGCGGGAGCGGGCGAATCCGCGCACGAGCGCCACGGCGACGGCTATGCCGACGGCGGCGGAGACGAAGTTCTGTACGGCCAGGCCGGCGGTCTGCACGACGTGGCCCATCGCCTGCTCGCCCGAGTACGACTGCCAGTTCGTGTTCGTCACGAAGGAGACGGCCGTGTTGAACGCCTGGTCCGGGTCGACAGCGGCGAAGCCGAGCGAGCCGGGCAGGACTCCCTGGAGCCGCTGCAGGGCGTAGAGGAACAGAACGCCGACCACGGAGAAGGCGAGGACGCCGCGCAGGTACGCGGGCCAGCGCATCCCCGTGTCGGGGTCGGCACCAATGCCCTTGTAGATCCACTTCTCGACACGCAGGTGCTTGTCGGAGGAGTACACCTTGGCCATGTAGGTGCCGAGGGGCTTGTTGGCGAGTGCCAGCGCGGCTGTCAGAGCGAGCAACTGGAGTACGCCGGCGAGTACGGGACCCATCTCTTGTCTCAGAACCTCTCCGGGAAGATCAGGGCGAGGACGAGGTAGCCCAGCAGGGAGACGGCCACGACGAGGCCGACGATGTTCTCGGCGGTCACAGCTTCGTCACCCCCTTGGCTGCGAGAGCCACGAGTACGAAACCCGCGATCGTGACGAGGACGAAGGCCACATCGGCCATCGCGAACTCCTGGAGTGAGGTTCGGTTGATACGGACGATTAGAGGAAAGCGCATCCGTGGCCGGATCAGGCCGGTCGTTGACGCCCCCCTTACGGCGGGGCCCACGGCTTTGACGGAACCCTGACGGCGCCCGGTCCGAGGGGTGAGCAGAGTCGCCATGGAGGCAGACGGCCCGGCCTCACGGCAGCCGGAAACGGCAGCTCACCGCGTTTCGTCTCCCGCCGTACGGCCCCGGGCGGCGACCGCGCCCCGCTGGTTCTGCAGCAGCCGGTCGCCCCGGTGATCATGGCCGTCGCCGTGCGCCGACTGCCCGAGTCGGGGGTGCCCGGCCGTGCCGGCGTCGACTGGCCGGGACAGATCACCGCCGCCGTGGGGTCACAGCATCGCGCCCATCGAACGTGCCGGTCGAAGGCTGGGACGGATGTCCAAGTTGATGGCTACCCGATCCCGTACAGGCCCGGCAGATCGACCAGCAGGAGATCAGCACGCCGCGCCACGGCGTCCAGCAGATCGGGAGGGAACCCGTGGAGAGCGAAGAAGGCCGGCGTGGCGCCCGTGGTGTCGTAGCCCTGCTCGGTGAGCAGGCTTCGGATGCGCTCCAGACGTTGCAGATCGCCGGTTCCGCGAGCGGCGGTGGCCTTGGCCTGGCCGATCAGGACGATCCGAGCGCGCGGCGCCTGCGGACGCTCGCCCCAGGGCAAGGGCGAGGGCGATGACGTCGACCTCGTGCTTGGTACGGGCCGTCGGGTCGGCAACCTCGGTGGTGCCGACGGGGCCGGCAGGCCCCCCGGGGAGGAGCGCGTGTGCGTTGCGGCGGGTGAAGGTGCGGACGAGATCCTGAAAGGGCTCCGCATCCGTGACGAACTCCGTGAGCAGATCCCACTCACGACGCCTTCACCCTGCGTGCCCACGGGATCCTGTCCAAGTCCACTTCGACAGGAATGTGCCAGCTCGAGTCGACTCCGCGGGGCACAACGCCGCTCGACAGCACTCTGCGCAATCAGAATGAGGCTGCGCTCAGTAACTCGAACAGGTCAGCGGCCCTTCGCCACGGGCTCGAGGATCGCCACGCACTCCACATGATGCGTCATCGGGAACAGGTCGTAAAATGCGATCATCCTAAAACCCCAGATCAGGCGGCACTTTCAGGCCCTCCACCGGCCCGAAACCCCCTGTGAGCGTCAGACGAGCGTCAAGCAATCCCGCCTGGCCAGCACCTCAGGACCGGCTGACTACAGACCTCACGGCCGATCTCGACAGGCCCGAAGGGCTCACCGTTGCACCGCACAGCCGCTCGAGCACTGCACGTAGTTGGGCGGGCACCGGAAAGCTGTCTCCCAGGTGGGCACTGCCGACTCTCCCTCTGTACGCCCCCCACTGTCAGGCCGCAGGACCCATTCACCAGATTTGCGGTCGCCGCCATACGCGTTCGCACCGGCAAGCTCGCCGCCGGAAGTGCAGCCTCTCCCTCTTCCTAGGTCAGCTCCGACCGTCCTCTCCTTGTCACAGAACGGTGTCAACGCGGATCCGGTGACGCCTGTGGAGTGGAGGCACCCCGGAAAAGCCCCGATACTGCGTCAGTGACGCATGACTAGCCAGGATTACGGGGGTGCAAGGCGGTGCAGAGCAGCGGATCGTTCGAGACGTCCGTGGTCGGGACGTCCCAGGAGACAGCCCGTCAGCTTGTCCGTTTCATCGCGGGACACCGTGAGCGGGAGACGCCCTGGTCTGTCGAGCATCTCCGGGCGACGGCTCCGTTCATAGTGCTGATGCAGCGCCGGATCGCCATCCTTTCGTCAGCCGCCGCCGAACGGCCGGAAAGGATCGTCGACGGAGGTCCGGGAGCGGAGCTCGGGTCGTGGCTGTCGGAAGCAGCACTCGAGTCCGGCGACCTGGCGCTGGCACAGCTTCTGGACTGGTCGTCGAAAGCCTGGGAGGGGCGCGGCCGTACTGATCTGTTCCGTACGGTCCAGGCTCTCCCTGCGCCTTTGACACACCAGTTAGCGGAAACGGTGGACGGCACGTCGTCGGCGGCCCTGCTGAACTCGCTCGGTTCCGGCCTGCTGAGGAAGCAGGCCGAGAAGCTGCGCGATCTCACCCAGAGTTTGGCGGGGACCTACCGTGCCGTCACGCAAGGCCTGTTCGTCCAGCCGGTCGCCAACTTGCTCAGCGACGTGGCCGATGGTCGGCTGGACGACCACGGGCTGTTGTCCCGCAGCCCGGAGGAGTTGGTCGCCGGGGTCGTACGTTTCCAGCAGGACCAGCAGTCCTTCCGCCATCGGCAGTTGGTGAAGGCCACGACCGAGGTGGTCGCACAGGTTGAGCGGTTGCTGGAACTGGCGGACGCCTTTCCTTGGGAAGCGCCGCGGATTCCCCGCCCGGAAGATCTGTTCGGGGCCGGCCTCGACGCGACGCTCGCGTCCGTGCTGACGGCGGCGCTGGACTACGCCGAAATCGACTCGCCGCGTACAGGCGACGGAGCTTCCCTCCTGCCGTTTCTGGCGCAGCGGGTCCTCGAGGAGGCCGATCCGCTCGCCCGCCCCCGGGTCGCCCTGGTGGTCGAGCATTCCGGCATCCCTCGTCATGTGTTGAACGAGGCCTTGGCGCCTCTAGAAAGACTTGGGGAACAGGCACAGGCTCTGGCGTCACCCGGCGAAGGACCGGGTTCCGAGGATCTGCTCCCGCTGCGCTCCCTCGTCATGGAAGCACTGGCACGCGGGGATCTGGAAGATGCCGAGCAGGGGATCGACATGCTCGCCGAGGCCCGGGAGGAGATGGATCTCGCCCGCCGGCTCGAGACGTACCGTGAGGCGCTGAGCGATCAGACCGAAGAAGACCTGGATCTGCGAACCGCCGAAAGATACCTCAACGACAGGGACTTGCGTGCGGCCGCGCGCTACCTGGACGCAGTTGGGCAGCGCCTCGGCCGGTCGGCGCCCCGGGAGACGGGGCCAGCCGTGGGCCAGGATGCCGGACCTGCCGGAACACCGCCGCCACCCGTTGAGGATTCTGTTCCGTCGGGGACGACGTCCGCGTACCACGGAACCGTTGCGGGAAGCTCTCTCGACACCCGTCTGCGGTTCTCCGACACGGTCGTCGACGATCCGAGCGAGGCCCTGAGGACGCGGATCCTGGCCAGCAGGCGTTTCGACGCCACCCCGGCGATAGTGGCCGAGGCTCAGCAGGCCCTGCACCAACTCGCGCAGTCCGGCGACGACGAGGCGGTGCACCGCACTGCTCGGCAGCTGCTGCAGGTCGACCCCCGGGCAGCCGCCGAACTGCTGGAACGCTCCGAGCTGCGGTTCGCGGCCGCGCTGCGCCCGATGACCTGGCATCTGCTGGAACAGGCGCTCCAGTCCTGCGGCGAGTACACCCGGGCCGAAAAGGCCTTCCACCTCGGCCATCCGCCTCTGCCGCCCGAGGGCCTCTCCTTGTACGCCGCCAAGGCCGGGGGCCTCCCTCTGGAGCCACGACTGGGCAAGGTCCCCCGTTCGTTCGCCGAGAGGCCCGACATGGCGGAACTGGTCGACGCCGTCGCCCTCCACGATGCGCCGCGGGCGGCCCGAGCCTACGCCGAGGCCCGGGCGGCGGGATTCACCTCGGCCCTGGGGCCAGCCGTGGGATGGCATGTGCTGGCCGGACGCCCGACTGAAGGACTGGGCGTCTACAGCCGTTACGGGCGCCGCCAGTACCTCAACGCGTCCGCGGCCTGGAACATCGCCTGCGCGTACGCGGCGGTCGGCCTAGTGGGTCACGCCGTAGAGTCCCTCAAGGTCATGTACCGGATCCTACCCGGGAAGATGTCCCGCGAGCAGCTGGACTCCGTGACCTCGTTCTGTGCCCAGCACGGTGTCCAGTCGCCTTTGGCGGCGGCCGCTCCGCAGCCGACCGTCCAGCACTCGGCCGACGGCAGCCAGACCAGCGAGTCGCTGGCCAAGCATCTGTACGAGTCGGGGCGGGCGGAGGACGCGGCCCGTCTACTGGAACAGGTGCTCGGCGAGAACGCTTCGTCGCCAGGAGCCTTTCTCATGCTGCGCATCTGCCGGGAGTCGGGTGACCTGGCGCGCGCGCGGGCGGTGATCACCCGGATCGCCGAGACGCCGGACGCGCTCGGCTGGCGGCATTACGTCGAGCTGGCCCGTACGGCGCTCGATCCGCGGTGCCTCGACACCGTCGTCGCACGGAATGTGCTGAACCAGGCGCATGACCTGGGAGCGCCGGACACATGGACCGGTCCTCTGGAGCAGCGCCTCCGCGCGATGACCGACTCGGGAAGTTCGTCGCCTTCTGGTTTGCCGGGGGTTGTGACGACGGGGACCGGTGACCCGAACAGCGGTCACGGGGAAACCCTCGTCTTCCGGACCCTAGAGGACAGGCTCCGCGCCGGCGGTCTGCTGGACGCGCTGTGGGAGGCCCGTGCCACGTCCGGACAGGGGGGCATCACGATCTCCGACATCGTGTCGGGGCTCCGGAACACTCAGACACCGATTCCGGACGGACTTCCCTTTGCAGTTCTCCTCGAGGACGTGGAGGAGACAGGCGACGACTACCTGGTACGTGAGGTGTCCTACTGGCTGCTCGACGGCGGCCAGGCAAGGGAAGCGGCCGAACTGCTACAGAGGTGCGTGTCATGGACGCCACCGGAAAAGCTTCCCCGGATGCTGCTGCTCCGTGACCGGGCGGCGCGTGAAGCCGGGATACCGAACGAGCTCCTGCCCAAGAGGCCACCGCGCACGCGGGAGGCGGGACCTCAACAGCCGGCCGCCCGGCGAGAACTGAGGCCCAGGACCGCGACCATCAGCGGTCCGGTGGCCACCGAGCCCGGTATCCGTCTGGCCCAGCAGCCACCGCCCGGATCAACCCTCGACTACATCGCCGACGCTTGGGCGGCGGCAGTCCGTGATCATCCGGTCGCCCTCGCGAACGCGCTGGGCTACCTGGTCCTGGCCGGAAGTCCGGAAGACGCTCTGCTCCTGCACGATCAGTGGGCCGACACCCTGTGGCTCACGGCCGGAGCGGCCTGGAACCTGGGATGCGCCTATGCGGCCACAGGCCGGCTGCACGCCGCCACCACGACCTTCGAATACTGTCTGCGCGTGCTGCCCCGTCAGCCGTCGCCGGATCAGCAGGCCGCCCTCAACGCCCTCTTCACGGAGATCGGCCGTAAGGTCCCCCAGCAGACGGGGCTGGTTCCTGTCCGACGGCGCACCATCGCACAGCCGGACGATGTGCGGGGCAGCGCCTCCTCACGTCCGGCCTCGTCGTCCCCTTCCGTCCAGCACCGGTTTCTCGCCGAGGCGGAGGTCGAGGCGGCCCGTCTGATCGCGCAATGCCGCAGCGCCCCGAGTATCAGCGCCTTCCGCACCGCGGCCGACGCGGTGCGGAAGGCGATGCGCCTGGGAGAAGTCCAGGAGGCCGGGCGTTATGTGCCGATCATGCGGGAACTGTTCTCCCTCACGCCGGATGCCGCCACGGCGGCCGGCCTGGCGATGGTCCTGGAGGCAGCACAGCGTCCGGTCCCCGCCTGGGAACTCCTGACGGAATGGATCGAGAGGACCCAGGCGAACTTCGAGCTGCTCGCCCCGGCGGTCCGCGTGGCGAGGGCGCTCGGGCGTGCACAGGAGCTGCGTGCCCTCTTGGAGCCCTATCACTCCAACGACGCTCACTTCGAGTTCCATCTCTCCCTGGCGAAGCTCTCCCAGCAGTTGGGAGCCCGGGAGGACCTGGGCCGCTATGCCGAGCTGGCGCTGATGAGCAACCCGACCTGTGCCGAGGCCGCGATCCTGCGCAAAGCAGCCGGTCCTCTCCCTTCCCCGGGCCGGGCCGCCGACCGGGTAGTGCGGAACATTGTCGACCAGGGTCTGGACCGGCGGCAGACCGTGCGCAGACTCAAGAAGGAGTACACACCCACCCTGGACGACCTCCGGGTACGGGCGCTGGCACGGTTCCAGCCCCCGACGAGCCCGACGGCCCTGCGGAACCAGCTTCCCGGCTGGGCAAAGGAAGAGGCGCAGGATCTGCTGGAAGCGGCGGCGAACGAGGAATGGGAGCTCGCCTCGGACCACGCCCTAGAGCTCGTCGCCAGGAAGCCCCGCTACGCACGCGTTTCAACGGTGGCCGCTGTCTGCCTGATCAACGCGGAGCGGGACGAGGAGGCCCGTACGGTCGCGTCGCTAATCGGTTCCCGTCGGGACCGACAGGTGGTCCTCGTGTACCTTGCCTGCGCCCGTCGTGACTACGCCGAGGCAGTGAGACTGCTCTCCCTCTCACCTGTCTGGTACTCCGACGAGGACCAACTGCTCGCCCATGCCGGACTGCTCACCGACCGCGAGATGGCTGACATGCCCGTCGCCGCGGTGGAACTGCTGCTGCTGCACGCACGGCTGGACCCGCAGCGCAGTTCCACACCGGCCGCGCTGGCAGCCGTCCTCGCGGACGAGGCAGGGGAGAAGTCACTGGTGGCCCAGGCGCTGGACCTGCTGCGCCAGCCGACCCCACCACCCGGTGACGTCCTGGTCGACACCGCGCTCGCGGCCGGCACACCCGAGGCCCTGAACAGCGGCGTCCAGCCGTTGACCGAGGCGCAGTTGCAGCGTGTGTACGAGTTTCTCGAGGACGATCCCGTGCGCCTGCACAAGTTCCTGAGCGGCAAGGTGCGGCGCTCGACGGGCAGAGCGGCACAGAAGGAAGTCACGACGCGGGCCTTGCTGCTCGGGATGGCCTGTGCGCGCCGAGGACAGTACCGGACCGCAGTCGCCGCCTTCGAGCGAGCGCTGAACGGTGGAGCGCCTCACCACACGGTCTGCTCCCGGCTGGCCGACGCCTTCGAAGAGGCGGGTCTGCCGGACCCGCACGACTACGCCGACCAGATTCTGGCCGGGCGGGCTGTAACCGAAGCGGCGGGAGAGCCGTCCGAGAAGCTCGCGTCTCTGGTGTCTGCGACGAAGGAGCTGCTGAGGAGTCCGAAGCTCGGAGACCACCTGAAGGAAGTCGGCGACACGCTGGCCGAGTGCGCAGTGGGCCTCGACGTGGCAGTGAGCCGAAGCCTCGCCAGGTGCTGGCAGCGGCAGTGGCAGCAGTTCCAGGCTCGGCCGACGAGCAGAGCGTCGGCGGAGACGCTCGAAGACCACACAGCTGAGACCGAGAACCAGATTCGCACGGGAGAGGCGCTGATCCCGGATCTCTCCGAGCCGCTCGGCGTCCACGCCAAGGCGACGCAGGACGCGCTGCGCTCGGTGTGGGACGACTACGGCCGCGATCAGCTGCTGTCGGGTGCGACGTCGTCCGAAGGCTCCGTCACCCTGCGGCGATCCACCGCGACACGGCTCAGCAACGGGCCGGTCGAGCTCCAGCTCGTCGTGCGCGCGGGCCGGGATCTGCGTGACACGAAGGTCACGGTGCTCGGCCACGAGAGGTCTCTCGGGGAGCTGAAGGCGTCGAACACCGTCGGCTGCTTCCTCGCGGTCCCCGCCTCCGACCGCGAACTCACCGTCGAGGTCTCCGGGACGCCGGCCAACGGGGACGAGACGGAAACGGCGCTGTTCACCGTGCAGGTAAAGCAGCTCGTGCGTCAGGAAGCAGTCGTGTCCAAGTTCCGGCCGGGCGAACCGGCAGTGCCGGGCATGTTCGTCGGGCGCACGAGCGAGCTTGAACGTCTGCGCACCGTGTACGCGGATGCTCACCGGCACTCGGTGCCGTCACTCGTCATGATGGGCTCTCGGCGAGCCGGCAAGACATCGATCATCCACGAACTGATGCGCATGCACAGCGGGGCAGCCGGCGAGCTGCTGACGCCGCCGGAATGGCGCATTCCGCGCGCCCTCACCGTTCTGGTCGACGGACAGGAGACGAATCCGGGGTCGGCCCCGATGCTTCAGCAGATCGCAAACTCGGTCCTGGACCGGATCGAGGACGTGTACGGCCGCGACCTGAGCGGCGTGGAGCTTCCCGGGGACAACAGTGTGAACTTCCGCCGCTGGTGGCGGCGCCTGCGCCGCGAGGTGTGGCCGAACGAGGAGATCGCTCTGCTGATCGTCGTCGACGAGTTCCAGGAGCTGCTGAACCGCTATCCGAATTCTCAGGCCAAGGCGAACGACATGGGCGTTCTGCGCGCACTGAAGCTCGACGGAACTCTGGCTCTGCTCTTCAGCGGCTCCTGCACCACCGAACAGTTGCGCCAGTCCCTCGAAGGCACGCTGTCGCAGCAGGACTTCTCCCAGCCCATGCGCATCGGTCCGTTGGACCGTCAGGCGACCCTGCAGATCGTTCACCAGGGCTTCGACAATACCGTCCAGGTGCTCGCCTCTGCTGCCGAGCTCGTCTACGACAAGACACGGGGTCATCCTCAGCACGTCCACATGATGGGCAAGAGGCTCGCCGAGCTGCTGGAGCAGCTGAATCGTACGGTCATCGACGAACAGCTCGTGGACGAGGCCGGCGAGTGGGTCAGGAGGCAGCGTCAAGCTGTGCTGGACATCGCAGACCCCTACGCGAGCGGCGCCCGGATCCCGGACCTGTTCTTCAAGATCGACAGCGAACTGGACACCGATCCGGACGAACTGCAGGTCCGCCGTGCCCTCACGGAGGAGGAACGGCGGCAGCTGGACGACTACCTGGACTACGGATTGCTGGTCCTCGAGGGCAACTGCCTGTCCTGGGCGAATGGAATCGTGCAGGGATGGCTCAAGGAGCAGAGCGGCCCTCCGGAGGACGACCCGGACGGGATGCATCCGCATGAGCGGGAGCTGCGCACTGCCGGCTACCAGGTGCAGGATCGCATCTCTCCGTCCGACAAGCGGTCCTGCGTGGCCGTGCACCGGGACGATCCGTCGACCAAGTACATCGCCAAGTACTACCCCGAAGCGGATCGCAACGTGCTGCGCGAGATCACGAAGGTGCTCGGCGGCGACGCATACGAACAGATGCAGGGAGTTCCTTCGCGCTGGGAAGTCCGGGGAAGCTGGCTTGTCTACAAGCGAGTCAACGGATTCTCACTGGGCGATCACCTTGTCTCGACCCCGTCCATCGATCCGGTGAAAGCCGCCCGTTGGGTGCTGATGGCATGCTGGACACTCCAGAATGTGTGGGAGAACCAGCGCATGTCGCACGGGGACATCCGCCCCGCCAACTTGATCCTGTCCGGCGACGCTCAGAACGACAATCGAGAGGTGTTCGTGGTCGGCTGGGGGTACGGGTGCGTGAGTGCGGGACCCGAGCACCGCCCGCTGCTGACACCGAGAGGTTCGCGCTACTACCGGGCGGCGATGGGGGACGGTGACATCCGGGGGCCCGAGCACGACGCCCTCGCACTGGTGGCCGTACTGTACGAACTGGTCCACCCCGAGCACCTGTTGCCGCTGAAGCCGGACAATTCCGTGGACGCGGAGGCGCTGGTCCGCGACGACCTGCCGGGGGTTCCGCCGGCCCTGCAGTTTCTGTTGAAGGATGTCCTGCACCCGCTTTCAGCCCGCCGGTACCGATCCCCGTCGGATCTGGCAGAAGCACTGATCAGCGCGCTTCCGGCCGAACTCGGCCCGCGGAAGGCACCTCCAGGCCCGAGCGAGGTTTATCCAAACGAACACACCTTCAAGGCAATGCCGGTCTTTCCCTCACCATCCCCGCCACCGGTCATCAACTACGTCACCGCCTCAGCCCGTTCCATCCAGGAGGAATCCATGACTGACAGCAGCATCAAGATCGATCGTTCCACCCTGCAGGGAAATGCGATCGGCCACAAGAGCAAGGCCAAAGTCACCAATACGTCGTCCGTCGGTCCAGATGCGACCGCTGAGAAGCAGGATCTGGGCAAGCTGGTCGCCGAACTCCGCGCGGAGATCGAGCGGATCCATGACCAGATGAACGAGGGCGACGCGAACGACGTGGCGACCACGCTCGAGCGGCTCGAGGGCGAGGTACAGAACGAGCAGCCGAACCCCGGCAGGATCGCCCGACTCGCTGGCTTCCTGCGCGACACGCTTGAGACGATCGCTGGAGCCGCCACGGCATTCACGGCTGCCACACAGATCGTCGACGCTGTCAGCGGCTGACGCTCTCCCGGACGCAGGCGGCTGGTCAACAGCCGCCACAGCTCGGTGCGCCGCGTGCCGTCGGCCAGGACGACGGACAGCCACGCCTCCACCACCCGCTGCCCGCCCGCCCTGGCACGGTAGCGGCGCGGGAGGACCGCGGTAACGCAGGAGTCGTCGGGCAGCGGGCGGCGCACCGTCGGGCGCCGCTTGCGAGTGGAGCGCATCACGAATCGGGCGCCGGTGTCCTGCACGGCTGAGGGAAGTCGACCGCATCGTAGTTGGAGTCGGTCGGCAGGAGCATCGATGCATCCAGACGTCCCAGCAGGCGGCGTGCGTAGATCAGGGCTTCACAGCACGCCGCAGAACCACCGTTCCTGGTGGGCAACAGCTACCGCTCAGAGCCGCCGGTCCTCTCCCCACCGGCGGTCCGAGCGTCATATGAGCGTCACGGGTTCGAAGACGACACCGCCCGGAGTGAGCAGACCCCCTTCAACGCCGGACGGCTTCCGATCCGACGCCGAAGGTGGGCAGCTGAACCCGGCACCCGACGCTCCATCACCTGCATGCACGGGGAAGGCCGTAGAAAGACGGCCCCCGACCGGGTAAGACCTGCCCGGCTGGGCACCCGGCCGGTCCGAGGGGCAGCGTCACGACAGGCCGACGCTGCGGACGGCACCTCTCCGGCCAGTGTCCGCGACCGCCACCAGAACTCACCGGGCAGCGGCCCGGAGCCGCCTGCACGGCTAGCAGAGAGTTTACCCAGTCATGACAAATGTCACCGTCCGCGCTCCGCGTTCCGAGAGTTCCGGCAGCGACTTCGCCCGGCTCTCGAGGAAAATCGCGGATGCCGGACTACTGGGACGCCGCCCCGGCTACTACACACTCCGGATCACCGCGGTGGCCGGGCTCTACGCCACCGGATGGATCGCCTTCGCACTCGTCGGCCGCTCATGGTGGACGTTGGCAGTCGCAGTCTTCCTGGCTGTCGTCTTCGGGCAGGTGGCCCTGGTCGCCCATGACGTGGCCCACCGTCAGGTGTTCCGCCGGCGCAGGGCCAGCGAGGTGTCCGGACGGATCGCCGGAGCGGGCATCGGGATGGGGTACGGCTGGTGGCAGGACAAGCACACCCGTCACCACGCCAACCCCAACAACGAGGACCTCGACCCCGACGTCGCCCCCGACCTGCTGGTCTGGTCCCAGGACCAGGCCCGCGCCGCCACCGGACTCCCCCGTCTCGTCAGTCGGTGGCAGGCGTTCCTGTTCTTCCCGCTCCTCACGTCGGAGGGCTTCAACCTGCACGTGTCGAGCGGTAGGGCGGTCGCCAACCGCTCGCTCAAGCACCGGGCCCTCGACGGCGTTCTGCTGGCCGCGCACTGCGTGGCGTACCTGACCGCCCTGTTCTGGGTCCTGCCGCCCGGCATGGCGATCGCCTTCCTCGCCGTCCACCAGGGCTTGTTCGGCCTCTACCTCGGCTCCCTCTTCGCCCCCAAGCACAAGGGCATGCCGATCCTGAAAGGCGACGACCGCCCGGACTTCCTCCGCCGCCAGGTGCTCACCTCACGCAACGTGAACGGCGGCCGCTTCACCGAGATCGCCCTGGGCGGCCTGAACCACCAGATCGAACACCACCTCTTCCCCAGCATGCCCAGCCCCAACCGGCGCAAGGCACGGCCCCTCGTCCGGCGCTACTGCGAGGAACTGGGCGTGGACTACCTGGAGACCGGACTGATCGCCTCCTACCGACAGGCACTCACCAGCCTCCATCGGGCGGGAGCGCCCCTCCGGCACTACCGCGTCCCCGCCTAGAAACTCCCGGGCGCCCGCGGCCGACGCCGCCGCGGGCGCCCCGGAACCAACCCGTCTTCACCACGTGCCCGGCGACGGTGACCGTTGCGCGGGACGACCGGCCATTGGGCGGGTTCACCGTGATCCGAGTGATCCGTCCCCACAGCAGATCGAGCACGGCCGCCAGTGCGGGCAGTTCGGGACACGGACGGCAGAACTCGCCCCCGGACCTCCGGGCACTTCCCCGCACGGTGTTCCTCGGACCACCCGGCCCGAGGAGAGGCGTCGAGGTCCGAGGCGGGTGATGTGTGCGACTAGAGTGATCGGCGCTCTGGTCCGATCGCATCCAGCCGCGCAGTGAGGTCGCCATGGAGTCCCAGGAAGCGCCCTCGGCCGGGTATGCCGAGGTTCACGTCGTCGCCGCGTCGCCCGAGGACGCACGGCGGGTGGCGGAAGTTCTCCGTCGTTGCTTCGCCGCCACCGAACAGCGCAGTTATCCGGCGAACGGCGAGGGCGGCACCCGTCTCGAACTCACCGTGGACACCACCCGCGCGGCCGAGCCCGCCCGTTCGTGGCTGGAGTCCAGCCGGTCGACCGGACACACCGGTCAGGAGCCCGGGTGCGACTGATCGTCCGCCCACCCCGTGTCGGGACGGCGTACGGCCTCGACCCGGCTCAGGTCGGATCGTCTGCCCCGGGCGGGATGAGCGTCTGATGCCCCCTCCTCACCTGCGTCGTTTCCATGTGCGTGTCACTCGGGGGATCTCCGCGTAGAACAATCGGCCGACCAGCGCGCCACCGAAGATCACGACTCCCACGCCGAGCAGCCAGGACTCGACGACCAGGAGGGTTCCGACGGGTCCGTAGGCGACGGCGTTGGATGCGATCAGCGGCGAGAAGACGAGGGCGGAGAAGATCCTCAGACCGAGCAGCCCGATCACGGTGGCCACGGCACCCGGCAACAGGGCGCGCCAGCGGATGCGCCCGCCGAGCAGCAGGTGCTGGAACCACCAGAGAAACGGGACAGCGCTCAGCGATGCGACAGCCCCGCCTGCCAGCGGTTCCGGCCGTAGTGTGGTGGTGGCGGAGGCGAAGAGGAAGACGGCGAGGACGCTGAGCCAGACCACGTGCCGCCACCTGGCCCACCAGCGAGCCGGCGGCAGGTCCCAGACCTTCTCGTAGCCGGTCTGCACCGCTGCCCCGAAAGCCAGGCCGAACAGGGCGAGGGCGGCGATACCGAACACGGTCGTGCTCCGGAGCGCCTGGCCGGGCCGAGCGAACAACCTCTCGACCTGCTCGCTGGCGGCCGTCGACACGCCCAGCCCTTCGCCCAGCCACTGCGCGAACCCCCGGCCGTGCTCGGGATCGGCAGAGGAGACGATGATCAGCAAAGGCACCAGTGTGAGCAACCCCAGCGCCGAAAAGCCCAGCGAACGCGACCCCAGCTCCATCTGCGCGCCCCGTCGCCATCCGCGCCCGACCGGCGAACGGCTGACGGCGCGGCGCAGCCGCCCGAACCGAAACGAACGGTCCGCGGCCACGGGGGACTTTTCAGGCATGTCTGTCCATTATCACGGGCGATGCCTTCAACAGGGGAGGGCGCGACATGAGGTTCCCCGACAGGCTGTCCCGGATGGACGAGCCCACCGGTCTGGGAGTCGGGACACGCATCGGGCTTTCCGGTGCCCCGGCCGTCCCGGCCCACAGCACCGGTCTGCGCCATCCTGCAACGGGAGGTGTCACCACGGCTGGTACGGGCACTCGGCGAAGTGCCCATTCCGGGTACACCGCCGTGCGGAGGGAAGCCGAAGGATGATCCAAAGTGCGGACATCCGCGAGTGGCGCGCCCACGACGTCGTCGACGCGGGTGGCCACAAGATCGGCACACTGGAGGCTGTCTACGTGGACACCAGCACCGACGAGCCCGCCATGGGCACCGTTCAGGTCGGACTGCCCACCCGCCGCCATTTGGTCTTCGTCCCCTTGCACGGCGCGGTCGTGGGGCCGGGCTACGTGAAGGTCGACTACGAGCGGGCGCTGGTGAAGAAGTGCCCGGCGATCGGGACCGACGACGTGCTGCCCGTCGAGGACGAGGCGGCGGTGTTCGCGCACTACGGCCTGCCCTATCAGCCCGGTGCGAACGGTGAGCGGCAACTCGCCCGACGCTGACCGACCCCGCCGAATCGAAGAGGTGCCTTACCTCATGACGCTCTTCCTCCTCCTCGTCATCGCGGCCATCGTGCTGGGCATCATCGGCGTTGCCGCAGAAGGATTGTTCTACCTGCTCGTCATCGGCATCGTGGTACTGGTGGCGGCCCTGGTGTACCTGGGCATGCACATGCGCGGCTCCGGCCGGCACCAGCGCCTGCGCTGAACGTCCTGAGGGCTGCCGGGCCGGGAGGGGGCCCAATGCCCACCGGCCCGGTTCAACAGCTCCGGGCAGGCTTCCATCCCGCCATCCGCCATGACGGTACGAACGTTGTCGCCCCCCCGGTGCGGCCCAGGACGTCTTCCTTGACGTCACCCGGGACGTCGCCCTACCGACGAAGGCCGCCCCCGCGCTGCGCCTCCCCCGCCCTTCGGCCTCGGACCACCCAGCGACAGGTCCTGACATGCCATTCAGAACGAGCGTCAGATGAGCGTCACGAGGGACCACCTGCCGTCCATGCGAATATCGGGTTCCAGAGCCCGGCGCTCTCTTGGCCGCTGGTCGAAACCGCAGCTCGGGAGCCGCCCGGACGTACGACAAGACTCCACACCATGCACCTCGGAGAACAGGTCGAGGAAGCACCGGCGTTCCTCAGCAATCCAGAGAAACAGCAGGTCAGGACCTCTTTGCTGCAGGCTCCAGAATCGCCACGCACTCCACATGATGCGTCATCGGGAACAGGTCGAAGACGCGCAGCGTCCGCACCTTGTAGCCGCCGTCCCGGAAGTACGCGAGGTCACGGGCGAGCGCGGCCGGGTCGCAGGCCACGTAGGCGATGCGGCGGGCGCCCAGGGACGTCAGGTGCTCGACCGTCTTGCGGCCGGCGCCCGCGCGGGGCGGGTCGAGGACGACGAGGTCGACCTCGGTGATGCCGGTGCGGGGCAGGACCGACTCGACCTTGCCCTGTTCGATGCGCACGCGCGGGAACTCCGCGAGGTTGTGCCGGGCGTCCTCCACCGCGCGCTTGCCGGACTCGATGCCGAGGACGGCACCCTGCTCGCCGACCCGGTCGGCCAGCGCGCCGGCGAACAGGCCGACGCCGCAGTACAGGTCGAGCGCCATGTCGCCCTTGCGGGGCAGCAGGCCCTGCATGACCGCCGTCACGAGGGTGTCGGCGGCCTTCGGGTGCACCTGCCAGAAGCCGCCGTTGCCGA
Organism: Streptomyces sp. CNH189; assembly: GCF_000527195.1. Classification (NCBI taxonomy): domain Bacteria; kingdom Bacillati; phylum Actinomycetota; class Actinomycetes; order Kitasatosporales; family Streptomycetaceae; genus Streptomyces; species Streptomyces sp. CNH189. Next base: position 89,227 of record NZ_AZUS01000011.1, read on the forward strand.
CCCGGTGGGTGCGGCCGTCGGCGCGCTCGCGGACGAAGGGACGGCCGTGCACGCGGTGCACCTGGCCGTTGCGCTCGTCGATGCGCAAGACAGAGACCGGGCGGTCCAGTTCGACCAGCGGGAGGCGGGCGCCGGGCTTGGGGGTCAGGACGACCTGACGGTCCTGGGAACCGGTCGCGGCGATCGCCTCGACCGAGTCCATGCCGGTCCAGTCCCGCTTCTCGATGCCCAGCTCGCTGACGCCCTCGGCGGCGATCAGGCAGTGGTCGATCGGCTCCACCTCGTGCGAGCGGTGCCGGCGCAGACCCGCGCGGCCGTCGGCCGTGACCGCGTACTGCACGCGCGTGCGCCACGACGGGACCTGGCCGGCCGGGACCTTGTCACCCTCGGCGGGCATCACGGTGCCGTCCCAGCCGGCCTCCTCGGGCGTCAGCCCGGCCAGCCGCTGGAGCTGCTCGGCGACGACCTCGCCCTTGAGGCGCCGCTGGGCGCCGGGCTTGGCGTGCTGCCAGTCGCAGCCACCGCAGCGGCCGGGACCGGCGAACGGGCAGGGGGCGTCGATGCGGTCCTTGGAGGCGTCCAGCACCGTCACCGCGTCCGCGCGCAGGAACCGCGCGCCCTCCTCGCCCTCGGTGACCCGGGCGACGACCCGCTCGCCGGGCAGCGCGTGCCGGACGAAGAGGACCTGCCCCTCCGACGTACGGGCGATGCAGTGGCCGCCGTGGGCGACGGGGCCGATCTCGACCTCGTACTCCTCCCCCACCAGTGACTTCTTCGGTTCTGCCTGCATGGCGGGGTGACTCCACAACATCGGGTACGGGCGGCCGGGCCCTGCGGCCCGGGACAACAGCCCACCAGTCTACGTGCGCGGGGAGGTGTCCTTCGTCCGCTCCGCCGGCCCCCGGCGCACGGAGCCGGGCGCGGACCAGTTCTGCCGCCTGCGAGCCCGCAGCTTCGCGGCCTCGGAGGACTCCAGCTGGTAGGGCACCGAGGTGACCATCACACCGGGCGTGAACAGCAGCCGGCCCTTCAGCCGCAGCGCGCTCTGGTTGTGCAGGAAGTGCTCGTACCAGTGACCGACCACGTACTCGGGGATGATCACGGACACCACGTCGCGCGGCGACTGCGCGCGCAGGCTCTTGACGTACTCGATCACCGGACGGGTGACCTCCCGGTACGGCGAGTCGAGCACCTTCAGGGGGACGTCGATGCCGCGCCGCTCCCACTCCTCGCGCAGCGCCCGGGTCTCCTCGGCGTCCACGTTGACGCTGAGCGCCTCCAGGGTGTCGGAGCGCAGCAGCTTGGCGTAGGCGAGGGCGCGCAGGGCCGGGCGGTGGACCTTGGAGATCAGCACCACGGAGTGGACCCGGGACGGCCGTACGGTGTCCTCGCCCGGTGCCTCGGGGGCGGCGATCTCCTCGGCGACCCGGTCGTAGTGGCGGCGGATCGCGGTCATGGTCGCGTAGAAGATGCACATCCCGAGCAGCGCCACCCAGGCGCCGTGGGTGAACTTGGTGAGCAGGACGACGACCAGGACCAGGCCGGTGAAGAAGGCGCCGAAGGCGTTGATGGCCCGGGAGCGGATCATGTGCCGGCGTTTGGCCTGATCCTTCTCCGTGGCCAGCAGGCGGTTCCAGTGCCGCACCATGCCGGTCTGGCTGAGGGTGAAGGACACGAACACGCCGACGATGTACAGCTGGATCAGCCGGGTGGAGTCGGCGCCGTAGACCCACACCAGCAGTCCGGCGGCGCCGGCGAGCAGCAGGATGCCGTTGGAGAAGGCGAGGCGGTCGCCGCGGGTGTGCAGCTGGCGGGGCAGATAGCGGTCCTGGGCGAGGATCGAGCCGAGCAGCGGGAAACCGTTGTAGGCGGTGTTCGCGGCGAGGAACAGCACCAGGGCGGTGGCGGCGGCGAGGACGACGAACAGGAAGGTGCCGCTGCCGAAGACGGCCTCGGCGACCTGGGAGATCACCGGGTCCTGGACGTAGCCGGGGCCGAGGGGTACGCCGTTGTGGACCAGGTCCTTGCCCGGGTTCTCGGCCATCCGCACGTCGGTGGCGGAGGCCAGCGCGATGATCCCGCAGAACATGGTGACGGCGAGCAGGCCCATCAGGGCGAGGGTGGTCGCCGCGTTGCGCGACTTGGGCTTGCGGAAGCCGGGCACGCCGTTGGAGATCGCCTCGACGCCGGTGAGGGCGGCGCAGCCGGAGGAGAAGGCGCGCAGCAGCAGGAAGACGAGGGCGAAGCCGGCGAGACCCGGGTGCTCGGGTTTGATCTCGAAGTCGGCGGTCGGCGCCCGCATGTCGTCGCCGAGCACCACTCCGCGGAACGCGCCCCACGCGATCATCAGGAAGACGCCCGCGACGAAGACGTAGGTGGGGATCGCGAAGAGTGTGCCCGACTCCCGGACCCCGCGCAGGTTCATCACCGTCAGCAGCACGATCACGCCGATCGCGCAGGGCACCTTGTTCTCGATGACGAAGGGGACGGCCGAGCCGAGGTTCTCGATGCCGGAGGAGATCGACACGGCGACGGTGAGGACGTAGTCGACGAGCAGGGCGCTCGCGACGGTGAGGCCGGCCTTCGGACCGAGGTTGGTGGTGGCCACCTCGTAGTCGCCGCCGCCGCTCGGGTAGGCGTGCACGTTCTGCCGGTAGGAGGCGACCACGGTGAACATCAGCACGACGACCGCGGCCGCGATCCAGGGGCTGAAGTGGTACGCCGACAGGCCCGCGATGGACAGGACCAGCAGCACCTCGCCCGGCGCGTACGCCACGGAGGACAGCGGGTCGGACGCGAAGACGGGAAGTGCGACGCGCTTCGGCAGGAGGGTTTCCCCCAGCCGGTCGCTGCGCAGCGCGCGCCCGATGAGGATGCGTTTGGGCACGTCGGTCAGTTTGGACACAAGTGTGGATCGTAAGGCGTCCGCCGGTAAGTGACGCACACGCCACCCCACATCCATACGGCATCCATACGGCCGCTGCCCTCCGGGTGAAAAGTGCGGGCAGCGGGGTGCGGATCGGGCAGGCCGGGGGAGTCCCATGCCTGTACGACCTGTACGACCACATGCCCGGCCGTTGTCGCCACGCCTCGTGGAGGGTTCCATGCACACGACCGCAGAACTGATCGGCGCGGCGGCCGGACTCGTCGTCCTCGGCATTCTGGCGGTGGCGAGCGTGCGCAGCATCACGCGCCGGTAGGTCTTGGGCGGCCCGTATCCCGCCGTGGCGGTTCAGGCCGCATGCGGGTGCGGGTCGTCGTGGGTTGCTCGCGCAGTTCCCCGCACCTTTTCCGGGCGCGTTCACCGCGGCACCCTCAGCAGGGGGGCGGGGAACTGCGTTTCGAGTCCTCACCGCGCCGCGGACGGTATCGCCCCCTGGGGAGCGGCCCCCACGGCGGCGCCACGCCCGCGCACGCCCTACCGCCGGTGACGGCGACCCCGCGTACCGTCGGTTACGGCGGGAGGCGCGCCCCCGAGGGGCGTCAGGGTTCACGGACCCCGGCATGATGTTGCCTGGCGGCCCGCACTCAGGCCGCGACGTGTTGCCTGGCGAGCCGAAAGAGAGACATGAGCACGAAGGTCATGAAGGTCGGAAGGCCTGCAGGAAGCGCGGTGTGACGCGATGCATATTGTCATCATGGGCTGCGGAAGGGTTGGCTCCGCCCTGGCCCAGGCCCTGGAGGAGCAGGGGCACACCATCGCCGTGATCGACCAGGACCCCACCGCGTTCCGCCGGCTGGGCTCCTCGTTCGGCGGCCGCCGGGTCACCGGCATCGGCTTCGACCAGGACACCCTGCGCGAGGCGGGCATCGAGGACGCGGGCGCCTTCGCCGCCGTGTCCAGCGGCGACAACTCGAACATCATCGCCGCCCGGGTGGCCCGCGAGATGTTCGGCATCGAGAACGTCGCCGCCCGCATCTACGACCCCCGCCGCGCGGAGGTCTACCAGCGCCTGGGCATTCCCACCGTCGCCACCGTCCGTTGGACGGCCGACCAGATGCTGCGCCGGCTGCTCCCCTCGGGCGCCGAGCCCCTGTGGCGCGACCCCACGGGCGGGGTGCAGCTCGCCGAGGTGCACACCTCCACGGCGTGGGTGGGACACCGCATCTCCCGGCTCCAGGACGAGACGGGCGTGCGGGTCGCGTTCCTGACCCGGCTCGGCGAGGCCATCCTGCCCAGTTCGCAGACGGTGTTGCAGGACGGGGACCTGGTGCACGTGGTGATGCGTACGGACGAGATCGACCGGGTCGAGGCGGCCTTCGCCAAGGGACCCGACGAGGAGGGCGGTCGCTGATGAGGGTCGCCATCGCCGGAGCCGGCGCCGTGGGCCGTTCGATCGCGGGCGAGCTGCTGGAGAACGGCCATGAGGTCCTGCTGATCGACAAGGCGCCGACCGCCATCTCGGTGGAGCGGGTGCCGCAGGCGGAGTGGCTGCTGGCCGACGCCTGCGAGATCACGTCCTTGGACGAGGCGGCGCTCCAGCGCTGCAACGTCGTCATCGCCGCGACCGGTGACGACAAGGTCAACCTGGTCGTCTCGCTGCTCGCCAAGACCGAGTACGGCGTGCCGCGCGTCGTCGCCCGGGTGAACAACCCGAAGAACGAGTGGCTGTTCAACGAGTCCTGGGGCGTGGACGTCGCCGTCTCCACCCCGCGTCTGATGTCGGCGCTGGTGGAGGAGGCGGTGAGCGTCGGCGACCTGGTCCGGCTGCTGCGCTTCAGCCACGGCGACGCCAACCTGGTGGAGCTGACACTCCCGGAGGAGTCCGCGCTGGCGGGCACGCAGGTCGGGGACGTGGAGTGGCCGCAGGACACCTCGCTGGTCACCATCATCCGCGGCACGCGGGTGCTGACCCCTACCCGCGAGGACTCCCTGGAGGCCGGTGACGAGCTGCTCTTCGTCGCCGCGCAGGCCCGGGAGGAGCAGCTGGAGGACCTGCTCTCGGTCCGCAAACAGGCGTAGCCGTGAACGCGCGTACGCGCGTACGAGTGAGGGGCGCCCGGAGAGGATCTCTCCGGGCGCCCCTCATGTCGTCCGGGTCAGGACTCGCGGCGGTGCCGGCCGGCCGGCGCCCCTTCGCTCCCGCCCGAGGCGGCCGCCGCCTTGCGCTCCTCCTCGGCGCGCTCCTCCGCCTCCATCTCGGCGAAGACATCGATCGGCGGCGGCGCCTTCGCCAGGAACACCCAGGTCAGGTAGACCGCGAGCAGGAACGGTGGGATCTTCAGCGCCACCAGCACCCAGCCCAGCTGGGTGGTGTCCGCCCACCAGTACAGCGGGAAGAGGATCGCGCACTTGGCGAGCAGGATCAGGCCCCAGGCCCAGCTGGCCTTGGTGTACGCCTTCTTGCGGCCGGGGTTGCGGGTCCGCCAGGAGAGGTTCTCCTTGAAGACCGGGCCCAGCATCAGGCCGATCAGCGGGACGCCCGCCATCGCCGTGACGATGTACGCCACCGCCAGGCCCAGCGTGTACAGCATGCCCGGCAGGTAGAAGTCCTTGGCGTTGCCGGTCATCATCGCGAAGACCACACCGAAGCCGACGCCGAAGACACCACTGAACGCGTGCTTCACGGTGTCCCTGCGGACCAGCCGGACCACGACCATCGCCAGCGCCACACCGAGCGCCGCGAGCGCCGACATGTGCAGGTTCTTGTTGACCGTGTAGATGCTGACGAACAGCAGCCCCGGCAGCACCGTCTCGACCATGCCCCGGACACCGCCGAACGCCTCGAACAGGGCGGCTTCCGTCACCGCCCGGGCGTCGTCCGCGGACGTGTCCGCGGATGTCTCTTCGGTTGTCGGCTTGTCGAGCGACGTCACCGGCTACTCCCGTCCGAGGGGTCTCAGTTCGTATTTCGGATTGAACAGCACCCGGCGGCCACGGCTCATGGCGATCCGGCCCGATGCGATCAGCTTGCGCCCCGGCTCTATCCCCACGATGGAGCGCCTGCCGAGCCACACCACGTCCAGCGCGGCCGTACCGTCGAAGAGCTCGGCCTCCAGGGCCGGGACTCCCGCACGCGGCCGCAGCGTGACCGTGCGCAAGGTACCAGTAACGGTAACGACCTGCCGGTCCTGGCAGTCACCTATCCGCGTACACCCGGCAGTCGCGGCGTCCTCGCGCAGCTCCTCCGACTCCAGGTCCTCCTGCGAGGACGAGAGCCGGTCGAGCATGCGCCGGAACCGGCCTGCCGGCTTCTCGGATCGAGGAACAGCACTCATATCTGAAGCGTACCGGGGTGCACTGACGGTTACGTACCCCCTGCGTGCCCGGTCCGAACGGACCGGCCTCACTTCTCGAAGCGGTATCCCATGCCGGGCTCGGTGATGAGGTGCCGCGGACGCGACGGGTCGGCCTCCAGTTTGCGGCGCAGCTGGGCCATGTACACGCGCAGGTAGTTGGTCTCCGTCCCGTACGACGGCCCCCACACCTCCCGCAGCAGCTGCTTCTGCGCGACCAGCCGGCCGCCGCCGCGCACCAGCACCTCCAGCAGGTGCCACTCGGTGGGCGTCAGGCGTACGTCCCTGCCGTCGCGGTGCACCTTCTTGGCGGCCAGGTCGACGGTGAACGCCTCGGTCTCCACGACCAGGTCTGCCCCGTCTCCGACGGGCTCCGCGCGGCGTACGGCGGCCCGCAGCCGGGCCAGCAGCTCGTCCATGCCGAAGGGCTTGGTGACGTAGTCGTCGGCGCCGGCGTCCAGCGCCTGCACCTTCTCGGCGGAGGCGTGCCGCGCGGACAGCACCAGGACCGGCACCCGGGTCCACTCGCGCAGACGCCGGATCACCTCGACGCCGTCCATGTCGGGCAGGCCCAGGTCGAGGACGACCACGTCCGGGTGGCGGGCGGTCGCCGCGCGCAGGGCACCGGCACCGTCCACGGCGGAGTCGACGTCGTACGACCGTGCCTTGAGGTTGATCACCAGGGCACGCACGATGGCCGGGTCGTCGTCGACCACCAGCACACGGGTCATGACAACCGCCTCCCCTTCTCCACGTCCCCCCGACCGCACACGGGATCTCCGTCCTCCCGGCCACCCACGAAGTCTTCGCCCACCCGACCAGGCCCGACGCCCCCGGGCCGGGGCGGGAGCCCGGCAGCCCCGGATTCCGGCGGGGCACCCGCTCCTGCTAGCCCGGGCGGCACCTCTACCGATGCGGGCGAGGCACCGGCCCTCGCGGGTTCGGACCCGACGCCCGTCCCCGAGGCGCCGTCGGCGACCCGACCGCGCAGAGGATCACCGGTCGCCCGGTCGTGCGCGAAGTCTCCGGCCGTCCCGTCACGCGCGAAGTCGCCGCCCGCCCGGCCGGGCCCGGCGTCCCGGGGCCCGGGCGGGGTGCCGGGTTCCGTGAGCCCGGGCGGGATGCCGGGTTCCGGGGGCTCGGGGTCGGGGTCCGTCGGGCCGGGCCGTCCGGTCGCGTCCGCGGGCCGGGGCGCCGTGTCCGGCGCCGGGCGGCCCGGCTCGGTGGGCGGGGGTGGGGCCGTCGGGCGGGGGGCGGTCGCGCGCAGGGTGAGGGTCATGGTGAGCCCCCCACCGGGGGTGTCCTCCGCGTTCAGGGTGCCGCCCATCGCCTCCGTGAAGCCCCGGGCGACCGCCAGGCCGAGGCCGACGCCCGCACCGCGCGGGGCGTCGCCGTGCCGTTGGAAGGGCTCGAAGATGCTGTCCTTGGCCTCGTCGGGGACGCCGGGGCCGCGGTCGACGACCCGCACCTCGACCCGGTCGGCGAGGGCGCTGGCGGCCACCAGGACCCTCTCCCCCGGCGGGCTGTACTTCACGGCGTTCTCGATCACGTTGGCCATCGCCCGCTCCAGCAGTCCGGGGTCCGCGGCGACCATGGGCAGCGCCTCGGGGACGTCCAGGGTGACGCTGCCCTCCGGCACACCGCCGAGCGCGCGCGGCACCACCTCGTCCAGGTCGGTCCCGCGCATCAGCGGCGCGACGGTGCCGGTGTGCAGGCGGGACATGTCCAGCAGGTTGCCCACCAGGTGGTCCAGCCGGTCCGCGCCGTCCTCGATGCCTTCGAGCAGCTCGGCCCGGTCCTCGTCCGACCACTCGACGTCCTCGGAGCGCAGCGAGGAGACGGCCGCCTTGATCCCGGCCAGCGGGGTGCGCAGGTCGTGGCTGACGGCCGCGAGCAGCGCGGTACGGATGCGGTTGCGCTCGGCGAGGGCGAGGGCGCGGTCGGCCTCCTCCCGCAGCCGCCGGCGGTCCAGGACCACGGCGGCCTGCGCGGCGAACGCGGCCAGCACCCTGCGGTCCTCGGCGGGCGGCACCCGGCCGGTCAGCGCCAGCGCCATGTGGTCCCCGACGGGCACCTCGACGTCCGCGTCCTCGGGCCGTTCGACCGGCCTCCCCCGGCCGGCCCGTCCCGCGCAGGTCCACGGCTCGACGTCGCCCGCGCGTTCCAGCAGCGCGGCGGACTCCATGCCGAAGGTCTCGCGGACCCGCTCCAGCAGGTCCTCCAGGCCGGTCTCGCCGCGCAGCACGTTGCCCGCGAGGAAGGACAGGATCTCCGACTCGGCGCGCAGCCGGGCCGCCTGGTGGGTGCGCCGGGCCGCGAGATCGACCACGGACGCCACCGACGCCCCGACAGCGACAAAAATCACGATGGCGATGATGTTCCGCGGGCCGGAGACGCTCCAGGTGTGCAGGGGCGGGGTGTAGAGGAAGTTGAGCAGCAGCGAGCCGACCGCCGCCGAGGCGAGCGCCGGCCACAGCCCGCCGAGCAGTGCCGCAGCCACCGTCACCGCCAGGAACAGCAGCATGTCGATGGCGAGGCCCGGGTCGACGGCGCTCAGCAGCACCGCCAGGGCCGCGGGCCCGGCCGTCCCGACCGCCCAGCCCCAGGCCAGCCGCAGGCGTCCCAGCCGGGCACCGCGGGCGACCGGCAGGCCGCGTCCCTTGGCGACCTCCTCGTGGGTGACGATGTGCACGTCCATGTCGGGCCCGCAGTCCCGCGCGACCGTCGCGCCGACGCCGGGGCCGAAGACGTACTGCCAGGCCCTGCGGCGGGAGGAGCCCAGCACGATCTGCGTGGCGTTGGCGCCGCGCGCGAAGTCCAGCAGGGCGGCGGGTATGTCGTCGCCGACGACGTGGTGGAAGCTGCCGCCGAGGTCCTCCACGAGGGTGCGCTGGGCGGCCAGCTCCCCGGGCGAGGCTGAGGTGAGCCCGTCGCTGCGGGATATGTACACGGCGAGCAGTTGCCCGCCGGCGCCCTTCTCCGCGAGCCGCGCGGCCCGCCGGATGAGCGTGCGGCCCTCGGGTCCGCCGGTCAGGCCGACCACGATCCGCTCGCGGGAGCCCCAGATCGCCGAGACCTCGTGCTCGCTGCGGTAGCGCTGGAGGTGGGCGTCGACCCGGTCGGCGACCCACAGCAGGGCCAGTTCGCGCAGCGCGGCGAGGTTGCCGGGGCGGAAGTAGTTGGAGAGGGCGGCGTCGACCTGGTCGGGCTGGTGGATGTTGCCGTGCGCCATGCGGCGGCGCAGCGCCTCGGGCGTCATGTCGACCAGTTCCACCTGGTCGGCCCGGCGCACCACCTCGTCCGGCACGGTCTCCCGCTCCCGTACGCCGGTGATGGCCTCCACGACGTCGCCCAGCGACTCCAGGTGCTGGATGTCGACCGTCGAGAGCACGTCGATCCCGGCGGCCAGCAGCTCCTCCACGTCCTGCCAGCGCTTGGCGTTGCGTGAGCCGGGGACGTTGGTGTGGGCGAGCTCGTCGACCAGGGCGACCCGGGGGCGGCGGGCGAGGACGGCGTCCAGGTCCATCTCCGGGACGACGGCGCCGCCGTGCTCCAGCTCCCGGTACGGGACGCGTTCCAGCCCGGTCAGCAGCGCCTCGGTGCGGGGCCTGCCGTGCGTCTCGACGAAGGCGACGACGCAGTCGGTGCCCCGCTCGGCACGCCGGTGCGCCTCGGCGAGCATCGCGTAGGTCTTGCCCACGCCTGGTGCCGCACCGAGGTGGATCCGAAGCTTGCCGCGTCCCATGGCCCCATTGTCTTCCGCTCCTGTGTCGCGGAGTCGACCTTAGGTCGCCGTGCGCGCGGGACGGGCGGTGGGAGGGGCGCGCGGACCGTCCTTGACGCAACCCTGACGCGGGGACGGGCCGGCCGGGCGGTCAGTGCTCGACGATCTCGCCGTCGTTGAGCTCCAGGACCCGGTCGGCCAGATCGAGCAGCGTGGCGTCGTGGGTGGCGACGAGCGCGGTGACGTTCTCGCTGCGGACGACCGCACGCAGCAGCTCCATCACGGCGTGCCCGGTCTCGGCGTCGAGCTGTCCGGTGGGCTCGTCGGCGATGAGGAGGGAGGGGTTGTTGGCGAGGGCTCGGGCGATGGCGACCCGCTGCTGCTGGCCGCCGGAGAGTTCGCCGGGCCGCTGGGCGGCGTGGTCGGCGAGGCCGACGAGGGACAGCAGCAGGTCGACGCGCTCCTCACGCTCGCGCGGGTCGGCCCCGCGCAGGCGCAGCGGGACGCCGACGTTCTCGGCGGCGCTGAGGATGGGGATGAGGCCGAAGGACTGGAAGACGAAGCCGACGTGGTCGCGGCGCAGGGCGAGCAGGCCGTTCTCGTCGAGACCGGCGAGGTCGCGTCCGCCGACGTCGACCTGGCCCCGGTCGGGGGTGTCGAGGCCGCCGACGATGTTCAGCAGTGTGGTCTTGCCCGATCCGGAGCGTCCCTTGAGGGCGACGAGTTCGCCGGGCGGGATCTCGAAGGAGACGCCGCGCAGCGCGTGCACCGCGGCGGCTCCGCTGCCGTACGACTTGTGCACGTCCTCGACGCGCACCATGGTCTCGGTGACCGTCCGACCCATGTGCCTGCCCCTCCCCGTGAACCGGGCGCCAGTATTGCTGCCCGGCGCCCGGCTGATCAACGGGGTCAGGCCGGGTTGTCCCCATGTGTGAGGGTTTCCCACGCGACGAACAGGTTGTTGGTGCCGGCGGGGCGGGTGCCTTCGGTCAGCGCCTGGGTGTTGGTCATGGCGTGGCCGAGGCGGTTGTGCAGGGCGTTGTAGCCGACCTCGGTGACCGGGCCGAGGCCGCGGTGCAGGGTGCCTCCGCACAGCCAGCCGGGAGCGGCCTCGCCCCGCTCGTACTTCGCCTGGAAGCCCAGCCCGTGCCGCAGCCGCTCGCCGACGTCGGTGCCGTAGAGGTCCTGGCCCTGGATGCGGCTGGTCTCGGCGATGTGGGAGATCGAGGAGAGGCCGTAGCCGGTGTGGGTGAAGTCGCGGCAGGTCTCCTGGGTGAGGCCGGTGACGAAGGTGGACTGGTTCTGCCAGTACCTGACGATCTTGTCCCGGGTGTCGAGGTTCTGGCTCGGCACGGTCTTCGGCAGGGCGCCGTCGGAGGCCAGGTAGACGTACGCGGCGGTGCGGGTGCGGAACTTCGCCATGGCCTTGTCGTAGGAGGCGCGGTCCTCCAGGTGGACGGAGATGCCGACGGCGGCCTCCATCATCGTCAGCTCCCAGTTCCCGTTGGAGTGGGAGCCGTTGATGATCTCGGGCAGGTAGACGTCGCGGAGCACGGTGGCGAAGCGGCCCGCGCCGGGCCAGCCGCCGGTGTAGGTGTGCTTGACGATCTCGGCGGCCTTGGCCCAGGAGGAGCCGGCCCAGCCGGTCTGCAGGGGCGCGTTGCTGTTGGTGTGGTCGCGGATCACGGCGGACCAGGCGTCCATGAGCTGGATGGCCTTCTGGGCGTGGCGTCCGTCGCGGGTGACGTACCACAGGAGCGCCTGGGTGTACGCGGCGATCGCGTCCTCGCGCTCGTCGGTGCAGCCGAGGTTGGGGTTGGAGTACGAGCCGCACTCCACGACCGCGCGGGGCCGGGGCGTGCGGTTCAGGTCGGCGTACTTGCTCGCCGCCATGCGGTCGTAGGCGTTCTTCCAGGGCTGGGCGCCTGCCTGGACCTTGCCGCGCGCGAAGTCCAGCTGGCCTTGGGAAACGGTGACGCCGGGGTGCGTGAAGGCGGCGGGGGCCGCGACGGGGGCGGCGTCGGCGGGCGGGGCGCCGGGGCGGAGGACGAGGGTGCCGACCAGCGCGGTGGTCAGCAGGGCGAACAGGGTGGCACGAGCTCTGCGGCGGTGACGTGGGGGTGCAGCGGACATGTGGGGCCATCCGTTCTCGTACGTGAACAGCAGGCGTCCTTTTGAACGCCCGGATGACCCGGCACGGTAGGTCCAGACCAATTCACCGTCAAGGGTCCGCGCACGAGTACGGCCGGTGCCGTCGACGTCAGCCCAACGTCTGCGTCAGCTCGCTGCGCCCCGGCGCTTGCACGACGCGGCCACGGGCCCCGTTGACGATCGGCATGTAGGGCGGGACGTGGCCGCACTCGACGTCCGCGATGATCGGCACGCCCAGGGAGCCGAGCGCGTCGAGGACGGCCTCGTGCTGGCTGAGGGAGGCACCGTCCGGCGCGCCGGTCCGGCCGACGAGGATCGCGTTGGCGTGGTCGAAGAACCCGGCCAGCCGCATGCCGTGCAGGTTCCGGCAGATGGTGTAGGCGTTGTCCTCGGCGGCCTCCACGTACACGAGGAGCCCTTCCGGCGCCTCGTCGCGGGCGAAGGCCGAGACGTCGAGGTACGGCGTGCCCGCGAGGTTGCACAGCGTCTCGACACACCCACCGATCAGCCTGCCCTCGGCCTCCACGGGGCCGTCGCCGTCGAGCCGGGTCCAGGTGCCCCGCGCGTCGAGCGTGTACTCCCGTACGTCGGGGAAGGCGGCGAAGTCGTCGAAGCCGACGGTCCGGTGGCGGCCGGGCGGGGTCTGCGTGAACCGGTGACCCGCGGGGGCGGCGACGACGTCGAGCCACGACAGCAGGCCCTCGGGCACGCGATAGGGCGTGTCCATCAGATTGTTGCCGTGCAACGTCGCCGTGCCGGTGAGCAGCGTCAGCGGGGTCATCAGGGTCGAGAGGTCGGAGAAGCCGACGAGCCAGGTCGGCTCCGCCTCACGCAGCCGGTCCCAGTCGAGCAGCGGGATCAGGTCGATGGCGGTCTCCCCGCCCCACGGCGGCACGACGGCCTTGATGGCGGGGTCGGTCAGCATCGCCGTCAGCTCGCGCGCACGGTCGGCGGCCGGGGCGCCGACGTGCCCGGAGCCGTCCAGGCACTCCCCGACGACGACCTCGTAGCCGCGTGCGCGCAGGTCATGGAGGGCGACGTCCAGCCGCGCGAGCAGGGGCTTCGGGACACCGCTCGACGGAGCGGTCACACCCACACGGTCACCGGGGCGCAGGGGGCGCGGGTAGCGAACTGACATGCGCCGGATCCTGACACAACGCCCACACGCGCCGACAGCGGATTTCGCCACCGAACCACCTGGTCGACGCAGCCGAGTTGAACCACGGCGGCCCCTGCGGCCGGACTTCCGCCCCGGCACCCACGGGGAGTGGCCGGCCGGGGGCTCCGCGGGCCAGCCGGAGGGAGCCGGGACCGGAGGGCCGGTCGTGAGCGACCGGGGCCGGAGGCCGGTCGTGAGCGACCGGGGCCGGAGGACGGCCGAAGGGGGCGGGGCCGGAGCGAGCGGCACCGCACCCGCTCCGGCGCGGGTTCAGCGGACCTCGGTGATCTCCGGGCCACGCTGGAGGCGGCTCATGCCGCCGGCGAAGCGGGAGCCGCCCTCGTCCTGCTGCACGTTCTCGGGGACCATCTGCGCGTCGTTCGGCAGCTGCAGGACGATCGGGTCGCGCGGGGCCATCGGGCCCTCACCGCGCACCACCACGGTGTCCCGGAAGATCTGCTCCAGCAGTCCGGCGGCCTGCGGCTGCACCGCGCCCTGACCGGAGATCACACCGCGCAGGAACCAGCGGGGGCCGTCCACGCCGACGAACCGCACGACCTGGAAGCCGCCGGTGCCGTCCGGCAGCTGCACCGGGACCTGGGCGCGCAGCTCCCAGCCGAGCGGGCCCTCGACCTCGTCGATGATGCCGCCCTGCTGGGTGATGCCGGTCGCGATCTCCTCGCGCACCTCACCCCAGATGCCCTCACGCTTGGGCGCGGCGAAGGCCTGCAGCTGGACGGCGCTGTCGCGCAGCACGACGGTCGCCGCGACGATCGCGTCACCCGCGACCTCCACGCGCAGTTCCATGCCGTCCACACCGGGCACGAACAGGCCGCCCAGATCGACCCGGCCCTCGCCGGGTTCGCGGACCTCGGAGCTGTCCCAGGGCCCGTCGGGCCGCGGCGCGGGCTCGAGCCTCAGCCGCCCGGCCTCCCCGCCCGCCTCAGCGTCGACACCGTCGACGACCTGCTCGGCCTCGCCGGCCGCACCGTCGGCGGCATCCGTCTTCTTGCGACGTCCGAACACGTCACTGTCCTTCCCGGTCGGATACGACCGAAGCGTATCGATTCCCACCCGCTGCACCGCCCACGGCGGCCTGAACGCTTGTGCCGCTCTTACCTTCCACCGCGGCATGGCCGCCGGTGGATCCGAAGCCCCCCTCGGCCCTGGCCGAGACAGGAAGCTCCGCGACCGACACGAAGCGCACCCTCTCGACCTTCTGCACGACCAGTTGGGCAATCCGGTCGAAGCGCTCGAACCGCACGGTCTCGCGCGGGTCGAGATTCACCACGATCACCTTGATCTCCCCACGGTACCCGGCATCAATCGTCCCCGGGGCATTCACCAGGGCGACGCCACAGCGGGCGGCGAGACCGGATCGCGGGTGCACGAAGGCCGCGTACCCCTCGGGGAGCGCGACAGACACCCCGGTGGGCAGCACGGCCCGCTCACCGGGCTCCAGCACGCACGCCTCGGTGGTGCGCAGATCGGCCCCCGCGTCGCCCGGGTGCTCGTACGCCGGAAGCGGTACGTCCGGGTCGTCGCGCCGGATCCGCACCTCGAGTGCGCCGCCGGCCGGCTCGCTCACGGGTTCACCTCGAAGGCGCGGGCCCGGCGGACCTGGTCGGGATCCTCCATGGCGGCCTGGATCTCCTCCTGCCGGCCGTGGTCGATGAAGTGGTCGACCTTGACCTCGATGAACAGCGCGTCCGCGCGGACGGCGACGGGGCCCTCGGGGCCGCCGATCCGCCCGGTGGCGGTGCAGTAGATCTTGCGTCCCGCCACGGCCGTCACCTCCGCCTCCAGATGCAGCACGGTGCCGACCGGCACGGGCTGCACGAAGTCGGTCTCCAGCCGGCCGGTCACCGCGATCGTGCGCAGCAGCCAGTTGAGCGAGCCGAGCGCCTCGTCCAGGGCGGTGGCCAGCACGCCGCCGTGGGCGAGACCGGGGGCGCCCTGGTGGGCGGGCTGCACGGTGAACTCGGCGGTGATCGACACGCCTTCACCGGCGCGCGCCTCGAGGTGCAGCCCGTGCGGCTGCTCGTCGCCGCATCCGAAGCACTGCCCGTAGTGCGCGCCCAGGAGCTCACCGGGTGCGGGGGCGTCGGGGTGGCGGACGGGCGGTACGGCGTCGGCGGGGGGCTGAAGAGCTGCGGAATTACCACTCACAGGCGCGAACCTTACCCGCCCGCCCTGTGGGTGCTCCGCACGCGCCCGCCCTGGAGCCGGACGCCCGCGGGGAGCGTGCCAAGCTTGGGTTCATGCAGCTCTCCGCCGCCCCGTACGAAGAACGTCTCACCGCGCCCCGCTCCTGGTGGTTCCTGTCCCTCCTGGCCGGGTTCTCCCTCGCGCTGATCATGCTGCCGTTCGGCACCCTGCCGATGCTGGCCGGGCTGGCCGGCGGCACCGCCGCGGCGGCGGTCGTGGTGAGCGCGTACGGCTCGGTGCGGATCCGCGTCGTGAACGGTCATCTGATCGCGGGCGACGCGAAGATCCCGGTGGCGGCGCTCGGCACCGCGGAGATCCTGGACGCGGAGGAGGCCCGCGCCTGGCGCGGCCCCAAGGCCGACCCGCGCGCCTTCATGCTGCTGCGCGCGTACATTCCCGGTGCGCTGCGCGTGGACGTCACGGACCCGGCGGACCCCACGCCCTACGTCTTCCTGTCGACCCGCGAGCCCGAGCGGCTGACGCAGGCGCTCCGGGCGGCGAAGGACGCGGCGGACGCCTCGTAGGCGCCCGCGCGTACAGAAGGGGCGCCGCGCGCACGGGAGGGCCGTGCGGGCGGGAGGGCGGCGCGCACGGGATGTCGCCCGCACGGGGGAGGCCTTAGGGGGCGGAGTGCCCGTCGTCCTTCCGGGGACGGCCGCCCAGCTCCTTCAGGGCGTCCTCGGGCAGGACGTCGTGGGGGTGCTGCAGCGCCGGAAGCGCGGGCAGCGCGTCCCAGGACACCTGGATCTTGCGCAGGTCGTCACGGATGCGGGTGGCGAGCTTTCTGGTGTCGCGCCGGTTCATGACGGCGCCCACGGCCGCCCCCACGAGGAACGGCATCAGGTTCGGCAGGTTGCGTACCGTGCGCTTCATGATCCGCTGGCGCAGCTCGCGCTTCATGCGGCTGTTCAGCGCCGCGCTCACGGTGGACGGCTTGGTCGCCTCGACTCCCCGCTCCTGCGACCAGGAGTTGAGGTAGACGGTGCTGCGCTGGGCCAGGCCGCCCGCCGGGCGTACGCCGTAGACCTCGTGCAGTTCGGCGATGAGCTTCAGCTCGATCGCGGCGACGCCGGTGATCTCCGCCGCCAGTTCCGTCGGCATCGCGGGCGGTACGGGCATCATGGCCGCCGCGCCGACTCCGGCCCCGACCGTCGCGGTGGCCTTCGCGGCGCCCGCCACGAGCTTGTCGGCGAGCTCCTCGGGCCCGAGCCCGGGGAACTGCTCCCGCAGTGTCGCGAGGTCCCGTACGGGCACGCGCGGGGCGATGTCGATGATCCGGTCGGCGAGGTGCGCCAACGCCGCGCGGGCGCGGGCGCCGCCCTTGCGGACGCCTTCCCGGGCCTTGTCACGGACGACGGCGGCACGTCTGCGCGCCACGGGCGCGGTGACCTCCAGGGACGCCGGGAGGTCACCCCGGCCGGCCGGCGCTTCGAGCGAGGCCGACCCGGATCCGGTCCAGCCTCGCTCTCGGTCACGCGTGTCGTGCTGTGGGTCCTCGGAGGACCCTTGGTCCGCTCCCTTCGAGAAGAAGCGGCGCTTCCGCGGTGGGGTCGAGCCAGTCACGGCCGACCCCGCCTCAGTCGCAGTCGCGGCAGATCGGCTGGCCGTTCTTCTCGCGGGCCAGCTGGCTGCGGTGGTGCACCAGGAAGCAGCTCATGCAGGTGAACTCGTCCTGCTGCTTGGGCAGGACCCGGACGGCCAGCTCTTCGTTCGAGAGGTCCGCACCGGGCAGTTCCAGGCCTTCCGCGGCCTCGAACTCGTCGACATCCACGGCCGAGGCCGACTTGTCGTTCCGCCGGGCCTTCAGCTCTTCCAAGCTGTCCGAGTCGACGTCGTCGTCGGTCTTGCGTGGAGTGTCGTAGTCGGTAGCCATGTCGCTCTCCCCCTCTGGGTGTATGCGGTGTCTCCAGCGCACGTAACGCGTGAGAGGCCGGACTTGTGCCCGACCTGAGGCGGAGATTTTGCCTCACATCAAGGTCTGTTACTCAATCGACACCCAACCGGACTCCTCACGAGTGATCGGCTTGGATGGCGAAGGGGACCGTACACGGTCCCGATGCCGCACTTCAAAGGCACCTCACCGTGTACTTCCCGTGATGAGGGCCCCTGAAAACCGGGACTTTTCCGGCCTTACAGCGGCACTCATGATCACGGAGAGTAGATGGCCGAATCGGCGCGTCTGTGATCGATCACACATGAATTCGATTGCGGAGCGACTCGAAAATTCCGCGCAGAGCGAACACATGTCGGGGACGCGGCATGATGTCAGATCGGCAGGGTGACACGCATCACGAGGCCGCCTCCCTCTCTCGGCTGGGCGTAGATGTGTCCGCCGTGCGCCCGGGCGACCGACCGCACGATGGACAGACCGAGTCCCACGCCCTTGTCGCTGCCCGTCCGCTCGGTGCGCAGCCTGCGGAACGGCTCGAAGAGGTTCTCGATCTCGTACGCGGGGACGACCGGGCCCGTGTTGGACACCACGAGGATCGCCTGCCCGTGCTGGACCTCGGTGGTGACCTCCACCCAGCCGTCCTCCGGCACGTTGTACCGCACCGCGTTCTGCACCAGGTTCAGGGCGATCCGCTCCAGCAGCACGCCGTTGCCCTGGACGACCGCCGGGCGGCGGCTGCTGCGGATCGCCACGTGCCGGGCGTCCGCCTCCGTGGTCACCTGGTCGATGGCCTGCCCGGCCACCTCGGCGAGGTCGACGGGGCCCCGCTCGACGATCTGGTTGTCGCTGCGGGCGAGCAGCAGCAGACCCTCGACGAGCTGTTCGCTGCGCTCGTTGGTGGCCAGCAGCGTCTTGCCGAGCTGCTGGAGCTCCACCGGCGCCTGGGGGTCGGAGAGGTGCACCTCGAGCAGCGTGCGGTTGATCGCCAGCGGGGTGCGCAGCTCGTGGGAGGCGTTGCCCACGAAGCGCTGCTGGGCCGTGAACGCGCGCTGGAGGCGCTCCAGCATGTCGTCGAACGTGTCGGCCAGCTCCTTCAGCTCGTCGTCCGGGCCGTCCAGCTCGATCCGGCGGGAGAGGTCCGAGCCGGCCACCGCGCGGGCGGTGCGGGTGATGCGGCCCAGCGGCGACAGCACCCGGCCCGCCATGGCGTAGCCGAAGGCGAACGCGATGACGGCTAGGCCGAGCAGGGCCAGCAGGGAGCGGCTGAGCAGGTTGTCCAGGGCGCCCTGGCGCTGGTGGTCGATGCACTCGCTGATCGCGGAGTTGAACTCGGACAGCGAGAGGTTGCCGTCGGCGATGCCCGGACAGTCGTTGCTGGAGACCTTGAGGCCGTCGAAGTCGACGATCTTGAACAGCGGCTGGCTGCCGGTGCGCAGGGCCTGCGCGGCGAGCAGGTAGATGATCGACAGCAGCAGGATGCCGGCGATCAGGAACATGCCGCCGTACAGCAGCGTGAGCCGTATGCGGATGGTGGGACGCAGCCAGGGCAGCGGGGTGGGCGACCGAGGGTCCCAGGTGGGCTTGGGGGGCGCCGTGGGGGGCGCGGGGGTGGCAGCCATGGTCAGTTGATCAGATCCGGTATCCGGAGCCGGGCACGGTCACGATGACCGGCGGCTCGCCCAGCTTGCGGCGCAGGGTCATGACGGTCACCCGCACCACGTTGGTGAACGGGTCGGTGTTCTCGTCCCAGGCCTTCTCCAGCAACTGCTCCGCGGAGACCACGGCGCCCTCGCTGCGCATGAGGACCTCGAGCACGGCGAACTCCTTCGGTGCGAGCTGCACCTCCTTGCCGTCGCGGAAGACCTCGCGGCGGTTGGGGTCGAGCTTGATCCCGGCCCGCTCCAGGACGGGCGGCAGGGGGACGCTCGTACGCCGGCCGAGGGCCCGCACGCGGGCGATCAGCTCGCTGAACGCGAAGGGCTTGGGGAGGTAGTCGTCGGCGCCGATCTCCAGGCCCTCGACGCGGTCGCTGACGTCGCCGGAGGCGGTGAGCATCAGCACGCGGGTCGGCATGCCGAGCTCGACGATCTTGCGGCAGACGTCGTCGCCGTGCACGAGGGGGAGGTCGCGGTCGAGCACGACCACGTCGTAGTCGTTGACGCCGATGCGCTCCAGGGCGGCCGCGCCGTCGTACACGACGTCGACGGCCATGGCCTCCCGGCGCAGTCCGGTGGCCACCGCATCGGCGAGCAGTTGCTCGTCCTCGACGACGAGTACACGCACGTCGCTTGTCCTTCCTCATGACCGGCCCGGCGGCCTTCGAGAGCGCGCACTCGGGCAGGGGTACGGGTGGGTGTGTTGCCTCCATCCTGCCCTTTTCGACCGTAAGTCGGCTGTAAGGCGGCCGGGCCAGGGGGTGCCCGGCAGCCCGGGGCCGGGGAACCTGCGGGCGAACGGGGCGGGAATACGAGAATTTCTCGCGCGGTGAGGTTTCCGCGGGAGGGAGCTTGGGGAGGACGGGTTTTACATCCCGCGATCACGCTCTGCACGTACCGCACCACCATGCGGTGCACACGGTCCGCTTCCGCAGAGCGGGCGTGGATGTCCGGTACCGTCGCCGCCCGGCCAGCGGCGCTGGGCATCCGCCACGGACGTGATCATCCCTTCCGACGGCACACCCCCGTGCCACCGACCCACCGACCCAGGACGAGGGGGCGCAGCATGGACGCATTCACCGCAGGACTTCTGCAGCGCATAAAGGCGACCGAGTCCGATCTGTCGCGTGCCCGCGACGAGGGCGACGACTTCCTCGTCGAAGTGGAGCAGGGCGAACTCGACGACCTGCGCCGCCTCGCCGCCGAGCACGGCGTGGAAGTCGGCGCGTACAGCGTCTGACCAGCCGGCACAGCACCAAGGACGGGCCCCGACGGATCCAGCCGCCGGGGCCCGCTCCTGTGTCACACACGTGCGCGGGCGCCCGCCGGAAGCAGGTCCGCCCCACCGGACACCGTCCACACGGCCGACTGCCGAGTACGACCGGCCGCCCACCCCATCCCGCCCAGCCGCGCGGACGACCGAGCCGACCGCACGTCCGGTCGCCGGGGCCCGCCCCTGAGCGGGCACCCGTCCGCATGGCCGCTCCCGCACCCGCCCGGCCACCCGATGGCGCCCGGTCGGCCCTCCGGACGGCTCAGACGACCGCGGAACCAGCCACCGGAGCTCCTCCCGAGCGCGCAGCCGGCCCCCGGTGACCGGCCGACCGGCCACATCCGCACAGCCCCACGACCAGCCACCGACTCCGGCCGAGCGGCCATGCTCGCCGCCGATCCGCCTCCACGCGCGCGCCGTGCGCACGGCCAGCCCCGGGCGGCCGGACCGGCCCCCCGGGGCTGGCCTCCATCCGCCGGGCCACTCGGCCGGCTGCCGACTACGGCCACCCACCACCGCCCGCCCGGCCGTTCGGACGGCTCCGCGGCGGGTGCCGGGCTCGGTGCCGGCGGGCGTTGGCGCCGGACGGTGCCCGCCGGTGCCCACGCGCCAAGGAGCCCCGGCGCTGGGATCAGCGTCGGAGCCCCTTGGTGTGCGGGCGGTGTCCGGGGCGCTCCGTCAGCCGGCCGGCACCCTCAGTCGTGCCACGCGCCGAAGTCCTCCAGGAGGTGGAGGAGGGGGTCGAAGACGCCCGGGGAGGCCGCCACCGCGAGCTCGCCTGACGGCGCGCCGCCGGGGTGGCGGCCGCCGGTGCGGGCGCCCGCCTCCCGCGCTATGAGGTCACCCGCGGCGAGGTCCCACGGGTGCAGCCCGCGCTCGAAGTAGCCGTCGAGCCGGCCCGCGGCCACGTCGCACAGGTCGATCGCCGCCGAACCGCCGCGCCGGATGTCCCGCACCAGCGGGATCAGCCGGCGCGCCACCTCGGCCTGGTGGTCGCGGACCCCGGCGACGTAGTTGAAGCCGGTGGAGACAAGCGCCTGGTCCAGCGGCGGCGACGGCCGGCAGGCCAGACGCCGCTCGCCCTCCCAGGCGCCCGTGACCCAGGCCCCGCCACCCAGCACCGCGTGGTACGCCTCGCCGCGCATCGGGGCGAACACCGCGCCGGCCACGGTCACCCCGTCCTGCTCGGCCGCGATCGAGACGGCCCAGGTCGGCAGTCCGTACAGGTAGTTCACCGTGCCGTCAAGGGGGTCGACGACCCAGCGGACGCCGCTGCTGCCGGCCGTGGAGGCGCCCTCCTCGCCGAGGACGCCGTCCTCCGGGCGGCGCTCGGCGATCAGCCCGGTGATCAGCTTCTCCGCGGCGATGTCCATCTCGGTGACGACGTCGACCGCGCTGGACTTGGTGGCGGCGACCGCGAGATCGGCCGGGCGGCCGTCGCGCAGCAGCTCACCCGCGCGCCGGGCGGCCTCCCGGGCCAGCTCCAGCAGTTCCGCGTGCAGGGGGTCGGTCATGGGGCTCCTCAGGCGTAAGGGCTGTCGGCACCCGCGGCGGCGGGGCGCGGGGCGCGGGCCGGGCAGCAGCCCACCGGGCACAGGTCGTGGCCGGCGCCGAGCGCGCCCAGGGCGCACGGGGTGATCTGCCGCCCGCTCTCGGTGGCCGCGCGCTCCAGGATCAGCTCACGGACGGCCGCGGCGAACCGGGGGTCGTCGCCGACGGTCGCGGAGCGCCGCACCGGCAGGCCCAGTTCCTCCGCCTTGGCCGTGGCCTCGGTGTCGAGGTCGTAGAGGACCTCCATGTGGTCGGAGACGAAGCCGATGGGCGCCATCACCACGGCCGGGACCCCGGCGGCGTGCCGCTCCTCGAGGTGGTCGCAGATGTCGGGCTCCAGCCACGGGATGTGCGGGGCGCCGGAGCGGGACTGGTAGACGAGCTGCCAGGGGTGGTCCACACCGGTGCGCTCGCGGACGGCGTCGGCGATCAGCCGGGCCACGTCCAGGTGCTGGGCGACGTACGCCCCGCCGTCGCCGTGCGCCTCGACCGGGCCCGAGGTGTCCGCGGCCGCGTCGGGGATGGAGTGGGTGCAGAAGGCGATGTGCGCGCCGTCCCGGACGTCCTCGGGGAGATCGGCGAGCGACCGGATCACCCCGTCGACCATGGGCTCGACGAAGCCGGGGTGGTTGAAGTAATGGCGCAGCTTGTCGATCCTCGGCAGGTCCAGCCCTTCCTTCTCCAGCGTGGCCAGCGCGTCGGCGAGGTTCTCGCGGTACTGGCGGCAGCCGGAGTAGGAGGCGTACGCGCTGGTGGCGAGGACCAGGACGCGGCGCCGGCCGTCACGGACCATGTCGCGCAGGGTGTCGGTGAGGTAGGGGGCCCAGTTGCGGTTGCCCCAGTAGACCGGCAGGTCCAGGCCGTGCTCGGCGAAGTCCTTGCGCAGCGCGTCCAGCAGGGCCCGGTTCTGGTCGTTGATGGGGCTGACCCCGCCGAACAGGAAGTAGTGCTGTCCGACTTCCTTGAGGCGTTCCTTGGGGATGCCCCGCCCACGTGTCACGTTCTCCAGGAACGGGACCACGTCGTCCGGGCCTTCCGGGCCGCCGAAGGAGAGCAGGAGCAGGGCGTCGTAGGGACTGGCATCGAGCACGTCAGACATGTCTCGATCCTCCCACCCGGCACCGACAGCCGGGACAGGGCCCGGGGGGTGTCGCCGGAGGTGCCGCGGATCACCGGTGCAGGCGGGTGACGCCGCCAGTAAGCTGTATCGACTGCGGTAGCACCTTACTGATCTTCCGGAGAACCCCGTGCCCAGCCCCTATCGCGCCCTGTTCGCCGCCCCCGGCAG
Organism: Streptomyces sp. CNH189; assembly: GCF_000527195.1. Taxonomy (NCBI): domain Bacteria; kingdom Bacillati; phylum Actinomycetota; class Actinomycetes; order Kitasatosporales; family Streptomycetaceae; genus Streptomyces; species Streptomyces sp. CNH189. The sequence continues at coordinate 112,364 of NZ_AZUS01000011.1, forward strand.
CAGGGCCTTCTCCGCCGCGGGGTTCCTCGGCCGGATGCCGCTGTCGATGATGGGCATCGGCGTGGTCACGATGATCTCCCAGGTGACCGGCCGGTACGGCCTGGCCGGCGCCCTCTCGGCCACCATCGCGCTCTCCGCCGCGCTGGCGGGCCCGCAGGTGTCGCGCCTGGTGGACCGGTACGGCCAGCGCCGGGTGCTGCGCCCGGCCACGCTCCTCTCGCTGTCCGCGGCGGCGGTGCTGCTGTTCGCCGCGCACTACGGCTGGCCGGAGTGGGTGCTGTTCGTCGCGTGCGTCGGGATCGGCTGCGTGCCCAGTCTGGGCGCCATGGTCCGGGCGCGCTGGGCCGCCCTGTACCGGGGCACGCCCCGGCTGCACACCGCGTACTCGTTCGAGTCGGTGGTGGACGAGGTCTGCTTCATCGTCGGCCCGATCGTCTCCATCGGCCTGTCCACGGCCTGGTTCCCGGAGGCCGGCCCGCTGCTGGCGGCCTGCTTCCTGGCGGTGGGCGTCTTCTGGCTGACCGCGCAGCGCGCCACCGAGCCCGCGCCGCATCCCCGCGAGCAGCAGGGCGGCGGCTCGGCGCTGCGGTCGCGGGGTCTTCAGGTGCTGGTCGCGACCTTCGCGGCGACGGGGACGATCTTCGGCGCAGTCGACGTGGTCACGGTGGCCTTCGCCGAGGAGGAGGGGCACAAGGCCGCGGCCAGCGTGGTGCTCGCCGTGTACGCCCTCGGCTCCTGCGTGGCCGGGCTGGTGTTCGGGCTGCTGCACTTCGCGGGGGCACCGGAACGCCGGTGGTTGCTGGGCGTCTGTGCCATGGCCGTGAGTATGATCCCACTCCTACTGGTCGGGAACTTGCCGTTTCTGGCCGTGGCGCTGTTCGTTGCGGGTCTGTCCATCGCTCCCACGATGATCACGACCATGTCCCTCATCGAAGAGCACGTACCACGCGCGCAGCTCACCGAGGGCATGACCTGGGTGAGCACCGGGCTCGCGGTCGGGGTCGCCCTCGGTTCCTCCGTGGGTGGCTGGGTGATCGACGCGGCCGGGGCGCGCGCCGGGTACGGGGTTCCGGCGGTGGCCGGGGCCGTCGCGGTCGCGGTCGGTTTCCTCGGGTACCGCCGGCTCGAGCGGCCGGCACCGGGTCGGGGAGGCTTCGTTGGGCAGCACGACGGGCACGAGGAACCGCACGTGGCGTAACTGGGGAGGCACCGTCTCCGTCCGGCCCGCCCGGGAGGTCACGCCTGCCTCCGTCGACGAACTGGCCGCGGCGGTGCGCCGGGCCGCCGAGGACGGGCTGCCGGTGAAGGCGGTCGGCACCGGCCACTCCTTCACCTCCATAGCCGCCACCGACGGCCTGATGATCCGCCCTGAGCTGCTGACGGGGATCCGGGGGATCGACCGCGAGGCGGGCACCGTCACGGTCGAGGCGGGCACCCCGCTGAAGCGGCTCAACGTGGCCCTCGCGCGGGAGGGCCTGTCGCTGACCAACATGGGCGACATCATGGAGCAGACGGTCTCCGGCGCCACCAGTACCGGCACCCACGGCACCGGCCGCGACTCCGCCTCCCTCGCCGCCCAGATCAAGGGCCTGGAACTGGTCACCGCCGACGGCTCGGTGCTCACCTGCTCCGAGAAGGAGAATCCGGACGTCTTCGCCGCCGCCCGGATCGGCCTCGGGGCCCTGGGTGTCGTCACCGCGGTCACCTTCGCCGTGGAGCCGCTCTTCCTGCTCACCGCGCGCGAGGAGCCCATGACGTTCGACCGCGTGTGCGCCGAGTTCGACGCGCTGCACGCCGAGAACGAGCACTTCGAGTTCTACTGGTTCCCGCACACCGGCAACACCAACACCAAGCGCAACAACCGCAGTGCGGGCCCCGAGCGCCCCGTGCCGCCCCTGCGGAGCTGGTTCGAGGACGAGTTCCTCTCCAACGGCGTCTTCCAGGTGGCCAACTGGGTCGGCCGCGCCGCGCCGGTGAGCATTCCGGCCGTCGCGCAGATCTCCAGCCGGGCGCTGTCCGCGCGGACGTACACCGACATCCCCTACAAGGTGTTCACCTCACCGCGCCGGGTGCGCTTCGTGGAGATGGAGTACGCCGTACCGCGCGAGGCGCTCGTGGAGACGCTTCGGGAGCTGAAGTCGATGGTCGACCGGTCCGGGCTGCGGATCAGCTTCCCCGTCGAGGTGCGCACCGCGCCGGCCGACGACATCGCGCTGTCCACGGCGTCCGGCCGGGAGAGCGCCTACATCGCGGTCCACATGTACAAGGGCACGCCGTACCAGCGGTACTTCACCGCCGCCGAGCGGATTTTCACCGCCCACGAGGGGCGACCCCATTGGGGGAAGATGCACACACGGGACGCGGAGTACCTCTCACGGGTGTATCCGCGTTTCGAGGAGTTCGTCGCGCTCCGGGAACGGCTCGATCCGGAACGGCGGTTCCGCAACGACTACTTGCGGAGGGTCCTGGGGGCGTAGACATGCCTCCGTTTCCGGCGATTACGTGAAGTTCCCCACAAGTCCCCCATGTTCAGGGCCGGATGAGTGGGGCAACCACGGCCAAGTCCCGCCCCTTGCGCGAACTCGGGCGGCGCGCCAATCCACGCACGTGGCCCAAATGGAGTACTGTGGCGAACCCTGGGTCCGGACTCCCGTCAGGGTGCCCGGGTCCTCGGAGGACCGCCGGGAGGGGGCTAGTTGCACAGGGTGACGCATTTGGTCACTTAGCGTTGCGAATAGGTAACCGTGCCATAACGGCGATCCAGGGCCCGCGCCCGACACGCCGGGCAACTCGGCAAGGTTGTGGCAGGCTGCACCCGGGCAGGCCACACTCGACTAGCGGAAGCAGCGACGCACGTGACGTCGGCAGGCACCACCCGGGAGGTCCCCATGCCCGAACTGCGTGTCGTGGCCGTCTCGAATGACGGCACACGGCTGGTGCTGAAGGCTGCGGACAGCACGGAGTACACGCTTCCGATCGACGAACGGCTCCGCGCCGCCGTGCGCGGCGACCGTCCCCGCCTCGGCCAGATCGAGATCGAGGTGGAGAGTCATCTCCGCCCCCGCGACATCCAGGCCCGTATAAGGGCCGGTGCGACCGCGGAAGAGGTCGCCCAGATGGCCGGCATCCCCGTCGACCGGGTCCGCCGCTTCGAAGGCCCCGTCCTCGCCGAGCGCGCCTTCATGGCCGAGCGCGCCCGCAAGACGCCGGTCCGCCGCCCCGGGGAGAACTCCGGTCCCCCGCTGGGCGAGGCCGTACAGGAGCGGCTGCTGCTGCGCGGCGCGGAGAAGGACACCGTCCAGTGGGACTCCTGGCGCCGCGACGACGGCACCTGGGAAGTACTGCTGGTCTACCGGGTCGCGGGCGAGCCGCACTCGGCGAGCTGGACGTACGACCCGCCCCGCAGGCTGGTCCAGGCCGTCGACGAGGAGGCGCGCTCGCTGATCGGTGAGTCCGACGACCTCGCCGCGCCAGAGCCCAGCTTCCCGTTCGTGCCGCGCATCGCCCGGCTGCCGCGCGACCGTCCGCTGGACCGCCCCGGCGACCGCGAGCGGCCGAACCTGCCCGCGCAGGCGTCCGAGCCGGCCGAGGAGTCCACCGCGGCCACCGCCTCGGGTGAACGCGACTCCCTGACCAGCCTCCTGGAGGCGGTGCCGAGCTTCCGCGGCGACCTGGTGGTGCCGGAGCGCACCCCCGAACCGGCCGCCGAGGAACCGGAGTCCGAGCCCGAGGCGGAGGAGCCGCCGGCGCCCGCCGCCTCCGCGGGTTCCGCGTACGCGGACGTGCTGATGCCCCGTTCGGTGGGAAGCCACCGGGACCGTCTCATCGGCTCCACCGACCGTCAGGCCGAGGCGGACGGCGTCCGTCCGGGCCGTCGCGCGGCGGTGCCGAGCTGGGACGAGATCGTGTTCGGGACGCGCCGCAAGAAGCAGGAGTAGGTCTCCCGGGGCTCCGCCCCGGACCCCGCTCCTCAAACGCCGGAGGGGCTGATGTCAGCCCGTCCGGCGTTTGAGGACGAGGCCCGCCAGGGCCGACAAGGCTTCGCTACCGCGGGTCCGGTCCCACCGCGACCGGTCGCTCCGGGTCCGAGGACCACTCCGACCAGGAGCCGACGTACAGAGCCGCCGGGACACCGGCGACCGCCAGCGCCAGCACCTCGTGCGCCGCCGACACGCCCGAGCCGCAGTACACGCCGACCGGTGCGTCCGGCGTCACGCCCAGCTCACCGAAGCGGGCGCGCAGCTCGTCGGCGGGCCGGAACCGGCCGTCGGCGCCCACGTTGGCGGAGGTCGGCGCGGACAGGGCACCCGGGATGTGGCCGCCGACCGGGTCGATGGGCTCCACCTCGCCCCGGTACCGCTCCCCCGCACGGGCGTCCAGCAGCACCCCCGTACGGGCGAGATCCGCCGCGCCGTCCGCGTCCAGCACCCCGGTGTCCCCCGGCTCCGGCACGAAGTCGCCCTCGGCCGGCTCCGGCACCGCCGTCTCCAACGGCCCCTCCCAGGCGGACAGTCCGCCGTCCAGGACCCGCACGTCCGGGTGACCCGTCCAGCGCAGCAGCCACCAGGCGCGGGCGGCCGCCCAGCCGATACCGCCGTCGTACACCACCACGGGCGTCCCCGCGGACACCCCGGCACGGCGCATCGCGGCACCGAACACCGCGAGATCCGGCAGCGGATGGCGCCCCTGCGGGCCGGGTGCGGACGCCAACTCCCGGTCCAGGTCGACGAAGACGGCGCCGGGCAGATGGCCCGCCGTGTAGGCGGCCCGCCCGTCGAACGGCGGTTCGCCGTTCGCGGCCGCCGTGCTGAGCTGCCAGCGGACGTCGAGCAGGACCGGCGGGCGGTCCGTCTGCAGCGCGGCCGCGAGTTCGGATGCGGAGATGATGACGTTCATGGTCACCATCCTCGCGCACGGGGTGGCCGACTCGTCCCGCTCCGACTACTCTGCTCGGCCGGGCACATCCGGTCACCGGGCGTACGGGATCGGGCACATACGGTGTCGGCTGCGGTGCGGGAACGATCCGCCAGGCGGACGCGAGACGGCCCCGCAGGGGCGAGCAGACCACGGCCGACGTACGAGCGGCCGAGAAGAGAGTGACGATGACCGACGCACGGGGGAACGCCCGCCCGAACGGCGGCGGGTCCGGTCGGCACACGCCCGGCACACCCTGCTGGGTGAGCCTGATGGCGCGCGGACTGGCCACGACCGAGAAGTTTTACGGAGCGCTGTTCGGATGGGAGTTCCGGCCGGGCCCGCAGCCGCTCGGCCCCTACGTGCGTGCCGTGCTCGACGGGCACGCGGTGGCCGGGATCGGGGTGCTGCCGCCCGACCGCCGGCTGCCCGTCGCCTGGACGCCCTACTTCGCCTCGGACGACGTGGACCGGACGGCCGAGGTGGTGCGTTCGTGCGGCGGCACGGTCGGCGTGGGGCCGCTGGACGCCGCCGACGCCGGGCGGATGGCGCTGGCCTCGGACCCGTGCGGCGCGGTCTTCGGCATCTGGCAGGCGGGCCCGGGAGCCGGCCGGGGCGTCACCGGCCGGCCTGGCACCCCGGCGTGGAACGAGCTGACGACCTACGAGACGCCGCATGTGGCCAAGTTCTACGAGACCGTGTTCGGCTACGACGAGGATCCGGTCGTCTCGGCCGACCTCGACTACGTGACGCTGCGCCTGGACGGCCGCCCGGTGACCGGCGTCCACGGCGTGGGCACCGCGCTGCCCCGCGACCGGGGGCCGCACTGGACGACGTACTTCACGGTGGAGGACGCCGACGACGCGGTGGACCAGGTCCTCCACCTGGGCGGCCAGGTGCTCACCGGACCCCGGGAGACCGAGCACGGCCGCGTCGCCACCGTGGCCGACCCGGAGGGGGCGCGGTTCGCGCTGCTACGGGGTCCGCGCTGACGCGCCGGTGTCGCGTGGCCGCGGCTGTCGCGCCCGGGCACGGCGCGAGTCGGCCGACTGTACGGCCGAGACCCCGGGACGCACCCGGATCTGGCAAGGTGGCGGCGGACGCCGGCGACCCGGGCCCGCCGCCGTCGCTCTCAGTCCAGGGCCCTCAGCAGGCTGCCGACGAGGCGGCCTGCCATCGTCCCGAGCGAACTCGCCACGGCGTTGACCAGACGGCTCGTCCAGGCGCGGAACGACGCGTCACCCGCGCGGCGGATGTCCGCCAGGTCCCGCGCCTGCTGAGCCAGCACCTGTGCCAGCAAGGACGCTACGCGGATGATCTCCCGAACGGCCTCCTCCACTTCCTGTGCCTCGAACCGGCGTCCGCAGGGGCAGTGAAAGTTCGTCTCCCACACCCCCCACGTCCGACGGCAGCCCGAGCAGCGCACTCGCGACCGGTCGGGCTCCACCTCCAGACCGCCGCCACCGCTCCCGGCGTCACTTCCCGCGTCCTCCGGGCAGTCGCGGTGCCGGCTCACGGCCCACGAGCGGGAGCAAGCCGGGCACTGCGGGAACGCGAACTCGACCCATGTCATGGTGTCCGTCGCGGGTCGTCCGGGACGCGGCGGGCCCTGCGGTACGCGTCCCGGTAGGACCGCTTCCCCGTCTCGACCATGCGTGCCGCGATCGACGCGAGGTCGTCGATGAAGGCACTGACGCGTGCCAGGGAGACACCGGCGACCGCCGCGAGCCGGCCGGCCACCTTGTTGAGCCACAGTCGGAACGACGCCTCCGACAACCGGTCGATCTCCCGCAGGTCCTCCATCTGTTCCTGGATGACCGAGCGCAGGGCGTCCACCACCGCGTCGAACTCCGCTCCCGTTCGCGGTTCGGCGTTCATCGGCTCTGCCCCCGCTCCACACGGCGTACGTACTCCTCGAACCGAGCCCGGTCGGCGTACAGCTCACGCCACTGGGCATCGGAGAGTTCCGCCAGCGCGTCGGCGACGGACCGAGGCTCGTGCGGATCGGGCTGTCGCGTCCGGTCCTGGGGCATCTGCTGCGGGACGGGTGGGTTCGGATCGCCTTCCGGAATCTCGGCCAGGGTCCTCGCCGTGGCGGCCCGAAGCAGCTTGCGGTCCACCAGAGCCGTGAAGTCCGCCAGGGCCATGCGCTGCTCCAGAACCCACCGGCGCTGCTCGGGGACGGCGTACATCATCTCCTTGAACAGGGCCGTCAGGTTGAAGAACCGGCCGGCCGCGTAACACACCGCCCGGCCCCGCCAGGACGGCAGCACGCGGGCGATGCTGCGGGTGAACTCCTCCTCCCGCTCCCGTAGCGCGGCCCGCTGCAGTTCGGAGGGCAGATTTGCGTGCCTGTTCCAGTCGTGCGGACCGATTTCGTCGGCCTTGTTGAGGCCGAACACCAGGCGGCCGACCAGGTCGGGACTGTTCCCGAAGACGTCCGCCAGCGCCTGCTGCACGAGCTGGACCGTCCGGTCCTCGGCCGGGTGTATCCACACGATGGCGTCCGCGGTCGGCAGGATCTGCCGGTACAGGTCCAGGTAGCGGCGGTAGTTCGCGATGTCGTCACCGAGGCCGGGCATGTCGACGACCTCCAGGGCGCCCTTGCTCCCACTGACCTCCTGCACCGGGATCGTCCAGGCCCTGTCGGTGGTCGCCTTGCTGTGCCCGACCTCCTGTCCGGCATTGAAGAGGGCGTTGACCGTCGTGGACTTGCCGACTCCGGTTTGACCGATGAGGACCAGCCGGGGCGGGCCTTCCTTGCCGAGCGCCTCCTCATAGCCTTCAAGGACCGCCTTCTTCTGGGCGGGTGTGAGGTCCTCGGACTGCTCGACCGACGTGGTGAACCGCCTCAGGCGGTCGCGGATGGTTCCGGACATGACCGTGCCTTTCTGGATCACCGGGGCCCCGCGCCCCGGTACCGCGATCGTCCCGGTAAGGGGATCGTGCCGTCTGTCCCCGCCGACGGGGACACGGTCGGCGGGCGCGGGGTCAGGGAGCGCGAACGGCTGCTTCCACGTAGGTGGAGGTGTCGGAGTTCAGCACGTCGGCGTCCGTTCGGGCACCGCCGGCCGAAAGCGCGTCTTCCAGCGCCCGGGCCCGCTGCCGGTCTCCTGGGAGCACGACGAGGGAGGCCCGTAAGGTGCCCGTCACGGCGTTGACGGTAAGAATGATCTCGTTCGGCGCGGGGCCGCTGGTCAGCGCCGTACTCAGCAACAGCCGCAGAAGAGCGGGCGGATGCAGGTCGTCGGAGTCCGACTGAATGGCGACGGCGCATCCCCCCTGGCGGGCGGACGCCAACAGGTCACGCACGGTCCGGTCGAGGACGCCGGGAAGCTGGAGCTCGTCGCGGACGGCACCGGACAGCAGACGGGCCCGGTTCCTGATTCCTGGGTCGTCGGGCGCGCACCGGCCGGAGCCCACTTCGGTCAGCAGTGGAAGGATCTCCTCGCCGAGCAGGGCCAGTCGTTGACGGTGCAGTTCCTCCCGGGCCCGCCGCGCCGCCTCGGTGGCCAGCAAGGCCGACCGGGCAGACTCCGCCCGGGCGGTCACCCCGCCGAGGTGGGCGATGGTGCGTCCGATGACGAGGCCCGTGAGGACGCCGAGTGCGGGCGCGAAGAGGGCGGGCAGCACGACGGCGACGGTTGCGCCGGGCGAGGAGGCAATCGGCGGGCCGGTGACGACGAGTACGACGATGCCCGCCTGTTCCAGCGCCAGTGCCGTCAGCGCTTCCCAGGCAGGGCGGACGATCACCAGCAGAGTCAGCAGCGGTGTCACGGCGCCGACCGGCCAGGAATCGAAGTCCTTGAGGGCGGAGAGGGGAAGGAACAGGAAGCTGCCGAGCACGCCGGAAACGGCGAAACAGCAGGCCGCGCCGGCCGCGTATCGGGAGATGCCCGCATCCGCCCGCAGGAGCAGCGCCACGGTCAGGCCCGCGAGCAGCGCGTACCAGATCAGGAGCGGGCCGGTGCCCGGGCTGCGGGAGGCATGTATGACCGCGATGATCCCCATGGCCGAGAGGAACGGCAGACATACGGCGGCCAGGGGGCGCCGCACGTCCCCCACGGCGGCCCGCATCCGTGCGAGCGTCGCCTCGGCGGTTCCGTCCCGGGCGTCGGCCAGTTCTTCCGCGTCCGCCGGAGCTGCGGCCGGCGGGTGCCACTCCAGCCGCACGGTGGTGCCGCGTCCAGGGGTACTGCGAATGTCCGCCCGTCCTCCGGCCTCGTCCATGCGCCGGATGACCGAACGCTGTAAGCCCACCGAGGACGGGGCGATCTCCCCGGCGGAGAAACCCGTCCCGTCGTCCGTGACGCTCAGCCGGAAACCCGCACCCCTCCCGGTGTCAGGACGGTCCTGTCCGCCCACGCTTTGCAGTCGTACGCGTACGGTCCGGGCCCCGGCATGCTCCTCGACGTTGCGGAGCGCCTCGCGGGCGGCGCCGACCACGGCCTCGGCGACGTGTGCCGGAACGTGAAGCGCGTCGGGTGTCTCGACCGTCAGTTCCGTCCCTGCGGGTGGCCGGAGTCCGCAGATCGGAGCCGTCAGGTCCACCATGCCGGCGCCGGCCGGCCGGACCGGGTAGGCCGCGAGCGCCGCCACGGCTCCCGCAGCCGCCTCCCGCAGCCGGAGCAACGGGACGCCGGGCAGGGCGATGGCCTGCAGTGCGGTACTGACCTCGTCGTGCAGCACGCCCTGGAAGTTGCGGTGGGCCTCACGTCGGCCGGCCTCGCGGCCGGCAGCCGCTCGTACCGCCCGTACCCGCTCACGTGCTCGGTCGGCCCGGTCGCCCGCCCTGCGCATGAGCGGAGCAAGCACATCACCGGCCACGGCCGTCGCCACCAGCGGCCAGACGCCTTCGACGGCGCCTGCCGGGCCGTCCGCCGGCCAACAGGTGACGACCTGCGCACCGATCACCACCGCGTACGTCCACCGGCGGGCACGGCCCGGCAGCACCGCTGCGGCGAGCAGCACGGCGGGAGTGGTCAGCAGGCAACGCTGCCCGATCACGACGCGGGAGGTCCCCTCGGCGGCGAGTACCGCCGGTCCCACCAGCGCCAGGCCGACAGCCATGCCGAGGTCCCCACGCGAAAGGTGCACCCGTGCGCCGCGTACGACCGTCACCACAGCCTGCGCGAGCGACACCAGTGCCACCGCGCGGACATCGGGCCATGGCTCCGCGGCTCCCGACAGCAGGAATCCGGACCAGCTCAGAGCGAACAGGGCTGACAGAGCGGCCACCGCGCGGGACAGCCCGCACTCCACCCCGTACCGGTAGGACCCCGGTCTCAGGGGACGGTCCGTTCCGGCAGGTCTGGGCCGATGTCGATGTGCCCGTCGGCCACAGCTCGGTACACGAGCCCGCTGGTGCCTCCCATCTGGTCGTCACCCACCTTGGCGTAGGCCTCGACCGCCCTCTTGCGGTGGGTGTGCAAGGTGTCCTCGGTGATGTGAAGCATGCGTGCGATGTCCGCGTAGGGCAGGCCCCGGGCGATCAGTTGCAGCACCTCCCTCTGGCGGGCGGACAGCCGGACCTCACCCCGCGGATCGGTCACGATCGAGTGGGCGAGGCGGCTGGAGACATAGATTTCGCCCGAGTCCGCCGTGCGGATCGCGTCGACGAGCCGTTCCTGCGGATCCTCCTTCAGCACAAGGCCGAGCGCTCCCTCGTCGAGCGCCCGACGCACCAGGGCTGGGCGCTGCTCGGCGGTGAAGACCAGCACGCGCGCCCCCGTGGCCCGCAGCCGTCGGACATTCGAGGTGACGTCGCTGCCGTCGCGCAGGCGCAGGTCGAGCAGAACGACGGATGCCGTGGTGTCACCGGCGAGTGCCGCGAACAGGAGGTCGACGTTTTCGGCCGTGGCCACGAGCCGGATACCGGGCGCATGAGCGGCGAAGTACGCCGCAATGCCGTCGAGCAGGATGGGGTGGTCGTCCACGGCGGCCACCCTGATCACCGGGCTGCCCCCGTCCCCCGCGCCTGGTCCCATGCCATCCCCCGCCCCCGTCGCGCATCCCGGGGCCCTGATGTGCGCTCGATTTCCCGGAGGTGCATCGTAGGCCGCGCCACGGCGAGTCGGGGCGGCTTCGTGAGGAACTTTCGGTGGCTCGGACCGTTACGACGAGGAGCCTGCCCACAGCCGCTGCCCGAGCGCTGTCAGGGCTGTCGTGACGGGCTGAGCCTCGTCACGGCCTCCTGGGCCCGCTGAGGTCCGCGTCCAGGCGGTAGCGGGACTGGACCGCGAGGGCGGCCGCCATGAGGAGGGCGGGCAGGAGCGTGAAGCCGAGCAGGATGGCCGTGTGCGCGCCGCCCGACTGGGTGACCTCCTCGCCGGCCCGCGCGGCCGCGTACCCGCCGAGCGCCAGGGCCGCCGAGTACAGGTAGGGGCCGGCCGCGGCGCCCGTCGCCTCCGTCGCGGTCCACACCCCCGTGTAGGCGCCGGTCCGGTCGGTCTCGGCGCCGCCGCCGGCGCGGACGGTGTCCGGGACCATCGAGAACGGGAAGAGCTGCAGGCCCGCGAAGCACACGCCGAGCACGAGGGTGCACAGGACGGGCACCACGAGCCCGGCCCCCTTCCCCGCCGCGAGGCCGAGCGCCCCGGCGACGAAGAACCCCTGGCACAGCAGCAGGCAGCGCTGCTTGCCCCAGCTCCGCGACAGGCGGAACCACACGGGCGTGGTGAGCAGCGCGGGGGCGACGAACGCGGCCATGAGGACGGTGGTGAAGCCGGGGCGGTCCAGTACGTGCCGGGCGTAGTACGGCAGACCGGCGAGGACCAGGTGGGTCGTGGTGGAGACCAGGAGGTAGCAGGAGACCAGCACCCGGAAGGGGCGGTTGCGGCGCAGTACGTCCCGGACCTGGGCGAGGGCCGGGTTGCGCGCGGTCCGTTCCGGGGCCCGTCGGCCGGGTTCGGGGGCGGGCAGGAGGTCGCGGACGCCACCGACGCCGACGAACTGGAAGACCACGGTGAACGCGCCGAGGACCAAGGCCATGCTCACGTACCGGCCGACCGAGTCGCCCTCCCCCGCCAGCAGCGGGGCCAGCGCGCCGCCGACGAGGATGCCGACGGTGAGGACCACCATCCGGAAGGACAGCACCCGGGTCCGGCCGTGGTAGCCGACCGTCATGTCGGTGGGGGTGGCGAGATAGGGCACCTGGTACGCGGCGAACAGGGCGTTGGCGACGACGAACCAGCCGGCGACCCAGAGGGCGGCGGTCCACGGCCGGTCGGCCACCGGCCCGGGGACGGCGAACAGCGCGACGAAGGCGGGCGCGAGGGCACAGCCCGCCTTCAGGAGCCGCAGCCTGGTCCCCCGGCTGGCACGCTCACGGTCGGACAGCGAGCCGACGTACGGGTGCAGGACGATGTCCACGGCCTTGGGGACCAGCAGCGCCAGACCGGCCAGCCAGGGGGCGACGCCGAGGGTGTCGGTCAGGAAATACAGGAGCAGCAGGCCCGGGACGGTGACGTAGACGCCCATGCCGGCCGAGCCGAGCGCGTAGCGCACGAGCGCGGGACGGGGCACGTCGGCGCCGTCCGCGGCGTCCGCCACGGCGGCGGGGGCACGCTCGTCGGGGAGAGGGGCTTCGGATCCTGTGGCGGCGTTCATGAATCCCTCAGGTGTTGGATTGCGAGGTCTGCGGATCCTAGCCAGACTGTGCCGGATGAGGAAGAGCAGCGAGACATCCCCCGACGAGCGGCCCGCCCGGCGCGGTCCGGGACGGCCCCGGCGCGCGGAGCGGGACGGGCCCTCCACGCGCGAGCGGATCCTGCGGGAGGCCACGGAACTGTTCGCCGCCCGGGGGCCGGAGGGGACCTCGCTGCGTGACATCGCGGCGCGGGTGGGCATCGACGTGTCGAGCCTGCACCACCACTTCCCCGCCAAGGAGGCTCTGTACGACGCCTGTTTCGAGCGGGTGCACGCAGCCGAGCGGGCGGCGCTCGCCCCGCTGGTGGCCGACCTGGACCGGGCCACGGCGGCGGGCGGGGAGCCCCTCAGCGCGGCGCTGCGCGCGCTCGCGGAGGGCTTCGTGGACTTCCTGGAGGAGCATCCGCACACCACGTTCCTGTGGCTGCGCCGGTGGCTCGACCCGACGCGCGGCGCGGGCCTGGACCGGGCCTACGCGCTGCCGTTGTACGGCGACGTGGAGCGGGCACTGCTGGAGGCCGCCCAGGCGGGGACCGTGCGCGAGACCACGCCGCACGTCACGGTCCGCAGCCTGGTGTGGGCGGCGCACGGTCACGTCACCGCGCTGGCCGCCGCCTCCCCCGCGGAACGGGAGCGCGAGCGCTACGAGTTCCGGCTCTGGGTGCGCCGCTTCCTCGACGCCCTGTACGGGACCGAAGGGAGCGCGGGCGGGCGGAGGGCTGGTGCCGGCGACGGAAGTGACGTAATAATCCATCGCACGTTGGAATAACTCCACGGGACAGCCGCATACGACGGCTGCACGGCTCGGGGAAGGGCGCGGACGCGATGGGCGCAGGACGGGGCACGGCGGGACCGGGACGGGTGGCCGTCGTCGGCGGCGGCATAGCGGGCATCGCGGCCGTGAAGGCGCTGCTCCAGGCAGGCGTCGAGGTGTTCGGCGTGGAGCGCGCCGACGAGCTGGGCGGACTGTGGCGACTGGCCCCGGACACCGCCGCGTACGAGGGGCTGCGGCTCAACACGTCGAGGGCTCGCACCGAGTTCGCCGACCACCCGATGCCCGCGGAGTGGCCGGACTACCCCTCGCGTGGCCAACTGCTGTCGTACGTCCAGGACTACACCGGACGCTTCGGTGTGACGGAGCACTTCCGCACGGGCACGGAACTCGTCGCCGCCCGGCGCACCGAGGACGGCTGGCTCCTCGAACTGACCGGCCCCGACGGCGCGTACGAGGAGCCGGTCGCCCATCTCGTGGTCGCCAACGGGCACAACCACACCCCGCGTCTGCCCGAACCGCCGTATTCCGGCACCTTCGAGGGGACCACCTCGCACGCGCACGCCTACCGCGAGCCGTCCGAGTTCGCGGGCCGCCGGGTGCTGGTCGTCGGCACCGGCAACTCCGCGATGGACATCGCGACGGAGTTGGCGGAGCAGGCGGACGAGGTGCTGATCTCGGCTCGGCGCGGCGTGTGGGTGCTGCCCAAGCGGCTGTTCGGCCGCCCGACCGACCAGTGGAACGGCGCGCTGGCGGCCGTCCTGCCGTGGCGGCTGCGCCAGCGGCTCTCCCAGACGATGCTGCGGCTCGCGGCCCGCGGCACGGAGGGCCCGGCGCTGCCCCCGTCCCCCGAGGGCGTGCTCCAGGACCATCCGACGCTGAGTGACACGGTCCCCGCGCTGGTGCGGGCCGGGAGGATCGGCGTACGGGCGGGCATCGAACGCTTCGACGGGCGCCGGGTGCGCTTCACGGACGGGCGGGAGGACGAGGTGGACCACGTGCTGTGGTGCACCGGGTACCGGGCGACCGTGCCGTTCCTCGACCCGGCGCTGGTCCCCGACCCGGCCCGGCTGCCGCTGTACCGGCACGTGTTCCCGCTGGACGACGACGCCCTGTCCTTCGTGGGCCTGATGCAGTCGACGGGGTCGGCGCTGCCGGTGGTGGAGGCGCAGAGCCGGCTGCTCGCCGCGCATCTGACCGGACGGCTGCGCAGGCCGCCGCGCGACCGGATGCTGGCCTCGGTCACCGCGGAGCTGCACGCGGCGCGGGAACGCTGGGGCGGCAAACGGCCGCACATGCGGATCGACGTCGACCAGTACCTGCGCCAGGTGGCGCGGGACCTGGACGGCGGACGGGACGTGACCCCGCTCGCGGGACGGCGGGTGCTCGTCACGGGCGCCGCGGGGACCTTCGGCCGGGCGCTGGGGGCGCGCTTCACCGAGCTCGGCGCCCGCGTGGTCGGCCTGGACCTGCACGCCGACGCCTCGGCACCGGTGCCGGTGGTGGGCTGCGACCTGACCGATCCGGAGTCGGTGACCAAGGGCGTCGAGGAGGCCGTGCGGCTGCTCGGCGGGGGCGTGGACGTCCTGGTCAACAACGCGGGCCGGGGCGGTCCGGCACCCGCGGAGCTGCGGCCGTCGGCGGAGGTGCACGCCCAGCTGAACCTCAACCTGCTCGCCGCCTGGGACGTGACGGCGGCG
Organism: Streptomyces sp. CNH189; assembly: GCF_000527195.1. Taxonomy (NCBI): domain Bacteria; kingdom Bacillati; phylum Actinomycetota; class Actinomycetes; order Kitasatosporales; family Streptomycetaceae; genus Streptomyces; species Streptomyces sp. CNH189. The sequence goes on from NZ_AZUS01000011.1 coordinate 127,397, forward strand.
GCCCTCCCCCATCTCGAACGGGCGCGCGGGCGGGTGGTGTTCATCGCCTCGCGGATGGCGGTGATGCCGCTGCCGCTGGCCGCCGCGTACGGGGTCTCCAAGCGGGCCCTCGCCGCGTACGCGGACACGCTGCGGCTGGAGGTCGGCACCCATGTGGGAGTGACGACCGTCTACCCGAGCATGGTGCGCAGCCCGATCCACGACAGCACCCGTGAGGCGGGGCTCTCCCTGGACGGGGTGTCGCGGCCGGAGCCGCTGGAGGGTGTGGTGGCCGCGGTGGTCTCGGCGGTCACCGCCCGCCGGGCCCCACGCGACGTGGCGACGACCCGCCGCGGCCGGGCCGAGATGGCGCTGGCCCGGCACGCCCCGGCGCTGACCGACCGGATCGTCCGCCGCACGGTCGCGTCCCGGGTGGCGGCGGGCGCCTTCGCCAAGGCCCCGCTGGCGGAGGGACTGCGGCGGCGGCACGGACGGGAGGGCTAGGGCCTGTCCGGCACGATCCGCCGGGCTGGGCTTACGAGGGTGTCGGCCGGGCGGTCTCGGCGCGGGTGTCGTAGGCGGCCCGGGCGGCGTCGATGCCGTCCAGGTTGTGGGTGGACCACTCCAGCAGGGGCGCGGTGGCCTCGCGGAGGGTCGCGCCCATCGGGGTGAGCTCGTAACTGACGTGCGGTGGCATGACGTTGTGGACCGTGCGCGTCAGGATGCCGTCGCGCTCCAGGCTGCGCAGGGTGACGGTCAGCATGCGCTGGCTGATGCCGGTGGTGGCGCGCTTGAGCTCGGTGAAGCGGCGCGGCCCCTGGCTGAGGTTGCGGACGACCAGCAGGGACCACTTGTCGCCGACGATGTTCAGCACGTCGGCCGTCCGGCACGGGTGCTGCCGGTGGATCGCTGCTGACGGGCCGTCGGGTGGGGTCATGGTTACCTCCGGGGAACCGGGTCACCGAAATGTGCCTTATTGCCCGTGACCGGGCGGGTGCACCAGGATGAACGAGCGGTTCCCGAAGCGTACCGAGGCACGGAAGGGAACCGCTCCCCTCCCCTGCCCCTGCGTGAAAGGCACCCTTGTGTCGACCTACCTCCTTGTCCACGGCGCCTGGCACGACGGACGGTGCTGGGAGCGGGTGGCCCCGCTTCTGGAAGCGGCCGGACACCGCGCGTTCCACCCCTCCCTGACCGGCTACGGCGACAAGGCGCACCTGCTCGGTCCCGAGGTGGGCCTGGACACGCACGTCGAGGACGTCGTCCGGCTGATCAAGGACGAGGACCTGACCGACGTGATCCTGGTCGGCCACAGCTACGCGGGCCTGGTGATCTCGTCGGCGGCGAACGAGGTCCCGGAGCGGGTCGCGCATCTGGTGTACCTGGACGCGATGGTCCCGGAACACGGCGAGACGGCGGTCGGCGCGCAGCCCGTCACCCAGAGCCTGATCGACCTCGCCGCGTCCACGGACACCCCGTGGCGCATCCCGCCCCTGCCGGAACTGCCGCCACCCTTCGGCCTGTTCGGTGTGACCGATCCGGCGGACCAGGAGTGGCTGCGCGGCATGCTGTCCGACCACCCGGTGCTGTGCCTCCAGCAGCCGGCGCGTCTGGACAACCCTGCGCTGCGCCAGGTCCCGCGCACGCACATCCACTGCGTCGGCGCGGCTCCGGAGGGCATCGTGCGCCGCCCGGTGCCGGCGCTCCAGCCCAACGGGACGCCGTCGCGGGTACGGGAACTGCCCACCGGGCACGACTGCATGATCACGATGCCGGCCGAACTGAGCGAGCTGCTGCTGGACGTGGCCGGTTAGACCGGGGCAGCCGGGACGCGCACCGTTTCCACCCAGGGCGGCGGCTCGGGCGCGCCGTCGCCGATCAGGGCCGCGATCAGGCGACAGGACGGGATTTCGGCGGGCCAGGGGGTGAACCCGTCGGTGAGGACGATCACGACCGACGGGCGTTCGGGGGACGCGAGCGCGGCGTCGATGCCGACGCGCATGTCCGTGCCGCCCCCACCGCCGAGCGTGACCTCCTCGGTCGTCGTCACCCGCGACACGGCGTGCACGTCGGCGTCACAGGCGAGGACGGTGACACGGTTGCCGCGTACGCCGACCTCACGCAGGACACCCGTGATCTCCCCCAGTGCCGCCGCGAGTTCGGCCTCGCCCATCGAGCCCGAGGTGTCGACGACGACGGCCACCCGGGGCAGCGGACGGCGCAGACTCGGCAGGACCACACCGCGCAGTGCCGGGGTGCGGCGCGAGGGACGGCGGTAGGTGTAGTCGACGGCGCCGCCCGCCCAGGCGGCGGCCTCCCGTACCGCGCCGGTCAGGGCCTGCCGCCAGTCGACCGTGGGTTCCAGGACCTCCTCGGCCCAGCGCTGCCAGCCACCGGGCAGGGTGCCACGGGAGCGCTGGTGGGCGCGCATCGCCTCGGCGGTGTGCCGCCGCAGTGCCTGTGCCTCGGCCTCGCCGACCCCGTCGGGGCCGTCGGCCCGCGGGAGTTCCCACGGTGCGGAGATGCCGTGGGCGCCCGAACCGCAGTCGTGTTCCCGGACGTGCGGGGGCAGTGCCGGCAGGTACTGCTCGAACAGCTGGCCGGCGGGCAGACCGTAGAGACGGGGTTCCACGCGTCCGGCGGGCAGGCGCAGGCCGTCGGCGAGGACGTCGTCGTTGATCTCGCAGTCCTGGGCGACGTTGACGCGGCAGTGGTCGCGCTGGTCGGCGGCGGGGAGCCGTCCGGCGCGGCCGTGGTGGTCGCGCAGCAGATGGGCCACCTCGTGGATCCACACGCCCGCGAGCTCGTCGACGGGCGTCGCGTCGACGAACGCGGGCGACACGTAGCAGCGCCAGTGCCGGTCCACGCCCATGGTCGGCACCGCGGTGCTCTCCACGATGCCGAGGGCGTACAGCGCCGACGCCAGATAGGGGCGGTCGTGCGCCGCGCGGTAGCGGGCGGCGAGGAGTTTGGTGCGGTCCAGGCCGCCGCGGGGGTCCGTCATGCCCGCTCGTCTCAACGGCCGCCGGGCAGGGCCCCGGACAGCTGCAGCAGGTCCAGGAACGCGTCGATGCCGGGAGGTACGGGCCAGTCCAGCCGGCGCATCGCCGCGAGGTCGGTGGCGGCACGGGCGGCCACGTCCGGCACACCCGCGTCCACCGCCTTGGCCAGCACGGCCCAGGCGGCTTCCCAGCGGGGCCGCGTGAGATCGCTCTGCACGGCGGCCACGATCGCGATGAGGAAGGCCAGTTGCCGGTCGCCGCGGTCCGGCAGCGCGAACGCGTCGGGGTCGGCGAGGACCCGCTCGGGGTCGGGCAGGTCCAGGTGCTCCAGGTACGACAGCAACTCGATGCCCGCGCCGTCGCCCACGGCCCCGGTGAGCGCGACGGCCGTCGCCTCACGGCCCGCGCCGGTCGCGTACGCCGTCGCCAGCAGCCGCAGCGCCATCTCCCAGGTGCGCGGGGACGGCCAGGAGCGGCCGCGGGCCTCCGCGTCGCCGGGGAGCTGGTGGACCAGGCCGGGGCGGGCTGTGAGGAAACCGGAGACGGCGCCGCGTGCCCGCGCCACCGCGCCGGGCACCTTCGCGGGGTCGACGACCGGGACCGTCGCCTCCGGCCAGGTTCCGGCCATGCCGCGCGCGACCGTGGCCGGGTGGTGGGTCCAATGGAGGTGGACGAAGCGGTTGGCGAGCGGCGGGCTGAGGTGCCAGCCGTCGGCGGCGCTCGACGGCGGGTTGGCGGCGGCGACGATCCGCACCGCGTCCGGCAGGACCAGGCTGCCGACCCGGCGTTCCAGCACCACACGCAGCAGAGCCGCCTGCACCGCCGGGGGCGCGGAGGACAACTCGTCGAAGAACAGCAGGCCGTGCCCGGCGTCCCGGAGCCGGACCGCCCAGTCGGGCGGGGCCATGGGCACGCCGGTCGCCGCCGGGTCGTCGCCGACGATCGGGAGCCCGGCGAAGTCCGAGGGCTCGTGGACGCTCGCGATGACCGTCTCCAGCGGGAGGCCGAGTCCGGCGGCGAGCTGTTCCAGTCCGACCGACTTGCCGATGCCGGGTTCGCCCCACAGCAGGACGGGCTGGTTGGCCGTCACTGCCAGGGTCAGCGCCTCCAGTTGGGAGCTGGCGACGGGTTCGGTGCGGCGCGCGCGCAGCCGGGCGACGAGGGCGTCGGCGGCGGCGAGCGGGGCGGGGGTGGTGGTCAAGGTTGGGTTCCTCTGGTGGTCAAGGCTGGGTTCCTCGCTGTGCCGGGCGGGCTCGTGCCGCGCGGGGACGGGTGCGGGTCGGTGGCCGTCGGGCCGACGCGCTAGTCGTTCTCGTCGCGGCGGTCCAGGTACTCGTCCCACCAGTCGCCGCCGACGTCCGGGTGCTCCTCACGGACGCGCTTGCGGAGGAAGGCCAGATCGTCCCGCCGGTAACGGCGGATCACGTGCGCGAGCGACTGCTCCATGTGGTCCTCGACGTCGATCCGGGCGCCCGCGTCCAGCAGAGCCTCCACCAGGGCGCGGGAACCGCCCTCGGCGACCGCCACGAACAGCGGGGTCTTGTCCTGCGAGTCCCTCGCCTCCAGGTCGAGCCCCGCCGCGAGCAGCCGGGGCAGCAGGGGCTCGTGGTCGACGAGGTTCAACACGTGCAGCAGGGAGCGTCCGGCGGCATCACGGACGCGGCAGTCCACACCCATGTCGAGAAGCTGGAGCACGCCGTCGGTGTCGCCGTGCTGGCCGCGCAGGAACAGGTCGCGCCGCTGCGCGCGGAGCGCCTTCGGCAGCCGCCCTTCGCCCGACGACCAGGTCTGCTCCACGGCGAAACATCCCGCGACGGCGCCGCCGAACGCGCGCAGGGCCCGCTCGCGCTGCTGTTCCTCGTCGCTGTGCGGCATACGGAGCAGGGCGCCCGGACGGAAGCCGACCTCGTGCCACTCGCCCCGGCAGCGCACCCGGACGGGCGGAGGAGCCTCGGGACCCGGTGGTCCACCGATACCTCCGTCGGGCCGGACGCCGGGGAACAGGGCCTCGGCGACCAGCGGATGCAGGTTTTCCGGCTCGATCCCGCCCACCCGGAGCAGGTCGAGGTCGGGGAGCCTGCGCCAGAGCGTCTCGGGCAGGAACGGCAGCTTCTCGGTGCTTTTCCTGGGGTCGACGACCCTCACCGAGAGGCCGCCGTCCTTCAGCTTCCAGAGAAGGTTGCTGTGCCAGTGGTCGAGCATCAGGAAGCGGTCGCCCGCGCCCTCGTCCCGCAGCCGGCGCATCTCCTGCGCCAGGCGGGTGTGGTCGAGCGAGAGAACGGCGACGGATGTCTCCGCGCCCACGTACCACCTGGGGCCGCTGTCCGGCGCCGCCAGGTCGGCGTCGATCCCGGCGGCGGCGAAGGCCTCGTGGATCTCCCCCTTCTCGTGCAGCAGCGTCACCCACTCGGCCCGTCCGGCCGGGTCGCCGTCACCGGGGTCCGAGGAGGGCAGTGCGTCAGGGGCGAGCAGTCCGCCCTCCGCATCGAAGAACGGGAGCCGTCCAGGACCGCCCGCGTGCTCGCGCAGGGCGGCGGTGTGCCGGGCGTCCCAGAGGTGCCGGGCGTACCGCCAGTCCTCCGTCAGGCCGCCGAAGACGCCGACCGGCCCCTCGGCCGCGAGCGTGCCGAAGCTGAGGGAGACCCGCTGCGGTCCCTGCCGCATCTTGGGTGTGGTGAGGTGCAGGTACGGCGTGGCGCGCGGGCCTTCGTCCGCGCCGACCGGCCGGTACCGGGCGAGGACCACGGTGCGGTCGGTGTCCAGGGTGGTCCAGCCGTCGAGCGTCCGGGGCAGGTGCCATCGCACCAGGTCGGGGACCAGGTGCCGCAGGTCGTCCTCCAGCGCGGCGGCGACGTCGTGGCCGCAGTGCTCGGCGATCTCCGCCAGGTCGATGTCGACGTCGAACCGGGCCGCCGCGCAGGCGCCCCTCCAGTCACCCGCGTGACGGCGTTCGGTCGCGCGCTCGATCATGGCGCGCGGGACGGCGTACCGCCGGATCCGGCGCCAACTCGACGCCGTCGCAGGCGAAAAGCACGCGGGTGCGGTGCGGCGGCTCACCGGTAGACGCTCCCTGTCGCGCGCAGGTCGGGGTGGGCGGCGGTCATGGGCCGCAGACGCCGGGTGAAGGAGCGCTTCACCTTGCGGGGCAGCCCGGGGCCCAGGCCGACGTACTCCAGCGGGGAGTCGTCCGGAACGGCCGCCAGGAGGGACTTGGCGCCGCGTCCGGTGAGGCCGGTGTGGCGCAGCTCCAGCCGGCGCAGGGGGCTGCCGGGGAGCGCGGAGGCCAAGGCATGCGCGCCGTCGTCACCGGTGGCGTTGGCGGGTGCGCCGAGGCTGCGTTCCGACATGGGCCGTCCGAGGTCGAGCGCCTCGATGCCGCCCAGGGCGTCGGCGAGGGCGCGTGCTCCGGCGGGACCGATGCCGTTGCCGCCCAGGCCGAGCCGTGCGGGGTGTGCGGAGTCGGCGGCCGCTGCCGCGAGCACGGCGGCGCCCCGGTCGCCGAGGTGGTTGGCGGGCAGGTACAGCTCGCGCACCCCAGCGTCCCGGACGAGCGCCGCGAGCAGTCCGGCGGTGTCGGCGGTCAGGCCGTTCCCGCCGAGGAAGAGGCGTTCCACGGGGTGCGGGCGGCTGGTGAGGGCGTCGAGCAGGAGGCGCAGACTCGCCGTCGTGACACCGGTGTTGACGAGGTCGAGGGTCCGTAGTGCCGTGTTGCGGCGGAGCATCGCGGCGAGGGCCGTGCCACCGTCGTCGCCGACGGGGTTGCGCTTGAGCCAGAGGGCGCGGACGGTGTCGTCGCCGGAGAGCGCGTCGGCGAGGACGGTGACGCCGTCGGGGCCGATGCGGTTGCAGCCGAGATACAGGGTGCGCAGACCGTGGCCGCCGGCGAGGGCGCGAGCGACCGTCGACGCCCCCTCGTCGCCTATGGCGTTGGTGCCGAGCAGGACATGCCGGGCGTGCGGGGATGCTGCCGCGGCGGGCATCAGCCGGGCGGCGCCCGCCGCTCCGAGTCCCTGCTTGCACAGGTCGACGCGGCCGTCCGCGCGGAGAGTGCCGAGTGGGAAGGTCTCGTCGTCCTCGACCGCCCGGTCCGAGCCGAGCCTCGCCAGCAGCGGGTCCAGGCCCTCGGGATCGGCGGACGGGACGTCCGGGTGCTCGATCGCCGGGCAGCGCACGGGGGTCGGCTGCGTCATCACCACTCCACCGGTCCGTCGCCGGTGTCCGGTCCGCCGGGGGCCGGTACGGCCCCCGCCCGCCCGCGACGGACCGACGTCTGTCGACGTTTCTCCACGACTAGGGCGGCAAGACCGGTCGGATTCGAACCGACGTCCTCCAGCTTGATGCGTGGGCGCGACGACCTCTGCGCTACGGCCTTGCCAGTCGACGATCATAGCGGGACCGACCGCCGGATTCGATCACTTGTTTGGAAAAGTGTGCGACCTTCTCGGCCGGGCGGCTCAGCTAGACGACACCGGCAGCACGTCCGGTGCCAGGGCCGCCGCCCTCGCCGTCGCCGCCGTCATGCGGCGGCGGTGGTGGCGGCGGCAGAGGACCTCGTAGCCGATCTCGTCCGTGGAGCCGGTGACATCGCCGACGACGACCTGGGCGCCCTCGACGACCATCACGCCGCCGACCGTGCGGGCGTTGTGCGTGGCGCGGGCGCCGCACCAGCACAGGGCCTCGACCTGGAGCACCTCGACACGGTCGGCGAGTTCGACCAGGCGCTGGGAGCCGGGGAACAGCTTGGAGCGGAAGTCGGTGGTGATGCCGAAGGCGTAGACGTCGAGCTCCAGGTCGTCCACCACGCGCGCGAGCTGGTCTATCTGCTCGGGCGCCAGGAACTGCGCCTCGTCGGCGATCACGTAGTCCGCGCGTCGGCCCTGCGAGAGGTGGTCGACGAGGTGGGCGTACAGGTCGGCGCCGTCACCGACCTCCACCGCGTCGGTGACCAGGCCCAGGCGGGAGGACAGCTTGCCCTCGCCGGCCCGGTCGTTCCGCGTGAAGATCATGCCGACCAGGCCGCGTGCCGACCGGTTGTGCTCGATCTGCAGAGCGAGCGTCGACTTCCCGCAGTCCATCGTGCCGCAGAAGAACACCAGCTCGGACATGGGGGGTCGAACACCTTTCGGCAGGGATCAGGGACGGGACGCGTCAGGAGCGTACTTCGAGCAGGGGGACCAGCTGCTCGGCAGGGGTCATGGAACCGTGGTTGCCGACCATCGCCGACTCCCTCGGCTCCCGCTCGGAGGCGATGAGCAGGACGTCGTCCCGGGCGGCCGCGATCACGTCGCCGATCCGGTGGTACACGCGCTCGTCGACCGACGGGCCGAACCAGCCCGCGTCGATCGCCTCGTCGCGCGAGGCCACCCAGAACTGCTCGCCGAGCACCTCGCGCCAGCAGGCCAGCACGTCCCCGGCGGCGCCGGGCACCGCGTAGACGTGACGCGCGCGGCCCTCGCCGCCGAGCAGGGCGACGCCCGCCTTCAGCTCCCAGTCCTCGTCGAAGTCGATCCGGTGCTGCTCGTCGAAGGGCACGTCGATCATGCCATGGTCGGCGGTGACGTAGAGGGCGCTGCGCGGCGGCAGCTGCTCGGCCAGGCGCTGCACCAGGCGGTCGACGTACATCAGCTGGCCGCGCCAGGTGTCGGAGTCGACGCCGAAGCGGTGACCGGCCCCGTCGACCTCGGCGTAGTACGTGTAGACGAGCGAGCGGTCGGCGGCGGCCAGCTGCTCCGCCGCGGTGTCCATGCGGTCCTCCCCGGACAGCCGTCCCTGGAAGGTGCCGCCGCTGAGCGCGACCTTGGTCAGCGGGGTGTTGGCGAAGTGCGGGGAGGACACCTGTGCGGCGTGCACGCCCGCGCGGTGCGCCAGTTCGAAGACGGTCGGGTACGGCTGCCAGGCGCCGGGCGGGGTCCAGGGCTGCCAGCGCAGCTGGTTCATCAGCTCGCCGGTGTCCGGGTCGCGCACGGTGTAGCCGGGCAGGCCGTGCGCGCCCGGCGGCAGACCGGTGCCGACGGAGGCCAGGGAGGTCGCGGTGGTCGCCGGGTACCCGGCGGTGATCGGGCGTCCGGTGCCGCCGCGCGAGGCGGCCAGCAGGGACGTCATGAACGGCGCTTCCTCCGGGTGGGCCTTCAGCTGCTCCCAGCCGAGGCCGTCGATCAGGAAGACGCAGTTCCGGTCGGCGGGGGTGAGCTCGCCGATACCGACGGTCATGCCGGGGACGCCGAGGCCGGCGGCGAGGGTGGGCAGCAGGTCGGCGAGGGAGCCGGTGCCGTACGCCGGTACCGGGGCGGAGTCGACGGGGAGCGGCTCCGGGTGGGTGTCCCAGAGGTGCGCTGCCAGGTGCCCCCGGTCGTGGGCGGCGGGCGGGGGGTGAGCCATCAGCGCAGGTCCGCGGTCGCCTCGGACAGGGCCTGGGCGAAGACCAGGGCCTGGCGCACCGTCTCCGGGCCGTCACCGGCCTCGCTGACGCGCAGGCTCAGGTCGTCGGCCGTGGAGTTGCCCGTGTAGCCGTGGTCGGCCTCGCAGTCGGGGTCGCCGCAGGCGGCAGGCTCCAGGTCGATGCGGGAGACCGCGCCCCAGCCGATGGTGAGCACGATCTCGCGCGGCAGCGTGCCCGGCGTGTAGGACTCCGGGTTGGCGACGACGCGGCTGACCACGATCGACGAGATCCGGCCGAGCTTCACCGATTCGGTGGAGGTGGTGGCGTAGGGGGTGGAGGAGGTGCTGTCCGCGGCCTGCTCGTCGGTGTGGCTGACGATGAAGCGGTTGCCGGTGAGGACGAGCACGGTCACGTGCCGCCGTACCTCGTTCTGGTCGAACGTCGTCTCCTGGTGGACCAGGTACGACCGGATGGGCTCGCCGCCCACGGCGGCCTCCACCGCCTCGGCCACGAGAGCCGGGTAGTAGCCGCTGCGTTCGATCGCCGTCCGCAGCCCCTGGGTCGTCGTACTGGTCTTGGCCATGTCGCCCATCCTACGGGTGGCCACTGACTGCGAGGCACCGCTCGCCCCCGGTCAGTACGTGGGCAGGGTCCGGGGCCCGTGGTCGTCGCGGGCGGGCGGCGGGGCCAGGCGCACGGAGGCACCCAGGACGCTCACGCCGTGCGGGGCGACGACGACCGGCTCCAGGGTGACGGCGACGACCTCCGGATGGTCGTGGACCAGCCGCGACACCCGCAGCATCAGCTCCTCCAGCGCGGGAGTGTCGACGGGCGCCGAGCCGCGCCAGCCGAACAGGAGGGGCGCGGTGCGGATCGAGCGCACCAGCGAGGTCGCGTCCCGGTCGGTGACCGGGATCAGGCGGTGCGCCATGTCGCCCAGCAGCTGGGAGGCGGCCCCGGCGAGCCCGAACGACAGCACGGCGCCGGCCGCCGGGTCGATGACCGCGCGGACGACGGTGTCGACACCGCGCGGGGCCATCCGCTGCACCACGGGGCGCAGTTCCTCCGGACCGCCGAACAGCTCGGTCAGCTCGCCGTACGCCCGGCGCAGCTGCTCCTCGTCGGCCAGGTCCAGGCGGACGCCGCCCAGGTCGGCGCGGTGCCTCAGGTGGGGTGCGGTCGCCTTCAGGGCGACCGGGTAGCCGAGGGCGCGCGCGGCCTCGGCGGCGGCGTCCGGCGTGGGCGCGGGCAGGGCGCGGTGCACGTGGATGCCGTAGGCGGCGAGCAGTTCGCAGGTGGCGTCGGTGGTGAGGGTGAGGCCCTGGCCGCGGGAGAGCAGCCCCTCGATGAGGGAGGCGGCTCCGCGTTCGTCGATGTCCTCGTACTCGGGCACCTTGCCGGGGTCGGTGGCCTCGCGCCGCCACTGCCCGTAGGCCACGGCCTGCGCGAGCGCCCGTACGGCGCGCTCGGCGGCCGGGTAGGCGGGGATGAGGTGGGCGCCCTCGGGAGGGGGGACCGGCGCGGGGGGTGCCGCCGGCGCGAGGGGGTCGGCGTCCTGGGCCCCGGTGCCGCCGTCAGCCTCCGCGCCACCGTCCACCGCCGCGCCGCCGTCCGCCGGGACCGGGCCGAAGGCCGCGCCTGGCTGGGGTGCCGTGCTGGTCGCGGCGGACAGGGCCTCCGCGAGACCACCCAGCTCCACGTGGACCACGAGGACGGGCTTGGTCGGTGCCGCGGCGGCCGCCGAGCGCAGCGCCTCAGCGAGGGCGGCGTCGCCGACCGGGCCCTCCCCCACGGCCGGGATGGCGGTGACGACCACGGCGTCGGAGGTGTCGTCGGCCAGCGCGCGGGAGAGCGCGGCGTGGAAGTCCGCCGCCGAGGCGGCCGTCGAGAGGTCCTGCGGAGGGTGCGGGCGCAAACCCTCGGCGAGGCAGGCGTCGTAGGTGAGCAGGCCCAGGGACTCGGAGTTGCCGAGGATCGCCACCCGGGGCCCGGCCGGCAGCGGCTGGCGGGCGAGCAGCAGGCCCGCGTCGACCAGGTCGGTGATGGTGTCCACGCGGATCACCCCGGCCTGCCGCAGCAGCGCCGACACGGTCGCGTGGGGCAGCTGGGTCGCGCGGACGGCGTGCCCACGCGGTCCCGCTCCGTGACGCGCGCCCTGGACGACGACCAAGGGCTTGGCCGCGGCGGTGCGTCGGGCGAGGCGGGTGAACTTGCGGGGGTTGCCGATGGACTCCAGGTACATGAGGGTGACGTCGGTGTCGGCGTCCTCGTACCAGTACTGCAGGACGTCGTTGCCGGAGACGTCCGCGCGGTTGCCGGAGGAGACGAACGTGGAGACGCCCGTCACGCCCGTGACGCCGCCGCCGCGTCGGTGCAGGCGCGACAGCAGGGCGACCCCGATGGCGCCGGACTGGGCGAACAGTCCGATCCGGCCGGGGCGGGGCATGTCGGGGGCGAGCGAGGCGTTCAGCCGGACCTCGGGCGAGGTGTTGATGACGCCGAAGGAGTTCGGCCCGATGATCCGCATGCCGTAGCTGCGGGCCTGCCGGACCAGGGCGCGCTGGCGTTCCTTGCCCTCGGGGCCGGACTCGGCGTAGCCGGCGGAGACCACCACGAGCCCCTGGACGTCGTGCTCGCCGCACTCGGCGACCACCTCGGGGACCCGTTCGGCGGGCACCGCGACGACCGCCAGGTCCACGGGCCCGTCGATGTCACGCACCGAGCGGAAGGCGGGCACGCCGTCGAGTTCCTTCTGCCCCTCCGGCAGCGCCCCGTTCACGGCGTAGAGGCGGCCGGTGAACCCGGCGTCCCGGATGTTGTCGAGGATGCTGCGTCCCACGCCCCCGGGCATGCGGCCGGTGCCGATGACGGCCACCGCGCCGGGCGAGAGCAGCCGCTGCACCGAGCGCGCCTCCGCGCGCTGCTCGCGCGCGTACTGCACGGCGAGGGAGCGGTCGGTGGGTTCGAGGTCGAACTCCAGGCGCACGACGCCGTCCTCGAAGCTGCGCTTCTGGGTGTACCCGGCGTCGGTGAACACCTTGATCATCTTGGTGTTGGCGGGCAGCACCTCGGCGGCGAACCTGCGGATGCCGCGCTCGCGGGCGACGGCGGCGATGTGCTCCAGCAGGGCGGACGCGACGCCCCGGCCCTGATGGGCGTCCTGCACCAGGAAGGCGACCTCGGCCTCGTCGGCCTCCGCTCCGCTCGCGGGCCGGCCGCCGGCGCCGATGCGGTCGTAGCGCACGGTGGCGATGAACTCGCCGCCGATGGTCGCCGCGAGCCCCACCCGGTCCACGAAGTCGTGGTGGGTGAAGCGGTGGACGTCCTTGGCGGACAGCCGCGGGTAGGGGGCGAAGAAGCGGTAGTACTTCGACTCGTCCGACACCTGCTCGTAGAAGCTGACCAGCCGCTCGGCGTCGTCGGCCGTGATGGGGCGGATGCGCGCGGTGCCCCCGTCGCGCAGCACCACGTCGGCCTCCCAGTGGGCGGGGTACTCGTGGCGGTCCGACGAGGTCTGCATGGGCCCCAGACTACGGCTCGCGTCCGACGGTGGCGCGAGGCAGTCTGTGGTGGACGACCGCCGGGCCGAGGCCGCGGCCCGGGGGCCGCCGGAGCCGTTCCGGACGCCGCTCCGGGCACGCGCCACGATATGGAAGACTGGTCTAGACAACCCTGAACTGCGAAGGGCAGCAACACATGGCTGAGCGCCGCGTCAACGTCGGCTGGGCCGAGGGTCTCCACGCCCGCCCCGCCTCCATCTTCGTCCGGGCCGCCACGGCCGCAGGCGTCCCGGTGACGATCGCCAAGGCCGGGGGCACCCCCGTGAACGCGGCCTCGATGCTGGCCGTCCTGGGCCTGGGCGCCCAGGGCGGTGAGGAGATCGTCCTCGCCTCCGACGCCGAGGGCGCGGACGCCGCCCTGGACCGTCTGGCGAAGCTGGTCGCCGAGGGGCTCGAGGAGCTTCCCGAGACCGTCTGAGCACGAAGAGCCGCACGGACGACCGCGGGGGAATTCCCCCACGTCGGCCACACGGCATCGAAAGGCCCGTCCGGATCACCGGGCGGGCCTTTTGCATTTCTCTTTCCGGGCAGCAGAATTAGCCCCCACGAATTGCCCGCTCTTTGTATACGGGGCTCGTGTTAATGGCGCAGGCTCGGCATGTTTACGGGATGTTGCGAGTTCCTCACACGCTCCGCGCGTACGGCGCGCTCGGCGCCGGGGGCGAACCGCGGCCGGTGTCCGGCGCCCGCGTGCTCGGTGTGCAGCGCCGTGAGGGTGCGCGCCCGGTCGCCGTCGCCACGGGCCACGGCGTCCACGATCGCGCCGTGCTCCGCCCAGTACGCGACCGGATCCGCCGGCCCCTCGACCGCGTACATCCAGGCGATCTTGTGCCGCAGCTGGGTCAGCATCGAGGTCAGCGCGGGACTCCCCGAGGCCTGGGCGAGCGTCTCGTGGAACCAGCCGCCCAGCGAGCGCAGGTCGTCGCTGTTGCCCTGACGTGCGCGTTCCTGCCCCAGTCTGACCAGGCCGCGCAGCACCTTCAGATGGGCGTCGGTGCGCCGCTGGGCCGCCCGGGAGGCCCCGAGGGGCTCCAGGAGCTGGCGCATCTCCAGCAGGTCGGCGGCCTCCTGCTCGGTGGGCTCCGCGACGCACGCGCCCGCGTGCCGCCGGGTCACCACGAAGCCCTCGGCCTCCAGCGTGCGCAGCGCCTCGCGCACGGGGACGCGGGAGACGCCGTAGCGGCGGGCGAGCAGTTCCTCGGTCAGCCGGCCACCGCGCTCGTAGACACCGGCGACGATGTCGTCCCGGATCGCCGTGCACACCGAGTGCGCGGGAATACGCATGACCGACCTCCGCATTAATCCCCGTGAAACGTCGACGATTGACGTCCGTTCGTGACTCTATTGCAATCGGCGACAATTTCCGACGGCGGGCGGGAATCCATACATAATTTTTGGACAGACGGCGCTCGGGCGGATGGGCCCCGAAACGGCGAAAGCCCCGGCTCACGGGGAGCCGGGGCCGGGAGGGCGGACGTGCGCGCCCTGGACGTTCCCTTAGATGTTCACGCCGTGCGAACGGAGGTAGGCGACCGGGTCGAGGTCGGAGCCGTAGTCCGCTGACATGCGCGCCTCGAAGTGCAGGTGGGCGCCCGTGACGTTGCCGGTGGCGCCGGAGACGCCGATCTGCTGGCCCGCGGTGACCTCCTGGCCCACCGACACGGCGAGGGATGACAGGTGGGCGTACTGGGTGTAGGTGCCGTCGTGCATCTTGATCACGACCTGGTTCCCGTACGCGCCGCCCCAGCCGGCCTCGACGACGGTGCCGACGCCGACCGACTGGACGGGTGTGCCGCTCGCGGCGTGGAAGTCGATCCCGGTGTGGCTGCCGGACGACCAGATGGCGCCGCCGCTCTGGTAGGCCGTCGAGACGTAGGAGCCGGGGATCGGGGAGACGAAGGTGTTGAGGCGCTTGCGCTCGGCCTCGCGCGCGGCGCGCTCCTTCTCCGCACGGGCCTTCTCGGCCTCCTCGGCCGCCCGCTCCCGGGCCGCCTCCTCGGCGGCCTTGCGCGCGGCGGCCTCGGCCGCCTCACGGGCTGCCTCGTGCTGGGCGGCCGCCTGGGCGTCGACGCGGTCGGCGACCACGCCGCCCAACGTGACGACGGGGGTGAGGCCGGTCTGCGCCGCGGCGGGCTCGGCGGCGAGTGCGGGGGCCGCGAGCGAGCCGACGACGCCGGTGCCCGCGAGGGCCGCGACGCCCGCGGCGCGGGCGGTGCCGCGCTGGACGCGGCTGGGACGACGGTGCTTCCCGGTGGCGCGCGTGAACGCCATGTACAGGCTGTTCCTTTCCTTCCCTCTCGCCTACCGGGTTAGCTGACGGGTTCGGAGCAGGAAGGTCTCCTACGGACACCCTCGCGACACGCGCGGGCGTCCGATTCACCCCAGGGACTACAGGTGGGTCCCCGGCTCCCCTGGCTCGCGCCGTACGGGGACTCGGCGATGACTGTCCGGTGCCGCGGATGCGGCGCACTGCCCGACGAACAGCCCGCATGAAACTAAGCGGGGCGTCTCGCAATCCTCAAACGAATCCCGGTTTTTGTAGCGCATCCCACAGGGCAGACAGACAACCTCCGCCCCAATTCGGGCATAAGGGAGCCCCGGTGACGTTCCCGCCACCAGGGCTCCTCGCGCCCGCGCGTCGCGGCCGGTCCCTACTCGGCCGTCACGACGGTGACTTCACCGATTCCCAGGGCCTCCACGGGCGCCTTGATCTGCGCGGCGTCACCGACGAGGACGGTCACCAGGCGGTCCACCGGGAAGGCGTTCACCACCGCGGCCGTGGCCTCCACGGTGCCGGTCGCGGCCAACTGCCGGTACAGGTCGGCCTGGTAGTGGTCGGGCAGGTGCTGCTCGACCTGGTCGGCCAGGGTGCCGGCGACGGCCGCGGCCGTCTCGTACTTCAGCGGGGCGACCCCCACGAGGTTCTGCACCGCGACGTCGCGCTCCTCGTCGGTGAGACCCTCGGCGGCCAGCGTGCGCAGCACGGTCCACAGGTCGTCCAGCGCCGGGCCGGTGTTGGGGGTGTCGACCGAGCCGCTGATGGCCAGCATCGACGCGCCCGTGCCGTCCGGGGCCGACCGGAGTACCTGGCCGAACGCCCGCACGCCGTAGGTGTATCCCTTCTCCTCGCGCAGGACGCGGTCCAGGCGGGAGGTCAGGGTGCCGCCGAGGCAGTACGTGCCGAGCACCTGCGCGGGCCACACGCGGTCGTGCCGGTCCGGGCCGATGCGGCCGATGAGCAGCTGCGTCTGGACGGCGCCGGGCCGGTCCACGATGACGACGCGGCCGGAGTCGTCGGCGACCACCGGCGGCACGGGCCGCGGCTGGGCCTGCGAGCCGGTCCAGGCGCCCAGGGTGTCGGCGAGCAGCACGTCCAGGTCGATGCCGGTGAGGTCGCCGACCACCACGGCGGTGGCCGTGGCCGGGCGGACGTGCCTCTCGTAGAAGCCGCGCACGGCCGCGGAGTCGATGCGCTCGACGGTCTCCTCGGTGCCCTGGCGCGGGCGCGACATGCGCGCGCTCGCCGGGAAGAGCTCCTTGGCGAGCTCCTTCGCGGCACGGCGGGACGGGTTCGCCAGTTCGTGCGGGATCTCGTCGAGGCGGTTGCGGACCAGCCGTTCGACCTCGCTGTCGGCGAACGCGGGCGCCCGCAGCGCGTCGGCGACCAGCCCGAGGCCCTTGGCGAGCCGCGAGGCGGGGACCTCGAGGCTGAGGCGGACGCCGGGGTGGTCGGCGTGCGCGTCCAGGGTGGCGCCGCAGCGCTCCAGCTCGGCGGCGAACTCCTCGGCGGTGTGCTTGTCGGTGCCCTCGGAGAAGGCCCGCGCCATGATCGTGGCGACGCCGTCGAGACCGTCCGGCTCGGCGTCCAGGGGCGCCTCGAGGGACACCTCGACGGCGACGACCTGCTGGCCTGGGCGGTGGCAGCGCAGCACGGTCAGGCCGTTGTCGAGCGCACCGCGCTCGGGGGCCGGGAAGGCCCAGGGCTTGGCCTCGCCCGCCTGCGGCCGGGGGTGGAAGTCCATCGTGGCGAGCTCGGTCACTTCGCCGCCTCCTCGTTCTCGTCGGCGCCGGCGGCTGCGGCGGCTTCGTCGGTCTCGTCGGTGCCGTCGGTCGCGGCGGCTTCGTCGGTGCCGTCCGCGGCCTCCGGGGCGACGGGCTCGTAGACGAGCACCGCGCGGTTGTCGGGCCGCAGGCGGGCCTTGGCGACCTCCTGGACCTCCTCGGCCGTCACCTCCAGGACCCGGCTCACGGCCGTCAGGGCGAGCTGCGGGTCGCCGAACAGTACGGCGTAGCGGCACAGTTCGTCGGCGCGGCCCGCCACCGTGCCGAGCCGGTCCAGCCATTCGCGCTCCAGCTGGGCCTGGGCTCGCTCCATCTCCTCGTCGGTGGGGCCCTCCTCCGCGAACCGGGCGAGCTCCTCGTCGATGGCGGACTCGATGACCGGCACCTCCACGTCACCGGACGTCTTGACGTCCAGCCAGCCGAGCGACGGCGCACCGGCCAGCCGCAGCAGGCCGAACCCGGCCGCCACGGCCGTGCGGTCGCGCCGCACCAGCCGGTTGTAGAGCCGGGAGGACTCGCCGCCGCCGAGGATGGTGAGCGCCACGTCGGCCGCGTCGCTGGCGCGCGTGCCGTCCTCCGGGAGCCGGTAGGCGGCCATCAGCGCACGCGCGGGGACCTCCTCCTCGACGACCTCGCGCAGCTCCCCGCCCATGACGTCGGGCAGCGCGCCGTCACGCGGGGCGGGCTTGCCGTCGTGGGACGGGATGGAGCCGAAGTACCTCTCGATCCAGGCCAGCGTCTGCTCCGGGTCGATGTCACCGACCACCGACAGCACCGCGTTGTTCGGCGCGTAGTAGGTGCGGAAGAACTGGCGGGCGTCCTCCAGGGTCGCCGCGTCCAGGTCCGCCATCGACCCGATGGGCGTGTGATGGTACGGGTGGCCCTCCGGGTAGGCGAGGGCGGTGAGCTTCTCGAAGGCGGTGCCGTAGGGGACGTTGTCGTACCGCTGGCGGCGCTCGTTCTTCACGACGTCCCGCTGGTTCTCCATGGACTCCTCGTCCAGGGCGGTCAGCAGGGAGCCCATGCGATCGGCCTCCAGCCAGAGGGCGAGCTCCAGCTGGTGGGTCGGCATGGTCTCGAAGTAGTTGGTGCGCTCGAAGCTGGTGGTGCCGTTCAGCGAGCCGCCGGCGCCCTGGACCAGTTCGAAGTGTCCGTTGCCCTTCACCTGGGCCGACCCCTGGAACATCAGGTGCTCGAAAAGGTGAGCCAGGCCGGTGCGTCCCTTGACCTCGTGCCGTGAGCCGACGTCGTACCAGAGGCACACCGCGGCGACCGGGGTCAGGTGGTCCTCGGAGAGCACCACGCGCAGGCCGTTGGCCAGGCGGTGTTCGGTCGCTGTCAGGCCTCCGGAGCCTGCCTGGGCTGTGGCCGTGTGACCCATGGGCATGTACGTCCCTTCGATCGCGGAGGCGGTCGTCGTCGACACCGCCCGTTTCTGCCGGTCCTGCCACTGTATGCAAGCGCGCGGACGGTCGGCGGAGTTCCCGCCCCGGGCGGCTACGCCGAGAGCGAGAACCTGGTGGGACGGGTGGTACGGGGGTGTGCGGTGGGGCACGACGGGGCGCGGGCGGGCCCGCACTCTCCGTGCACGGGCGTGCGCCGTGGGGCGTTGGGGGGGTGGGGTGCGGGCTGCGTAGCCAGAGGCGCCGCGCGAGGTGCGGACGGCGACGCTCGGCGCGGCTTGGGGTCACGGTGGGGGTCGCGCGAGGCGCCGGCACCGGCCCTCGGGGGCCCGAGGCGGGCTCGTGGGCGTCCCGTGCCGCTGCCCAAGGCGCGTGCCCGGTACGGGAGGTCGTGGTCCCGGGCGGCGGGCCGGCCGCCCCCCGCGGCAACGCCCCCGCGGGACGTGCGCGGGCCGCGCGGCGTACCCTGCTCGCGCCGCCGCACCGCGTCGAACAGGGCTGCCGGACCCGGGTCCTGGTCCCGCCCTGTCAGTGCGAAGGTCCACAATGGTCCGCGTCAGATCCCGTCCACGCTTCAGCAAGGAGCCGGCAGCGATGGCCCGCCGCAGCACGAAGACCCCGCCGCCCGACGACCCGTTCGAGGAGAAGATCCTCGACATCGACGTCGTCGACGAGATGCAGGGCTCCTTCCTCGAGTACGCGTACTCGGTCATCTACTCCCGCGCCCTGCCCGACGCGCGTGACGGTCTCAAGCCGGTGCACCGCCGCATCGTCTACCAGATGAACGAGATGGGTCTGCGCCCCGAGCGCGGGTACGTGAAGTGCGCCCGCGTCGTCGGCGAGGTCATGGGCAAGCTGCATCCGCACGGCGACGCGTCGATCTACGACGCCCTGGTCCGCATGGCCCAGTCGTTCTCCATGCGCGTGCCCCTGGTCGACGGCCACGGCAACTTCGGCTCCCTGGGCAACGACGACCCGCCGGCCGCCATGCGGTACACCGAGTGCCGGATGACCGAGGCCACGAGCCTCATGACGGAGTCCATCGACGAAGACACGGTCGACTTCGCGCCGAACTACGACGGCCAGGAGCAGGAACCGGTGGCGCTGCCCGCCGCGTTCCCGAACCTCCTGGTCAACGGCGCGTCGGGCATCGCCGTCGGTATGGCCACCAACATGCCGCCGCACAACCTGCGTGAGGTCGTCGCCGCCGCGCGGCACCTGATCCGGTACCCGAACGCCGACCTCGACGCGCTGATGAAGCACGTCCCCGGCCCCGACCTGCCCACCGGCGGCCGGATCGTCGGCCTCTCCGGCATCCGGGACGCCTACGAGAGCGGCCGCGGCACGTTCAAGATCCGCGCCACGGTGACCGTGGAGGACGTGACGGCCCGCCGCAAGGGCCTGGTCGTCACCGAGCTGCCGTTCTCGGTCGGCCCGGAGAAGGTGATCGCCAAGATCAAGGACCTGGTCGGGTCGAAGAAGCTCCAGGGCATCGCCGACGTCAAGGACCTGACCGACCGCGCGCACGGACTGCGTCTGGTCATCGAGATCAAGAACGGCTTCGTGCCGGAGGCCGTGCTGGAGCAGCTGTACAAGCTGACGCCGATGGAGGAGTCCTTCGGCATCAACAACGTGGCGCTGGTCGACGGCCAGCCGCTCACCCTCGGCCTCAAGGAGCTGCTGGAGGTCTACCTCGACCACCGCTTCAACGTGGTGCGCCGGCGTTCGGAGTTCCGCCGCGGCAAGAAGCGCGACCGGCTGCACCTGGTCGAGGGTCTGCTCACGGCCCTGGTCGACATCGACGAGGTCATCCGCCTCATCCGCTCCAGCGACAACTCCGCGCAGGCCAAGCAGCGGCTGATCGAGCGCTTCTCGCTGAGCGACGTCCAGACGCAGTACATCCTGGACACGCCGCTGCGCCGCCTCACCAAGTACGACCGGATCGAGCTGGAGGGCGAGAAGGACCGGCTGACCGCGGAGATCGAGGAGCTCACCCGCATCCTCGACTCGGACGCGGAGCTGCGCAAGCTGGTCTCCGCCGAACTGGCCTCCGTAGCCAAGAAGTTCGGCAACGACCGCCGCACGCTGCTGCTGGAGTCGGCCGGCACCCCGGCAGCGGTGCCGCTGCAGGTGGCGGACGACCCGTGCCGTGTGCTGCTGTCGTCCACGGGGCTGCTGGCGCGCACCGCCGACGACCGGCCGCTCGGCGGCGCCTCCGCCGCCAAGCGGGTCAAGCACGACGTGATCGTCTCGGCGGTCCCGGCCACGGCGCGCGGCGAGATCGGCGTGGTCACCTCGTCCGGCCGGCTGCTCCGGGTGAACGTGGTCGACCTGCCGACGCTCCCGGAGTCGATGCCGACACCCAGCCTGTCGGGCGGCGCGCCGCTGGCGGAGTTCGTGTCCCTGGAGGACGACGAGCAGGTGATGTGCCTGACCACGCTCGACGAGTCCTCGCCCGGACTGGCGATCGGCACCCAGCAGGGCGTGGTCAAGCGGGTGGTGCCCGACTATCCCTCCAACAAGGAGGAGCTGGAGGTCATCGGCCTCAAGGACGGCGACCGGATCGTCGGCGCGGTCGAGCTGCGCACCGGCGAGGAGGACCTGGTCTTCATCACCGACGACGCCCAGTTGCTGCGCTACCAGGCGGCGCAGGTGCGCCCGCAGGGGCGGCCCGCGGGCGGTATGACGGGCATCAAGCTCACCGACGGCGCGAAGGTCATCAGTTTCACGGCGGTCGATCCGGCGGTGGACGCGGTGGTGTTCACGGTGGCGGGATCGCGGGGCACGCTGGACGACTCGGTCCAGACGACGGCCAAGCTGACCCCGTTCGACCAGTACCCGCGCAAGGGCCGGGCCACCGGCGGTGTGCGCTGCCAGCGGTTCCTGAAGGGCGAGGACTGCCTGTCCCTGGCCTGGGCGGGCCCGGCACCGGCGCGCGCCGCGCAGAAGAACGGCACCGCGGTGGACCTCCCGGAGCCCGACCCGCGCCGGGACGGCTCGGGCGTGTCCCTGCCGAAGACGGTGTCCGTGGTGGCCGGTCCGGTCTAGGCCGCCGGGTCCTCCGCCTCCTGGACGTAGCGCAGGACGCCCCACATGCCGGCCTCGTCGGCGTGTGGGGCGCCGTCGCTCACACATCCGTCCAGCGCGCCGCGCAGGGCGCCGGTGTCGAGGCCGGTGCCGATCAGCACGAGCTGCGTCGCACGCCCGGCGCCGGCCGGCCACGGCTCCGGGTAGAAGCGCAGGAAACGGCCGACGGCGTGCACGGCGTACCGGTTGCGCACGTCGTACGGCCCGAAGTCGACGTACCCCTTGATGCGGTACAGCCCCTGCGGCCTGCTGTCGAGGAACGCGATGAGCCGACGCGGGTCGAGGGGCTGCCCGGACTCGAACGACAGGCTGTCGTACCCGGCGTGCAGATGGGTGTGCTGGCCATGCTCGCGGTCGTCGCGGTGGAGGTCGTCGAAGGACAGCTGCCCGACGCGCTCCTCGCTCGGCCGGCAGTCGAAGAGGAACTCGGGGTCGACGCGGCCGTGCGTGGCGGGCACCACGGCGGCGCGGTCGACGAGGTCACCGACCGTCTTCAGCACGGGCTCCGGGTCGTCCACCCGGTCGATCTTGTTCACGACCACCAGATCGGCGAGCGCCAGGTGCCGGTCGATGCCGGGGTGCGCGGACCGGGTGTCGTCGAACTCGGCGGCGTCGACGACCTCGACGAGTCCGCCGTAGACGATGTCCGGCAGTTCGCTGGCGAGGACCATGCGGACGAGTTCCTGCGGTTCGGCGAGACCGCTGGCCTCGATGACGATGACGTCGATCCCGGCGGAGGGCCGGGCGAGCCGCTCGAGGTACTCGTCCAGTTCACTCGCGTCGACGGCACAGCACAGGCAGCCGTTGCCGAGGGACACGGTGGAGTCGCCGAGCGCCCCGGCGACGGCCATCGCGTCGATCTCGACGGCTCCGAAGTCGTTCACGATCGCGCCGATACGGCTGCCGCCGCTGCGGTGGAGGAGGTGGTTGAGCAAGGTGGTCTTCCCCGAGCCGAGGAATCCGGCCAGGACGACCACCGGAATCTGCCGCCCGCTGCTCTCCGACACACGACCCCTCTCACACCTGTGCGCACACCGGCTCGCTGACGGCGTGCGCACGGACGAACGACTGACGCTCCAGGATACGAGTACCCGTCGCGACCCCGAAGTGAACGATTGTTAGCAGCATTCGCGGGGCAGACGTTGGACAAGGCGCCGGATTGTGCGACCCTCGCTTCCCTCCGTGCGCCTCCTCTCCGCCTTCCCGCCGATCAGAGCCGCTCGGCACCCTGGAAGGCGGCTAGCGCCGCCCACCGCTCGCCGGTTCCCTACAGTCGACCCACCACCCGACGACCGGCGGACGGCGGCCTGATCGGGGGTATTTGACATGGGCACAAAGAGCGTGGGGCTGCGGAGGTTCCAGTCGGCCACCGCGGCCGGGCTGGGGATGGTCGCGGGCGTGATCGCTGCCGTGGCAGCACAGCGGAACGCGTTGGACGCCATCAACCGGCGGCTGGAGCAGTTGGAGGAACAAGCTAACAACCAACAGAGGGCCAACCTGGCCATGCAGCAGCGTCAGCACTGGGAACTGTTGAGCAAGGCAATCGATGATCCCGAACTCGCAGAAGTGCTCGACCTCTACGAGGCGCCCGTCAGCGAACAGAGGCGTCGTCAGTATCTGTTCGCCAACGCTCTCTACACGAATCTGCTGTGTTATCACCGCATCGGCAACTTCACACTGGACGAGTTCTTCAAACACGCTCGAGCCATGTTCCAGAACCCGATCGTCAGGGACTACTGGGAGATCACGCGACACAATCGCGACAGCTTGAAGGGGACTGAGGAAGCCAGGCTGGGTCGGCTCATCGACGACTATTTGCTGCAACTGGACGAGGCAGACACCGACGAGTGGTGGGTGGTGGGGAGTCCACCCACCGATTCGTGACCTATACGTCCGGGATGTCGTGCTTCGCCTTGATCAAGGTCTCCCGGGTAATCATAACGATGCGCTCGTAATCAGCACGTGCTGCATCTGGCGGCAGTTGCGTTTCCAGCGAATCAGTAACGTCCGTACCAATGACGGCGAAATTTCCATCAGCCAACTCGAAAAGGTCGGGGCAGGTTGCCCCGGTGGCACTGCCTCGAAGACGCGGAGCGACGCCGAGACGGCGAACGATCTGACTCACTGACTTCCTCTGTTCTCTTGGCACGAGCACAGTGCTCGGTGCCGCGCGACGCGCGAGCGTATTTTGGCAGGTTCGCCCCGCATTGAAAAACCGACGCACGGATATGACCCGTAAGGGCGGATGCGTGCGAAGAATCGATACTCGGCCACATTCTCGGCATACGTCGCCAGAGCAAGCGTCCGGGTCGAGCGGTGCTGGAGGCGCGGGGGGGGCCGACAAGGCGCCGCAGGCGAACTCAGGTTAGGCTCACCTGTGTGAGTAGCACGTGCTCAACCGTCTCCCGCGAGCTCGACGAGCCCGTCGCGGGAACCGCGGCCACCGCGACGACCTGGCTGCTGCTGGAGCAGCCCGGCCCGTGGGGTGCCAAGGCGCTCACGTCGAGCCACCTGGACCCCGCGCTGGGCCGCGCCCTGGAAGCCTCCGCGAAGGGCACGGGCGTACGCATCGCCCTCATCAGGCGCCCCGGACGCCACGCGGACAGCCGCATGCCCGCCTCACGCCACGTGTACGTGGCCCACACCGTGCCGGGCAACGTCTGGTTCCACGAGGCCACCACCGCCGAGCCCGCCCGCCTGCTCGACCTCGACTTCCCGGCCCTCGGCCGAGGCGACGCCGCCGGCTTCGGCTCGGTGCTCGGCGGGGTCCCCCACCAGGGCGATCCCCTCGCCCTCGTCTGCACCAACGGCAAGCGCGACCGCTGCTGCGCCCTGCTCGGCAGGCCCCTGGCGGCCGAGCTGGCCTCATCCGGTGTCGAGGGCGTCTGGGAGGTCACCCACCTGGGCGGTCACCGCTTCTCCCCCACCGTGCTCGTGCTGCCGTACGGCTACGCGTACGGCAGGGCGGAGGCGCACACCGTCAAGGAGGTGCTGCACGGCGCCCGCGAGGGCCGGATCGTCACCGAGGCCTGCCGGGGCGGCTCCGCCTGGGAGCGCCCCGGTCAGGCGGCCGAACTGGCCGTACGGCGTGCCGTGCGCGAGGACGCCGCGCAGGCACTGAGCATCGTGCGCACCGAGGGCGCCGCGCCCCGCTGGGAAGTGACCGTCGCCCATGCGGACGGGCGGCGCTGGCGGGTGGAGGTCGTCCAGGGGGCGTCCCTGCCGCCCCGGCCGGAGAGCTGCGGCTCGGTGCTGGGTTCACCGGCGCGGATGGACGTCGTGGCCGTCCGCGAGCTGACCACGGCGGCCCTGGCGGGCTGACCGCCCGGGCGGGCCGGCACCCCGGGAGAAGAACGTCACACCCGCTACGGCACTCCCGCCTCCCCCACGTACCGTCGGGGCATGCCCTCCACAGCCCCCGCCCGCCGTCTGCGCCTCGGCCTCCCGCGGCGGGTGTTCTCCCAGGTCCTGCTGATGCAGGTGGCGATCGCCGCCGGGGTCGCGGTGCTGGCGACCGGCCTGTTCCTCGCACCGCTCGGGGAGCAGCTGGACGACCAGGCGATGCGCCGCGCCCTCGCGATCGCGCAGACCACCGCCCAGCAGCCCGGGATCGTGGAGGATCTGCGCGCCACGGAGCCGACGCCCGACGGACCGGTGCAACGGGAGGCGGAGCGGATCCGGCGGGCCACCGGCGCGGAGTACGTCGTGATCCTCGACCGGCGGGGCGTGCGCTGGTCGCACACCGACCCGGAGCGGATCGGCGGTCCGGTGTCGACCGACCCGAGCGAGGCGCTGGCCGGCCGCGAGGTCATGGAGATCGACGAGGGCACCCTCGGACGCTCCGCACGCGGCAAGGTCCCGCTGAGGGACGCGGACGGCGAGGTCGTCGGCGCGGTCTCGGTCGGCATCGCCTACGACAGCGTCCGGGCCCGGCTGATCCACGCGATCCCCGGCCTGCTCGCGTACGCGGGTGGTGCCCTGGCGGTGGGTGCGCTCGCGGCCTGGCTGATCTCCCGGCGGGTCCAGCGGCAGACGCGTGACCTGGCGTTCTCGGACATCGCCGCGCTGCTCGCGGAGCGCGAGGCGATGCTGCACGGTATCCGGGAGGGTGTCGTGGCGCTGGACCGCACCGGCCGCGTCCGTCTGCTCAACGACGAGGCGCAGCGGCTGCTCGGCATCGGTGAGGAGGCGGTCGGCAGCTCGCCCGACGAGGCACTGGGGCGGGGCCGTACCGCGGACGTGCTGGCCGGGCGGGTGGGCGGCACCGATCTGCTCACCGTCCGCGGGCACCGCGTGCTGGTCGCGAACCGTATGCCGACCGACGACGGCGGCGCGGTGGCGACCCTGCGCGACCGGACCGAGCTGGACCAGCTGAGCCGGGAGCTCGACTCCACGCGCGGGCTGATCGACGCGCTGCGCGCCCAGGACCACGAGCACGCGAACCGCATGCACACCCTGCTGGGGCTGCTGGAGCTGGAGATGTACGACGACGCGGTGGAGTTCGTCGGCGAGGTGGTGGGCGAGCACCGGGCGACGTCGGAGCAGGTCACCGAGAAGATCCGGGACCCGCTGCTGGCGGCGCTGCTGGTGGGCAAGGCGACGGTGGCGGCCGAGCGCGGTGCGGCACTGCGGGTGTCGGACCGGACCGGCCTGCCGGACCGTCTGGTCGACCCGCGTGGTCTGGTGACCGTCGTGGGGAACCTGGTGGACAACGCGCTGGACGCCGTCGCCGGCACCCCGGACGCGCGCGTGGAGGTCGAGTTGCGCACCGAGGGCCGTACGGCGGTGCTCGTGGTGCGGGACACCGGTCCGGGGATCCCGCCCGAGCGGCGTGAGCTGATCTTCACCGAGGGCTGGTCCACCAAGGAGCCGCCCGGGCACCGCGGGCGCGGCATCGGACTGCCGCTGGTGCGTCGGCTCGCCCACCGGCACGGAGGCAGCGCGCGCGTGGGCGAGGCGCCGGGCGGGGGCGCCGAGTTCACCGTCGTGCTGCCCGAGGCCCTGGCGGAGCCGGACGCGCGGGCAGCCCTCACCGGAGCCCAGGTCCGGCCCACCGAAGCGGAGGAGGCGCGATGATCGAGGTGCTTGTCGTGGACGACGACGTGCGGGTGGCGCGGGTCAACGCGGCGTACGTCGACAAGGTGCCCGGCTTTCGGGCCGTGACCCCGGCGCACAGCGCGGCCGAGGCGCTCGACCGCGTGGAGACGCTCCCCCGGGTGGACCTCGTCCTGATGGACCACTACCTGCCCGACGAGACGGGCCTGGAGGTGGTCCGGGAGATGCGCCGGCGCGGCCACCAGGCGGACGTGATCATGGTGACGGCGGCCCGGGACGTCTCGACGGTGCAGGCGGCGATGCGGCACGGCGCGCTGCAGTACCTGGTCAAGCCGTTCGCGTTCGCCGGGCTGCGCGGCAAGCTGGAGGCGTACGCGCGGCTGCGCCGCACCCTGGACGGCGGCGGCGAGGCCGAACAGGCCGAGGTGGACCGCATCTTCGGCGCCCTGTCGGAGTCGACCGGGCCGCCGCAGCTCCCCAAGGGCCACTCCCCCACCACGGCGGAGCTCGTACGACAGGCGCTGATGGCCGCCGGAAGCCCGCTGTCGGCCCAGGAGATCGCCGAACGCACGGGAGTGAGCCGGCAGACCGCCCAGCGCTATCTGAAGCTCCTGGAGTGCACGGGACGGGCCACGCTGACCCTGCGCTACGGCGACGCGGGCCGCCCGGAACACCGTTACGTGTGGGCGACCCGCGCCTGAGGCACGGCTCGTGGGGGCGGGGGAAGGAAACCGTGCCTTCCCCCTCATACGGATGTCGGCACCGTACGTCTCCGGGCCCCGGAGTTCCTTCTACGCCGCGCCCGCGCCCGTCAGCGAGCGCACCTCGGTCTCCGCGTACCGGGCCTCGTCGGGCACCTCGGGGGAGGTGACCGTGCCGAGCCAGCCCGCGAGGAAGCCCAGCGGGATGGAGACCAGGCCCGGGTTCTGCAGCGGGAAGAGCTGGAAGTCGGCCTCGGGGAAAAGGGAGTCGGGGCTGCCGGACACCACCGGGGACAGCAGCACCAGCACGACCGCCGGGATGAGGCCGCCGTAGACGGACCACACGGCGCCGCGCGTGGTGAAGCCGCGCCAGAACAGTGAGTAGAGCAGCACGGGCAGGTTCGCGGAGGCGGCCACGGCGAAGGCGAGGCCCACCAGGAACGCCACGTTGAGGTCGCGGGCGAGCAGGCCGAGGGCGATCGCGACCACGCCGATACCGACGGCGGCGACGCGCGCGACGGCCACCTCGCTGCGCGGCTTGCCGCCCGGGCGGCGCAGCGAGGCGTACAGGTCGTGGGCCACGGACGCCGAGGAGGCGAGGGTGATCCCGGCGACCACGGCGAGGATCGTGGCGAAGGCGACCGCGGCGACGACCGCGAAGAGCACCGTGCCGCCCGTGGTGCCGGCGCCGCCGCCGAGGTCGAGCGCGAGCAGCGGGACCGCCGTGTTCCCCGACGCGTGCGAGGCGCGCACGGCGTCCGGGCCGATGAGGGCGGCGGCACCGAAGCCGAGCACGATCGTCATCAGGTAGAAGCCGCCGATGAGCCCGATCGCCCAGACCACCGAACGCCGGGCGGCCCGCGCGGTGGGGACGGTGTAGAAGCGGGACAGGATGTGCGGCAGGCCCGCCGTGCCCAGGACCAGCGCGATTCCGAGGCTGATGAAGTCGAAACGGGCGGTCCAGTCGCCGCCGTAGGCGAGGCCGGGGGCGAGGAACGCGTCGCCGTGGCCGCTGCGTTCGGCGGCGGTGTGCAGCATGCGGTTGATGTCGCCGTGGAAGCGCAGCAGGACGAGGACGGTCAGGGTGATGGTGCCGCCGAGCAGCAGGACCGCCTTGACGATCTGGATCCAGGTGGTGGCGCGCATGCCGCCGAGCGACACGTAGATCACCATGAGCGCGCCGACGCCGACGACGGTCCAGGCCTGTACGGCCTCTCCGGTGCCGCCGAGCAGCAGCGCTACCAGGCTGCCCGCGCCGACCATCTGCGCCACCAGGTACAGCACCGAGACGGTGACGGAGGAGGTGCCGGCGGCGATGCGCACCGGCCGCTCCCGCATGCGGGCGGCGACCACGTCGGCGAGGGTGAACCGCCCGCAGTTGCGCACCAGTTCGGCGACCAGGAACAGGACGACGAGCCAGGCCACGAGGAAGCCGACGGAGTAGAGCATCCCGTCGTAGCCGACGAGGGCGATGAGTCCGGAGATGCCGAGGAAGGAAGCGGCGGACATGTAGTCGCCCGCGATGGCAAAACCATTTTCCAGGGGCGAGAAGAGGCGTCCGCCCGCGTAGAACTCCTCGGCGGAGCCCTGCCGGTGACGGCTCACCCAGGTGGTGATGCCGAGGGTGACGGCGACGAACACGCTGAACAGCAGCAGTGCGGTGGTCTGGTGGTCGGTGGTCACGCCGCACCGCCTCTGCCGCGCGCCAGCTCCTGGGTGTCCCAGCGCAGTTCCAGCGCGGCCCGGTCGCGCCGCAGCCGGGCGTGGCGCACGTAGGCCCAGGTGAGCAGGAAGGTGGTGAGGAACTGGCCGAGTCCCGCGAGCATGCCCACGTTCACCGCGCCGGCGACGGGGCGTGCCATCAGCCCGGGCGCAGTGGTGGCGGTCACGACGTACGCGACGTACCAGACGAGGAAGGCGAGGGCCCCGGGGACCACGAAGCGCCGGTAGCGGCCGCGTACTTCCTGGAAGGCCGCGCTGCGCTGCACCTCGAGGTAGATGTCGGCCGCCGGCACGGAGTCCCGCCCGGGCCGCCGCGGTGGTGCTTCCGCCGCTCCCGTCGCCTCGGCCGACTCGCCCCAGCCCGAGGCCAGGGCGTCGTACCAGGGATCGTCGTAGGTCACGTCCCCCGCATTGCTTCGCTGCATGCCCAAGGATGGACAGAACGGGAACTTCCCTGACTCTTCTTCCCGTTCCGGTTCACTCCATCAGGTGACTGGAGGGTGCAGGCACCTCCGGAAGCGGCTAGGACGACGGCGCCGTCCCGCTCCGGGGCGGCGCCGTCGTCCTGGATCTCTCTGCCAGGCTTCTGTTCTAGGCGTCGATGCGGGAGCGGTCGAGCGTGGCCGCGGAGCTGGAGATGAACTCCTTGCGCGGGGCGACGTCGTTGCCCATGAGGAGGTCGAAGACCTGCTCGGCGGCCTCCAGATCGGTGAGGTTGATCCGGCGCAGGGTGCGGTGACGCGGGTCCATGGTGGTCTCGGCAAGCTGGTCGGCGTCCATCTCACCCAGACCCTTGTAACGCTGGATCGAGTCCTTGTAGCGGACGCCCTTGCTCTGGAACTCCATGAGCTTGTCGCGCAGCTCCCGGTCCGAGTACGTGTAGACGTACTTGTCCTGGCCCTTCTTCGGCTGGACGATCTCGATCCGGTGCAGCGGCGGCACGGCGGCGAAGACCCGGCCGGCCTCGACCATGGGCCGCATGTAACGGTGGAAGAGGGTCAGGAGCAGGGTGCGGATGTGGGAGCCGTCCACATCGGCGTCGGTCATCATGATGATCTTGCCGTAGCGCGCCGCGTCGATGTCGAAGGTCCGGCCGGACCCGGCTCCTATGACCTGGATGATCGCCCCGCACTCGGCGTTCTTCAGCATGTCCGTGACGGACGACTTCTGCACGTTGAGGATTTTGCCGCGGATCGGCAGCAGTGCCTGGAACTCGGAGTTCCGGGCGAGCTTGGCCGTGCCGAGCGCGGAGTCACCCTCGACGATGAACAGCTCGCTGCGGTCGACGTCGTCGCTGCGGCAGTCGGCGAGCTTGGCGGGCAGCGTGGAGGACTCCAGGGCCGTCTTGCGGCGCTGTGCGTCCTTGTGCTGGCGAGCCGCGATGCGGGTGCGGGCCGCGGCGACGACCTTCTCCATGACCGTACGGGCCTGCTGGGCGCCGTCCCGCTTGGTCGAGGTCAGGAACGCCTTGAGCTCCTTGGAGATCACGTTGTTCACGATGCGGCGGGCCGCCGAGGTGCCGAGCACCTCCTTGGTCTGGCCTTCGAACTGAGGTTCGGCCAGGCGGACGGTGACCACCGCGGTGAGGCCCTCGAGGGCGTCGTCCTTGACGACGTCGTCCTCGGCCACGCGCAGCATCTTCTTGGCCCGCAGCACCTCGTTCATCGTCTTGGCGACGGCCTGCTCGAAGCCCGCGACATGGGTGCCGCCCTTGGGGGTGGCGATGATGTTGACGAAGGAGCGCAGTGTCGTCTCGTAGCCGGTCCCCCAGCGCAGCGCGACGTCGACGCCGAGCTCGCGGGTGACCTCGGTGGGCGTCATCTGGCCGTGCTCGTCCAGGACCGGGACCGTCTCCTTGAAGGAGCCCTGTCCGGTGAAGCGGAGCGTGTCGCAGACCGGTCGGTCAGACGCCAGGAACTCGCAGAACTCGCTGATCCCGCCGTCGAAGCGGAAGGATTCCTCACCCTTGCTGCCGCCCTCGCCGAGCCCGTACTCGTCCCGGACCACGATGGTCAGGCCGGGCACCAGGAAGGCGGTCTGCCGGGCGCGCTGGTGCAGGGTGTCCAGGGCGAGCTTGGCGTCCTTGAGGAAGATCTGCCGGTCGGCCCAGTAGCGCACCCGGGTGCCGCTGCGGGTCTTGGGGATCTTCTTGGCCTTGCGCAGCCCGCTCTTGGCCTCGAACTTGGCGTCCGTGCCCTGGCCGGTGAAGGCGCCGGGGACACCGCGCCGGAAGCTGATCGCGTGGGTGTGCCCCCCGCGGTCCACCTCCACGTCGAGCCGCGCGGAGAGCGCGTTGACCACGGACGCGCCGACGCCGTGCAGGCCGCCGGAGGCCGCGTAGGAGCCGCCGCCGAACTTGCCGCCGGCATGCAGCTTGGTCATGACGACCTCGACACCGGAGAGGCCGGTCTTGGGCTCGACGTCGACCGGGATGCCCCGGCCGTTGTCCCGGACCTCGACCGAGCCGTCGTCATGGAGCACGACCTCGATGTGGTCGCAGTAGCCGCCGAGAGCCTCGTCGACGGAGTTGTCGATGATCTCCCAGAGGCAGTGCATCAGGCCACGGCTGTCGGTGGACCCGATGTACATACCGGGGCGCTTCCGCACGGCCTCGAGCCCCTCGAGGACGAGCAGGTGCCGCGCGGTGTAGTTGGAACCGTCCCGGTCTGCTCCTGCCAGCAGCGCTGTGGACGGCACGGACGTCTCGGCGGTCACGCGGTTCGCTCCTCGCTGAATTTCAGATGGGGCCCTGGTGGGTAAGGGCGCGGCTTGGTTCACCGGTGAGAGGGTACCGAGGCCTGGTAGAGCCGTTGTAACGCCACCCTCGTCTCCGGCCCACCCTAGTCGAGAGTCGTATGGGTGTTCGATCCTTCGGAGGAGTGAAGCACACATCACGTTCCCTTCGAGGCATGAACCATTTAGGCTCCGGGCACGTCCTCATGAACAACCGGCAACCCAGCCGGGAGGGCCGACCACCGATACGAACGCGAATCCGTACGACACAGAGACACGCACTACGGCACATTCGCCGCCAACCGGCAGCAGCCGGCCGCCTCGGAAACTTTTTTCGAGGAAAAGCCTCGAGCGGGAACGTTTTGGGGCTGGTTGGATGTTGACCCTGGTACGACAGCTCGTCGAGCTAGAGAAGAGGCGACGTGACTACTGTTCTGACCCCCGCGAGCCCCCTGACGGCCGCCGATCGCTGCGACCGCTGCGGCGCCCAGGCTTACCTGCGCGTCGTCCTGCTGAGCGGCGGAGAACTGCTCTTCTGCGCCCACCACGGTCGCAAGTTCGAGCCGGAACTCAAGAAGATCGCCGCTGAGATACAGGACGAGTCGGAGCGGCTGACCGCTCCGAAGGCAGCTCCCGAAGAGGAGCGCTGAGACTTCACGTCCACACACGACGAGCAGCCGAACCGGCACAGGCCGGCGAGCGGGCGGCGTCCTCCCCGGTGGAGGACGCCGCCCGTCTTGCGTTCTCCTGGGCGTCCAGGCCCTCTTCGGGCCTGCGCGAGCGGCGGTCGGCGTGCTGGAGCGGCTTGGAGGCGCCTCAGGGCGCCTCAATCAGCCTCCCAGCCTCCCGTCCCCTGGGCACACCGGCGTGGCTCCGCGTGCCCGTGCCTCCTCACGGGGCGTGAACCGGCGCACGTAAGCGAGACTCGGGTGCCTACGGGGCTCCCCGCGCCGGAAACGCCTTTACTCCTTTTCGGACCGGCAGGCGGGCGCCGCGAGGGCCGGCCAGAGCCCTCACGGCGCCCGCTGCCGCCCTCTCAGGCCTGGGAGGCCGCAGGCCACCCCAGAGCGCGGAGGACGTCGGAGATGCGCGTATAGACCCCCGGGCTGCCCGCCCAGCCGCATCCCGCCCCCCAGGACACCAGCCCTATCAGCCGCCCCTCCGCGACCAGCGGCCCGCCGCTGTCGCCCTGGCAGGCGTCCCGCCCCCCGGCCACCTCACCCGCGCACAGCATCGTCTCGGCGCGGTAGGTGCCGTGGGAACCGCCCGGGTACGCCTGCTCGCACAGCGCGTCGGGCTGCACCCGAACCCGGGCGCCGTGCAGACTGCCGGCGTAGCTGCCGGAACCCGTGGTGTCCCCCCAGCCGTAGACCGTGGCGGCCGTACCCGAGCGGTACGCCGGATCACCCGCCCCGGCCATGCCTATGACCGAGGTGGCCGGCAGCGGTTCGGCCAGACTCAGTACGGCGAAGTCCCCGGAGTTGGTCTCGCCGTCGTACTTCGGGTTCACCCAGATCGCCCGTACGGCGACCTCATGGCCCCGGTCCGAGAGGAGCTCGGTGCGTCCCGCGATCACCCTGAGGTCGCGCAGCCGCTCCGGGGCGGTGCCGAGCACGTCCTTGTCCATGCAGTGGGCGGCGGTGAGCACGGTGGTCCGCCCGACCGCCACGCCCCCGCAGAACTGTCCCGCCCGCGTACCTCCGAACCGGTCACGGCTGGAGAGGGCCACGGTGTACGGGCTCTGTGACACATCGACGGGGAAGCCGCCGACGACGATGCTGTCGGCGGCCACCGGAGCGGCCGTGGCCAGTGGTATGACGGCCCCCGCGGCCACGAGGGTCAGCGGCAGGGCCAGGGCCCTGGCAAGTCGACGTCGCATGCACGCTCCTCACACTGGGGTGATCCTTAGCCACCCACAGTGAGGGAAGCGGTCGGTGCACGCACGCGCGCGACAGCGTGAAGGCCCGGCCCCCTGGACGGGGGCCGGGCCTTCACGGACGGCGGTGCACGACGGGTCGTCGTGCGAGATCGACCGGTCTAGTCGAGGTAGTCGCGCAGCACCTGCGAACGCGACGGGTGCCGCAGCTTCGACATGGTCTTGGACTCGATCTGGCGGATACGCTCACGCGTGACGCCGTACACCTTGCCGATCTCGTCGAGGGTCTTCGGCTGACCGTCGGTGAGACCGAACCGCATCGAGACGACGCCCGCCTCGCGCTCCGACAGGGTGTCGAGCACGGAGTGCAGCTGCTCCTGCAGCAGCGTGAAGCTGACGGCGTCGGCCGGGACGACGGCCTCGGAGTCCTCGATGAGGTCACCGAACTCGCTGTCGCCGTCCTCGCCCAGCGGGGTGTGCAGGGAGATGGGCTCGCGGCCGTACTTCTGGACCTCGATGACCTTCTCAGGGGTCATGTCGAGCTCCTTGGCCAGCTCCTCCGGGGTGGGCTCGCGGCCCAGGTCCTGGAGCATCTGGCGCTGCACACGCGCGAGCTTGTTGATGACCTCGACCATGTGCACCGGGATACGGATGGTGCGTGCCTGGTCGGCCATGGCGCGGGTGATCGCCTGACGGATCCACCAAGTGGCGTACGTGGAGAACTTGTAGCCCTTGGTGTAGTCGAACTTCTCCACCGCGCGGATCAGACCGAGGTTGCCCTCCTGGATGAGGTCCAGGAACAGCATGCCGCGGCCGGTGTAGCGCTTGGCCAGGGAGACCACCAGTCGGAGGTTGGCCTCGAGCAGGTGGTTCTTGGCCCGGCGGCCGTCCTCCGCGATGATCTCCAGCTCGCGCTTGAGCTTCGGCGCCAGCTTGTCGGAGTTCGCCAGCTTGTCCTCGGCGAAGAGGCCCGCCTCGATGCGCTTGGCCAGCTCCACCTCCTGCTCGGCGTTGAGCAGGGGAACCTTGCCGATCTGCTTGAGGTAGTCCTTGACCGGGTCGGCGGTGGCACCGGCTGCGGCGACCTGCTGCGCCGGGGCGTCGTCCTCGTCGTCGTCGGAGAGTACGAAACCGGCGTTCTCGGTGCCCTCGGGCTCGTCCGCCGCCTTGGTCTCCTCGATGACCTCCTCGTCGACCAGCTCGGCGTCGTCCTTCTTGCCCGTGGTCTTCTTGGCGGCGGTCTTCTTCGCCGTGGTCTTCTTGGCCGTCGCCTTCTTGGCGGTGGTCTTCTTGGCGGCCGCCTTCTTGGCGGGCGTCTCTTCCTCGGCGGCAGGGTCGGCGGCGGGAGCCGCCGGTGCGGCGGCGGTGGTCTTCCGCGGGGTCGCCGTCTTGGCCGCGACGGTCTTGGTGGCGGTGCGCTTGGCGGGACTCTTCGCTGCGACGCTCTTGCGGGTGCGCTTGGGCTCTGCGGCACTGACCATCAGCGTCACACCCTCTTCCTCGAGGATCTGGTTGAGGCTGCGCAGTACGTTCTTCCACTGAGTGGCCGGAATCTGGTCAGCTTCGAAGGCCCGACGCACGTCATCGCCGGCGATCTGCCCCTCAGCCTTTCCCCGCTCGATGAGCGCCATGACAGAGACGGACTCGGCGATCTCCGGCGGGAGCGTACGGGATGTGCTGGCCGACACGAACAACCTCTCGGAACGTTGGAAAACGGCTTCCGGCCCCGTCCACAGTGGACAGGGGCCGACCGCCGGCTTGGGGATGGGCCGACGGCGCGGGCGGGGGCCGGGGAAGATGCACAGCGCCGTGAACGGCGTCCGTATTCCCTCCGCGGCTGTCACCTCTTAGGTCATCGCGTTCTCCCCGGGAGCGTTACGCCCAATCCGCGTGGCCCGAGTCACACCCCGTAATCAGTCAGAATCTGACAGACGAGGACATAAGTGTGCACCGGGGCGAGGAGGTCGCCTGCCCGGGTGCCGGTCCGCCTTTCGTACCGTCGGACCCCACGGGATCGCCAATGATCCCGCGGGGTCCGACGTGGGACGGCTCACGGACGCGACGCTGCCACAGGAGGGGGGTGGCAGGCCGGACCGCGCCGTCAGGGGAACCCGGTCAGTGCTCGCGCGGTGCGGGCACCACGCGCTCCACCTCGGGGTGGACCGTGAGGAGCTGCCGCATGGCCGTCTCGGCCGCCGCGCCGTCGCCGCCGGCGAGAGCGTCGACGATCCGGCCGTGGTGGGCGAGCGAGGTCTCGTTCGGCCGCTCACAGCCCGTGACGGGGCCGCCCGAGACGTGCAGCGCGGCGGACACGATGCCGGACAGGTGCTCCAGCATGCGGTTGCCCGCGACCTGGATGAGCAGCGAGTGGAACTCGGAGTCGGCCCGGGCGAAGGTCAGCGCGTCGCCCTGGCCGAGGGCGTGCCCCATGATCTCCACCATGTCGGCGAGGCGCTGCTGGACGTCCTCCCGGCCGTGACCGGCGGCCAGCCGGGCGGCGAGCGGCTCGATCGTCCAGCGCAGCTCACTGAGCTCCCGGCGCTGGTCGTCCCGCTGCGGCCCGTAGGCCCGCCACTCGATGATGTCCGGGTCGAGGAGATTCCAGTCACTGACCGGGCGCACCCGCGTGCCCACGTTCGGCCGGGCGCTGACCAGGCCCTTGGCCTCCAGCACACGGAGCGACTCGCGGACGACGGTGCGGGACACCTCGAAACGCTGACCGATCTCCTCCGGAACCAGCGGGCGGTCGGCGCCGAGATCACCCGAGACGATCATCTGTCCCAGCTGCTGGACGAGTTGTCCGTGCAGTCCGCGTCCGCGGCTGCCCGCGGTCCGCCGGCCGACGCGACCCAGGTCCGGCTCCGCTCCGTCCCACACGGGGCTCCCGACACGGTCGGCGCCGGGCGCCTCCGCGTAGGGGTAGCGGTCGAGTTCGCCCGGGGTCGCGAGGCCGGAGTCGGCGGAGCGGGCGGCGGTCATCATGGTGTGCGCAAGGGTACTCACGCATCCTTTGTCGGCGTCGGTTCCAACTCCCTTGAGGTCTTTGGTGAAAAGCACACGAAAGGGTGATCGCTCACCCCGTCGCAATTGACGCCTTATCGGAAAGAAATGAGCTTTCCCCTGGGAGTTGCGAGCAGGGAAAGGCCGAGAGACGCAAATTCGGTCATCATCGGACTCTGCTCCGCAGGCCGGTGAGCACATACGCGCCCAGGAGTGCCACCACCGACAACGCCATGGCGCCGCCCACGGGTTGGACGACCAGACGCAGCACCGCCTCCAGGTGCTGCTCGCCTCCGAAGGGCCACCGCAGCGGCAGACCGTCGCGCAACCGCTGCGAAAGCGGCTCCGGAGTTCGCGCCGACGGCCCCTCCATGAGCTTGTGCACGAGGGGTACGACGAGAAGGGGTACGGCGACGACCGCGGCCAGCCCGGCGGTGGTGGACCGGAAAACACCCGCGGCCAGCACACCGGCCCAGGCACAGCCCGTCATCAGGGCGAGCCAGCCCGCGGTCAGCGGAAGCCAGTCGGCGGGGACCGCGACCATTTCGCTCCCGTAGACGAGGTACAGCAGTTCGGCGTCGCATCCGATGGTCAGCACGGCCAGCACGAGCGCGGCGGTGGAGGCGACGAGGAGCTTGGCCGTGAGCAGCCCCAGTCTGCGGGGCACCGTGCCACGGTCCGCCGCCAGCGCGGGATGACGGAACTCGTCCCCGAAGGCCAGTGCGCCGAGCAGACCCGCCCCGAGCGCGGCGGGCGGCAACGGCAACTCGGCGGGCCACGCGGCCAGCAACCGCGGTTGCGGGGTGTGGCCGATGCGGGCCAGCACCACGGCGGTGAGGGCGGAGACGAGGAGCACGCATGCCCCGACGACGTACCCCGTGGCCACACCGGTGGCACGGCGGATCTCGTACCGGACGGGCCGCAGCGGGCGGGGCGCGGGACGGACGAGGACGGGCGGAGGGAGGGTGACGTGGGGGCGGGTCGAGCGGGGGGTGGTGCGGGCGGTGGCGTGACGGCCATGTGCGCGTCGGGGTGCCGCCGTCTTGTGGGTTTCGGCTTCGTCCGGGGCGGCTTCGTGTGGGACGGCTTCGTCCGGGGCGGCTTCGTGTGGGACGGCTTCGTGTGGGGCGGCTTCGTCCGGGGCGGTCGACTCGTCGGGGGCTGCGGGTTCGGCAGCGGGGGTGTGTGGTGGCCGTTCGTCCTTCTGCGGGTCTCCGGACACCGGCGTGGGCTGTCCATCCGTAGGGGCCCCCGCAGAGGGCCTGACACCGACACCCGGGCCCATGTCACCGACCTCGTCGGCCAGTTGATGGACGACGATGCCGTGCCGGAAGGCCGTCTCCCCCACTTCGGCGCAGGTACTTCCGTAGACGCAGAGGCGGTTGCCGCCCTCCCGTACGACCTCCACGGATCGCCGGGTGGAACGGGCCTCCTGCGTGAGCAGCGCGGACAGGCGGACGGCGTGCGGACTGCGGACGGCGACACGGGGACGCAGCCGGGTGCGGGCGAACTCGGCGGCTTCCTGGTCGGCGACGACCCTCCCGCCCTCCAACGTGACCACGTGGTCCGCGATCCGCGCCGCCTCCTTGGGATCGGCCGTGCTGCACAGGACCGTGCCGCCCTGCGCCGCGTGCTCCCGCATCATGTCGTGCAGCCAGCGGCCCTCCCCCACGGACAGCCCCCGGGTGGGATCGTCGAGCACGAGCGTGTGCGGGTCGGTGAGGAGGGCGCAGGCCAGACCGAGGCGGCGGTCTATCCCGCGCGACAGCGTTCCGAGCCGTTCGTCGCGCAGGCTCACGAGGCCCACCGCTTCGAGGACTTCGTCGGCCCGCCGGGCCGGGACACCGGAGGCCGCGCACAGCATGCGGAGATGACCGCGCGCCGAACGGGCGGGGTGGCCCGGCACATCACCCAGCAGTACGCCGACCTCGTGGGCGGGGTGGGGGATGCGGTGCAGGGGGCGGCCTCTGAAGTAGGTGACCCCGCGCCCGCGTTCAAGTTCGAGCATGAGCTTGAGCGCCGTCGTCTTGCCGGCACCCGGCGCTCCGAGCAATGCGGTGACGCGGCCCGCATGCGCCTCGAAGGAGACGTCGTCGACGGCGGGCGGGAGCTCTTTGCGAGGGCTGCTGGTCAGTCCGATGGCCTGGATCACCCGATGCAAGATAGCGCGCCAAATCGGGTTTTTCGGGCACCACAGGGCCCGTTGCCCGCTGTCCGTCACCGGGAGGGAAGACGTCCGGGGCCCGCGCTTCCCGCCTCAGACCTCGGGGCGCAGCATGGGCGGGTTGAGCAGGGTGGCGCCGCCGGCCCGGAAGAGCTGGGCGGGACGGCCGCCCTGGCGGGTGGTCGTACCGCCGGTGGGTACGAGAAAGCCCGGCGTACCCGTCACCTTGCGGTGGAAGTTGCGCGGGTCGAGCGCCACACCCCACACCGCCTCGTAGACCCGCCGGAGCTCGCCGACCGTGAACTCGGCCGGGCAGAAGGCCGTCGCCAGGGACGAGTACTCGATCTTGGAGCGGGCGCGCTCCACTCCGTCCCACAGGATCTGGGCGTGGTCGAAGGCGAGCGGCGCCACCGGCTCACCGTCCCTGCCGTAACCACCCTGCTGCAGCAGCTCCTCCACCGGCGCCCAACGGGCGTTGCTGGCGTCACCGCCCGCCCGGGGCGCCGGCAGGTCGGGGGCGAGGGCGAGATGGGCGACGCTGACGACCCGCATCCGGGGGTCACGCTTGGGATCGCCGTAGGTGGCGAGCTGCTCGAGGTGGGCGCCGTGGTCCTGCGTGGGGACGGCCGGGTCGTGCACCCGCAGCCCCGTCTCCTCCGCCAGCTCCCGGGCCGCTGCCTGCGCCAAGTCCTCGTCGGCCCGTACGAAGCCGCCGGGGAGTGCCCACCGTCCCTGGAACGGGGGCTCCCCCCTCCGCACCGCCAGCGCGCACAGAGCGTGACGACGCACGGTGAGCACGACCAGGTCCACGGTGACGGCGAAAGGCGGAAAGGCTGACGGGTCGTAGGGCATGCGGCGATCATAGTCGTCTGCCTGACGATAAACACTCCCTTCGTCGGCCGCATTGGCGGCTGATCTCCTTCCTTACGGCTCTCCTTTCTCATGGCGCCTTCGCGGCGTCCGACCTCCGCTCCCGCCTGGGTCCGGGCGCGCCCGGACCGAGCGACCGCCCGGCGTGTCACTGCGCGCATCGCTGATGGCTGAGGCGTCCTTCCTTCACTCCTCCGCGTCCCCAAGGTGGGACGCGGCTTCCGCGCCGTCGTGGCGGTGTCCGCGTCGACTCGTGGTTCCGGGTCGGGGCGCACCGGGGCGGGTTCCGCCGGCCTGGGTTCCCCGCCGCCGGTCCGTGCCGCCGGGGCGTACGGTGCCCTTCGCGGCGCCGCCCTCGGCACGCGCGCCGCCCGCCGCCATCCGAGGGCGTGGCAGCCGCCCGGCGACGGTCGGCTCGCGGCGAGCCGACCGTGCCCCGCGGCCGGCCGCACGCATACGGCGCCTGCGAGAGAGCGGCTCCGCCTCTCGGCCGGGCACGGTGCTGCTCTCAGCCGGGTGGGTGTCCCCGGGCTCGGATCCCGCGCCTTGATCCGCCTCATCCGATGTCCGCTCACCAGTCGGCTCCGCCCCGCCCTCCTTCCGTCCCTCGCGTCGTCCCTCGCGGAGGCAGCGGCGGATGGACTCGGGGTCGAGTCCCTCATTGCATGCCTGGTGCAGCAGGCGTGCGAAGAGGTAGTCGGGGTCGGCGCCCAGGGCCATGGCGAGTGCCTCCCGGGCCTCCAGTTCGTCGCCGGAGGACCAGGCGACCCAGCCGGCCAGGGTGAGGGGTGCCGCTGCGTGCTCCCCGTACGGCCCGACGCAGCGGCGCGCCAGGGAGCGCCAGAGGCGGAGGGCGGGGGCAGCCTCGTCCCCCTCCATCCATGCGGCGGCGCGGTCGCGGGTGGTGCGGTCCTGGAGGCCCAGGATGAGCGTCGCCGCCTCGTCGTGCGTGATCAGTTCGTCGTCGCGGAGATCCGCCGGGAGCATGCCCGGCGCGGCAGGGGCGTCGGCGAGGCGGCACAGGAGGCGCTCGGCCAGCTCCAGCGTCTCCTCGGCGACCGCGCGCCGGTCCTGCTCGTCGACGATCCTGGGGATCAGCTTCGACCCGGCGGCGTCCAGCGCGCGCTGCTGGTCGACGGCGGCGGAGGTCTCCCAGGGCAGGAGCCGGGCGTGCAGTTCGCGCAGCGTGCCGCGGACCTGCAGTCCCGCATAGGTGGCCGCGGCGGCCAGTACCGAGGTGCCGGGCAGGCCCATCGGTGTTCCGTCGGCCGGGCAGCAGGTCTCGTCGTCGCAGCAGTAGGACCAGAAGCGGCCGTCGGAGACGCAGAGTGCCTCCACCACCGGGATGTTCAGGGCGCCGCACTCCAGCCGCAGGACGTGGGCCAGCGGTCCGAGCCGCTCCTTGACCTGTCGGCCGGACTCGCCCTGTCCCGGTTCCTGGCAGAGGAACACGACCATCTGCTCCGGCCGGGCGCCGCGGCGCTCGCAGCCGGTCACCAGGCCCTGGGCGAGCTGCCGGGCAGCGGAGGGCCAGTCGCCGGCGTCGGCGGGGATGCCGAGCCGGGCGCGGCCCCCGAACCTGCCCCGCCCGCCGGTGTCGTGCAGGGAGACGAGCACGATGCTGTCCTCGGGGCGGTACCCGAGCAGGTAGGGCACCGCGTCGGCGAGCTCGGCCGGGGTGCGCAGGGTCACCTGCTGCTGGTCACCGTGACTTTCGTACGCGGTGCAGGACAGGTCCGCCGGGCGCGGAGGGCGGTCCGCCGGGTCCGGGGTCGCCGGGGGGTCGGTGCGGGCCACGGCCGCCTCCCGCCGGGGCTCCGCTTCCTCGCGTCCGCTCTGGCGCGGGATGTCACTGTTCTCGGAGGGACCGGTCGTCCCGCTGTGGTTCGTCATGCCGAGACGATCTCGCGGATTGCGACATTCCGGTTGAACCTGTGGATAAGTCGCATCAGGTTCATGTCACCCACCGGTGTGCCGGCCGGCCTTCGTCCACAGCCCACGACCGATGTCCGCGCCGTCCTGTTGTATGGGACCCATGGAGCACACGAGCAACACGGATCTCCGGACGGCCGCCGACGCGGTGCTCGCCCGTCTCGTCGGGGACGACACGGGCACCGCCCGGCTGCGCGACGACCAGTGGCGGGCGATCGAGGCACTGGTCGCGGACAAGCGACGGGCCCTGGTCGTCCAGCGCACGGGCTGGGGCAAGTCAGCGGTGTACTTCGTGGCGACCGCGCTCCTGCGGGCCCAGGGCAGCGGACCGACCGTGATCGTCTCCCCGCTGCTGGCACTGATGCGCAACCAGGTCGACGCGGCGGCCAGGGCCGGCGTCCGCGCCCGCACCATCAACTCCTCCAACAGCGAGGAGTGGGACTCCATCCGGGCGGAGATCGAGGCAGGGGACGTCGATGTGCTGCTGGTGAGCCCCGAGCGGCTGAACAACCCCGACTTCCGCGACCAGGTGCTGCCCCGGCTGGCCGCGGCGACCGGCCTCCTCGTGGTCGACGAGGCGCACTGCATCTCGGACTGGGGCCATGACTTCCGCCCTGACTACCGGCGGCTGCGGACGATGCTGAGCGATCTCCCCGACGGGGTGCCCGTCCTCGCCACGACCGCCACGGCCAACGCCCGGGTGACCGCCGACGTCGCCGACCAACTGGGCACGGGCGGCACCTCGGACGCGCTGGTGCTGCGGGGTCCGCTGGACCGGGAGAGCCTGAGTCTGAGCGTGCTGCGCCTGCCGGACGCCGCGCACCGCATGGCCTGGCTCGCCGACCACCTGGACCAGCTGCCCGGGTCGGGCATCATCTACACCCTGACCGTCGCCGTCGCCGAGGAGGTCACCGCCTTCCTGCGCCGCCGCGGGCACACCGTCGCCTCCTACACCGGCCGGACGGAGAACGCCGACCGGCAGCAGGCCGAGGAGGACCTGCTCGCCAACAAGGTGAAGGCGCTTGTCGCGACCTCCGCCCTCGGCATGGGGTTCGACAAGCCGGACCTGGGCTTCGTGGTGCATCTGGGGTCGCCGTCCTCCCCGATCTCCTACTACCAGCAGGTCGGCCGCGCGGGCCGCGGAGTGCGTCACGCCGAGGTGCTGCTCCTGCCGGGCAAGGAGGACGAGGCGATCTGGGAGTACTTCGCCTCGCTCGCCTTCCCCTCGGAGGACACCGTGCGGCGCACCCTCGACGTCCTCGCCGGTGCCGAGCGGCCGCTGTCGCTGCCCGCGCTGGAACCGCTGGTGGAGCTGCGCCGCTCCCGCCTGGAGACCATGCTGAAGGTGCTCGACGTGGACGGGGCGGTGCAGCGGGTCAAGGGCGGCTGGATCGCGACCGGCCGGCCCTGGACGTACGACGCCGAGCGGTACGCGTGGGTGGCGCGTCAGCGTGCGACGGAGCAGCAGGCGATGCGCGACTACGTGACGACGACGGACTGCCGGATGGAGTTCTTGCAGCGGCAGCTGGACGACGAGGGCGCCAAGCCATGCGGCCGCTGTGACAACTGCGCCGGCGCCCGCTACACGGCCGAGGCGTCCACCGTGGCGCTGGACGCGGCCCGCGCGGATCTCGGCCGGGCGGGCGTGGAGGTGGAGCCCCGGCGCATGTGGCCCACCGGACTCCCGGCGATCGGCGTGGATCTGAAGGGCCGTATCCCCGCCGGGGAACAGGCGGCTCAGGGGCGTGCGCTGGGGCGTCTGTCGGACATCGGCTGGGGCAACCGGCTGCGTCCGCTGTTCGCGCCCCAGGCTCCGGACGGGCCCGTGCCCGACGATGTCGCCCGGGCCTCGGTGGGCGTACTGGCCGACTGGGCGAAGGGACCCGGCGGTTGGGCCCCGGGTGTGACCGACGCCCAGCCCAGGCCGGTCGGCGTGGTGACCGTCGCCTCGCGGAGCCGGCCGCGCCTGGTCCACTCCCTGGGGGCACACATCGCGGAGACCGGACGGCTGCCATTCCTCGGGTCGGTGGCGAACACGGGTGAGCAGCATTCCCTCTCCCGAAGCAACAGCGCCCAGCGGCTCAAGGCGCTGGACGGTTCGCTGACCGTGCCGCCCGAGCTCGCGGAGGCACTCGCGCGGGCCCAGGGACCGGTGCTTCTGGTGGACGACTACACCGAGACGGGGTGGACACTCGCGGTCGCGGCACGTCTGCTGCGGCGGGCCGGTGCGCAGGGAGTACTGCCGCTGGTACTGGCCGTACAGGGCTGACCCGTCGCGCCCACTCCCGGGGTGGGGATATTAGCCGCGGATCCATCGATACCGGTCCCCTGCCCCAATTGCTCGTTGCCGCATCCAAGTTCGACAGGAAGAATTGAACTACGCACCCGCACGGCTCGCCCGCCGACCAGGTAGGGCTTTGTTGCGCGCGCGCTCCCCCGAATCCGACCCGCCCGCAGTGTGGGCGTAGCCGAAGGGAGGACCGTGACCTTCGGATTCGCTCCGTCCTCGGCGGCATCGCTGTCGACGTCCGCCGCATCCGCCAACCGTGTGCTCGAGCCTGCGGAGTGGGCGGCCGCGGGAATTCCGCTGCTGCGCAGTCCACGCGAGGTCGTCAGCGGACTGCATTCCCGGCATCGTCCCGGCCTGGCGACCGCGGTCGTCGCCGTGCTCGATCCGGACGAACGCCTGCGCGCGAGCGCGTCGTTCACCCGGCGCACCGCGACCACCGCCGACGGCTGGATGTTCCGCAACGCGCTGCTGGCCCAGCTGCGCCGGGTCATCCCCCACGACCTGCGGCGCCGCACCCCGGTGCGCACCGCCGTGCTGCTCTACTGCCGTGACGGCGACGCCCGGTGGACCGAGGAGGACGGGGCGTGGATGTGGGGGCTGCGGGACGCCTGCACCCTTCACGGCCTGCGCTGCGGTGCGTACATCACGCTGACCCGAGACGGCTGGCAGGTCCTCGGCGAAGGA
This sequence comes from Streptomyces sp. CNH189, assembly GCF_000527195.1. NCBI lineage: Bacteria > Bacillati > Actinomycetota > Actinomycetes > Kitasatosporales > Streptomycetaceae > Streptomyces > Streptomyces sp. CNH189. The sequence goes on from NZ_AZUS01000011.1 coordinate 171,896, forward strand.
CGGGGTGGCCGCCACCCCAGCGCCGACTCGGCGCCGGAACCGGTCGCCATGTCCGAGGCACCGCCGCGGATCCCCCGCACGGGCGGGGCGGCGTCGGAGGTGCTGCGGCGCGCGGCGGCCCGCTGAGGTCACGTGGTTCGCCGCACACACCCGGCCGCAGCGCGTCCGGCACCAACGGCGCGTTCGGCGAACGCGCACGTCCGGCAAATCGCCCGCTGGGCAAGCCGCACGCTCGGCGAACCGCGTGTGGGGCCCACCGCAAACGCGGCGTGCCGGACCGCGGAACGACGTGTGCCGCTTCCGTGCCGTGAGCCTGGCCCGCCACAACAGCCGAACGCGCCGGTCCCCGCACGGCCGCGCGCCCCGCGAGGACACCACGACGCACGAGCGCGCCGGCGCCCGGCGCTCCGTCCATCGGCCCACCGGACAAGGACACACCCGCGGCCACGGGCACAGGCCCGTACCCACGCACACCGAAGCCCCAGCGGTACGCGTCCACGCGACCGCCGGTGCTCGGGCGTACCCGGCGCACCGGCGTGCCGACACCGTGGCGTCGGCTCAGACTCCGGTGCCCAGAACCGAGTTGATGCGCTGCGGGTCACCGCAGACGATCAGCAGGGCGCCGGCCCGGGCATGGGCCGTCTGCAGGGCGGAGGCGGTCGCCGGCTCGGGGCCGCCGTTGGCGGCGACGACCACGACGGGACGGGCCTTGGCGCGGTCCGCCACCTTGGCGTCCGTGTAGAAGACGTCGTCGCCGGCGTCGTGCTGGGCCCAGTAGGAGGCTTCGCCGAAGGACAGTTCGTGGGTCGCCCACGGGTGCGGCTCACCGGTGGTGATCACCAGCACGTCGCCGGGGGCGCGGCCCGAGTCCAGGAGCAGATCGACGGCTTCCTCGGCGGCGTCGAGCGCCCCCTCGGCGGAGGCCGGGATCAGCTGGATCTGCGGACCGTTGGCTGCGGCGGACGGACCCGAAGGTCCGGGCTTGGCCGCGGGAGCCGCCTCTCGCGACGTGCGCTGCGCCGGAGGCGCCGGCCGCGGCGGGCCGGGACGACCGGGACGCGACGAAGCCGCGGGGCGGGGACCGGGTACGGGACGGGGGGTCGGCGCGGTGCGGGGACCCTGGGCACTCTCGTGAATCTGAGGCTCCTCGGGAATGAGAGGCATGAGCTGATTTTTATCAAACGTTGGCACGGTTGGCGCCGCCGGGTGGCACATCAGTGCGAGCGGGCCGTCAGAAGTCGAAGCCGAGCTGACCTTCGATCGCCGGAACGCGCCCTTCCGTCCAGGTGCGGACCTTCTTGAGATGCCGCCACTGGGGCAGCGCATCAAGATACGCCCACGACAGCCGGTGGCACGGGGTGGGTCCCCGGACCTCCAGCGCGGCCCTGTGCACGGGGGACGGATACCCGGCGTTGTCCGCGAAACCGAAGTCTGCATGGTCGAGGCCCAGTTCGGCCATCATTTTGTCGCGCTGGACCTTGGCGATGACCGACGCGGCCGCCACGGCCACGCACGACTGGTCGCCCTTGATGACCGTCCGGACCTGCCAGGGCGAGCCGAGGTAGTCGTGCTTGCCGTCGAGGATGACCGCGTCGGGCCGGACCGGCAGCCTTTCCAGCGCGCGGCAGGCCGCCAGCCGGAGCGCGGCGGTCATCCCCATGTCGTCGATCTCCTCCGGCGACGCGTGCCCCAGGGCGTACGACGTCACCCAGCTCCGCAGGATCTCGGCGAGTTCCGTGCGGCGCTTGACGGTGAGGAGCTTGGAGTCGGTGAGTCCCTCGGGGGGACGGCGCAGTCCGGTGACCGCCGCGCAGACGGTGACCGGGCCGGCCCACGCACCACGCCCCACCTCGTCGACACCTGCAACGATCTTCGCTCCGGTCGTGGCGCGGAGTGAGCGCTCGACGGTGTGAGTAGGTGGTTCGTACGGCATGGCGCCCTTAGCGTACGCCGCCCGGTTCGGCGCGCGACACCCCGGTTCCCTCAGCGCGGCCGCCATGGGGACCGGCCGGCGGATCAGGCGCCGTGCGGCCGCAGCAGCGGGACCATCAACTGGTCGATCATCTGCTCCAGATCCACGTCGGGCCATTCGCTGCCGCACATCTTCGAGCGGTACATCATCATCGCCGGCACGGCGTCGATCACGTAGCCGTTGGTGGCGTCGGCGCGCACCTCTTCCCGCTCGATCCCGCGCTCGATCACCTCGCGAAGCATGGTCAGAGTCGGCTCGACGACTCCGGTGAAGATCACCGCGTGGAAGCGTTCGGCCTCCGTGGTGTCGCACTCGTGAATGACCGCGCGCAAAGCACAGCCCGGCCGGGAGAACATCGCGTCCCGGGCCCGGCGGCACAGCTCCAGCAGGTCCGCACGCACGCTTCCCAGATCGGGCGCCTTGTCGAACTCGGGCAGCGCGGCCCGCAGGGCGTCCGCGACGAGGTCCTCCTTGGACGGCCAGCGCCGGTAGACGGCGGCCTTCCCGGTCTGGGCGCCGGCGGCGACACCCTCCATCGTCAGGCCGTTCCAGCCGACCGTACTGAGCTGGTCCAGCGCGGACTCGAGGATCGCGCGTTCCAGTACGGCGCCACGGCGACGGGGGGCTGCCGTCTGAGCGTGGGCGTCCGCCCAGCTCGAAGTAACCATCGGACTCTCTCCACTGAGCAGAGGAAGCGGATATTCGGGGATGAAGCACTCGTCGCGCGACGCCTAAGGGGGACACGCCGGGCGACGACCTCTCAGTGAACGGTTGCGTTCACTGTCGGGGACTTCTACGGTTGGCGCAACAGTGAACGCGCTCGTTCACTAACTCACTCGTGGGGGACCCATAGTGACCACCTCTCCTTTGCTTCAGGACCCAAAGCCGGGTGCGGCTCGCCGGCCAGGGCGCCCCGGCATCGCACTCGCCGTCATCGCGGCCTGCCAACTCATGGTCGTACTCGACGCGACGATTGTGAATATCGCGCTCCCGCACATCCAGAATGCACTGCAGTTCAGCACCACCGATCTCACCTGGGTGGTCAGCGCCTACACCCTGACCTTCGGCGGTCTGCTGCTGCTCGGCGGCCGGGCCGGTGACATCCTCGGCCGCCGCCGCGTCTTCATGAGCGGCATCCTGCTCTTCACCGTCGCCTCGCTGCTCGGCGGACTGGCCCAGGAGCCCTGGCAGCTGCTCGCGGCGCGTGTGCTGCAGGGCGTGGGCGGTGCGATCGCCTCGCCGACCTCCTTGGCGCTCATCACCACCACGTTCCCGGAGGGGCCCGAGCGCAACCGCGCCTTCGGTGTCTTCGCCGCGGTCTCGGCGGGCGGCGGCGCCATCGGCCTGCTCGCGGGCGGCATGCTCACCGAGTGGCTCGACTGGCGATGGGTGCTCTTCGTCAACGTCCCGATCGGCCTGCTGATCGCCGTCCTCACACCGATGTACATCAACGAGTCCGAACGGCACACCGGCCGCTTCGACATCGCGGGGGCGGTCACCTCGACGGCCGGTATGGCCACGCTCGTCTACGGCTTCATCCGCGCCGCGGACGAGGGCTGGCGGGACAGCGTCACCATCGGCTCGTTCGTCGCCTCGGCGATCCTGCTGGTGGGCTTCGCGCTGATCGAGTCCCGCGCCAAGGAGCCGATCACCCCACTGCGGATGTTCACCGACCGCAACCGCTCGGGCACGTATGTGATCATGCTCAGTCTCGCCGCGGCGATGTTCGGCATGTTCTTCTACATCGTCCTCTTCGTACAGAACGTGCTCGGCTACACCCCGATCGAGGCCGGTCTCGCCTTCCTGCCGGTGACGGTCGTGATTGCCATCGGAGCGGGGGTGTCGCAGCGGTTCCTCCCGGTGTTCGGACCGAAGCCCTTCATGATCATCGGTTCGACCCTCGCCGCGACCGGTCTGGCCTGGCAGACGCTGATCAGCTCGGACAGCTCCTATGTCAGCGGGATCCTCGGACCGATGCTGATCTTCGGGCTGGGCATGGGCCTGAACTTCGTGACGCTGACGCTCACCGCGGTCTCCGGGGTGGCTCCACATGAGGCCGGTGCGGCCTCCGGCCTGCTCAACGCCACCCAGCAGGTCGGCGGCTCGGTGGGCCTGGCCCTGCTGACCACGGTGTTCGGCACCGCCAGCCGGGACGAGGCGGAGAAGCAGGTGCCGAACTTCCTCGCCGAGGGGACGGCGCAGCAGAAGGCGGAGTTCGCCCAGACCCAGCAGCTTCCCGCGCCCTGGGGGCACGAGGTGCTCGCGGAGGGCATCTCCTCGGCCTTCGTCCCGGCCGCCGCGATGGCGGTGCTGGCCCTGGCCGTCGCCTGGCTCGTCATCCGGGTCCGCAAGAGCGACCTGGAGGCGCTGTCCGGTTCGGCCGGACCCGGCATGGGCTGACGCGGCTGACGCAGCCGACATCGACGGCGGGAAGCCCGCCGTACGCATCCGGCCCGGCAACGCTCCGGCCGACTTCACAGGGGTCGGCCGGGCAACGCCGGGCCGGCCCGCGCGCCGGAGCAACAGGGCAGGCAGGACTCCCAAGGCACCCAGGGCGAGCAATACGCCCGTCCACTCCGCCATGCGGCCCCCACCCCCCTCCCACGAACGCCCGCTCCCGTACCCCCGGCACGCCTGCACGTGTCAGCTCCCGCAGGACCTCACACCACCCGCAGCGGACACACCGGCAACGACCAGCCAGTCACGGTGAGTTCCCGACACGCACGGAGAGTGCCGAAAAAGCTCGCCGCAGAGCAACCGACCGAAGCCTCAGACCCCGACCCGCACCCATTCCGGCAGCGGTTCCACCCGCTCGACCCACTCCGCGGGCGGCGCCCCCACCGCCCCTGCGGCCAGCACCCCGCCCACGATGGCGCAGGTGGTGTCGACGTCCCCGCCCACCTGTGCGGTCGTCCAGAAGGCCCGCTCGTAGTCGCCCAGGGAGCGGGCGGCGGACCAGATCGCGAAAGGCACGGTGTCGTGCGCGGTCGTACGCCGTCCGCAGCCGAGGACGGCCGCGACGGTGGTCGCATCGCTGTAGTCGAGCATGTCGCGAGCCCGGCGCAGTCCCGCGCCGACGGCGCTCCGCGCGGGCACCAGCCCGATGACCCCGTCGAGGAGGGCCTCGGCGCCGGGAGGACCGTCCGGCGCGGCGGCGAGAGCGGCTGCCGCCGCGACGGCCATGGCGCCGACCACGGCCTCGCGGTGCTGGTGCGTGGGGTAGGCGGAGATCTCCGCCTGGTGCGTGGCCTGCTCGGGGTCGTCGGCGTACCAGGCGCCCAGCGGGGCGATCCGCATCGCGGCGCCGTTGCCCCACGAGCCCTGCCCGTCGAAGAGGTCGGCGGCCAGTTCACGCCACTCCCCGCCTTCGCGGACCAGCCGCAGCAGCCGGTTGACCGCGGGGCCGTATCCCCGGTCGAAGTCGTGGCGGTGGGCGAAGGAGTGCGCCAGGGCGTCCTGGTCGATCCTGTGGTGCGCGGCGAGGACCGTGACGACGGAGCACGCCATCTCCGTGTCGTCGGTCCACTGCCAGGGGCCTTCGGGCAGTTCACGGCGCTTGAGCAGCGGGTAGTTCACGGGGACGAAGAACTGCGAGCCGAGTGCGTCCCCCACCGACAGGCCGCGCAGGCTCGCCAGGGCGCGCTCCAGGCGCCCCTCGGCGGACAGATCAGTGGTCATCGCCTCGCAACCCTCCCATCCGGCGCCCGCAGGCCCTCGTACATGTCGTCGTCCATCCGGTGATCCCACATGATCCGGTCGTCATCCGGTGATCAGGTCGTCCGGTGATCCCGTCATCCGGTGATTCCCGTGATCCCGTAGGGCTCCGGATCGCGCCACCGCTCGAACGGCCGGTCAAGGGCGTACTTCCCGTCCTCCCCGAGAACGAGCATCCTGACCTCGGCGTTCCCCGGGTTGGACAGGGACTCGAACTCCGCGACGGTCCAGTGGAACCACCGCATGCAGAACAGCCGCATGGCCAGACCGTGGGTGACGATGAGGACGTTCGGCGGGTGGTCCGGGTCCTCGAAGCTGCGGAACAGGCTCTCCAGGAAGCCCCCGACCCGGTCGTAGACGTCCGCGCCGGACTCGCCTTGGGCGAAGCGGTAGAAGAAGTGGCCGTAGGCGTCCCGGTAGGCCTTCTGCAGGCGTACGTCCTCGCGGTCCTGCCAGTTGCCCCAGTCCTGCTCGCGCAGTCGCGGCTCCTCACGCACGCGTATCCGGTCCGGATCGAGACCGAAGGAGCCCAGCGTCTCGAGCGTCCGGCGGTACGGGGACACGTAGACGCTGACGCGCTCCTGGCCGAACACGTCACGGAGCCGCTCGCCCGTCGCCTCGGCCTGCTTCCTCCCCCGCTCGGTGAGGCCCAGTGCGTGATCGGGTTCGCGCTCATAGACGGTGTCGTCAACATTGCCCCTTGATTCACCGTGCCGGACAAGGACGATGCGCCGTGGTCGTGCCATGCCAAAACCCTAGATCGGGTGACGGCACTTCGGGCACTCGTGCGGGTTTCGTACGGCATATGTCACACATGTTCGCCCAGCACGCCCGCCGGTCCGCACCGCGCGATCAGCCCTCGACCTCGCCGGTCTCAGACCGTCCAGGCGGACTCCATGTCGACGATGTCCCCCGCGAGGGCCGCGACGTCCGCCTCCGTCTGGGCCCGCAACGCCAGTCGCTCCACGCGCTCGGTGCGGTACTTCCCGTGTTCGGCGGCCGACCGCCACATGGACAGGATCATGTACTCGCTGCCCGGTGCCTCCCCGAACAGGCCCCGCACCATGCCGGGCGATCCGGCCATGGCCGGGTTCCACACCTTCTCCTGCATGAGGACGAAGTGTTCGGCGCGTTCCTCGTGCGCGCGGCACAGCGCGACCCTGATCAGATCGGCGTCGGTGAAACGGGGTTCGAACCCCGTCTTCACGTCGAAACGGTGGTCGAAGAGCCTGACCTGGGCGTCCTTGAAGGTGCCGGCCTGGGAGGAGGCGAGCCGGTCGTGGGACCGGGCCATGAAGGAGTCGTAGAAGGCCCGGCTCTCCCAGAACGAGAAGATGTGCGCCACGTCCGGCCGCCCCCGGCTCCAGCCTCCGCCCTGCGCGCGAAACCCCGGCTCCCCCAGAAGCCCCGCCCACTTCCGCTGCGCCCGCTCGAACCCCCGACGGTCCACCACGGTGCAGCGAATCCACTTGACCAGCACCGCGCCATCGTAAGGCCAGGGAGCTCAACACCGTTGGCCCTCGCATCGACTGCACCCCGGCGCCCGGTGGCGCATGCGTGGCAGGATGGACAATCTGCCGGAAAGACGCGGCAGTTGGGGTGCCGGCAGGACGGTCACGAGGAAGGGGACAACTGGTGAACGGCCTCAGCAAGGGGATCAGCAAGGTCGAGATCGCGCTGCGGTGGGATCCGAGTCCGACGGGAGAGCCCTCCACCGACCTCGATCTGGTCGCCGCGCCCTACCTGGCGGACGCCCCGAACGGCGAACCCGCCTACGTGGTGCACTTCGACAGCCGCTCCCCCGACGGCACCATCACGCTCGACCGGGACAGCCAGGACGGCAAGGGCTTCGGATACGACGAGGTCATGACGCTGGAACTGGACCGCCTGGACGAGCGGTACGGGCGCGTACTGGTCGGTGTCGTCATCCAGCAGCTGCAGGCTCCGCGGACCTTCTCCGGGGTGGGCAACCCGGGGCTGCGCATCCGCGAGGGCTACGACGTCCTGGCCGAGGACGACTTCGGCGGTGTGCTGGGCGCGACGGCAGCGATCGTCGGCGAGTTCGTGCGGGAAGGGTCCGGGCCCTGGGAGTTCCGCCCCGGCGTACAGGGCTTCGACGGCGATCCGGCGGACTTCACCCGTGAAATGGGCGCGGCCCGCCGGGCCTGAGCGACGGCACGACGAGGAGCGGTACGCGGCGGGCGGTGGCACGGGTGACCCGGTGCCACCCCCCGCGTGGGTTCCCCCACGCGTCACGCCCGGCACCACGATCACGGCTCGCCGTCACGGCCGTCGCGGAAGGCACGCAGGTCGAGTTCGGGTGCCATGGAGCCCGCCAGCCAGGTCATCCGCCAGTCCCCGGCCGCGAGTCCCTCCCGCGCGACGTCGCACCAGTCCGCGCGGTCGGTGAGGTCGAGGTACGACATCCGGACCCGTTCCCAACTCGCGCTCACCGTGGGGTGGTCGGACCAGGCGGGTGTCTGCGCGCTCAGGTACTCGACCAGACTCGCCGCCGTGAAATAGCGCTCGGGCGTCGGCCCCAGGACCTTGATGTGGCAGACATGGGCCTCCATCACCGTGACCGCGTGCTCGTACTGGCGGAGTGAGGTCCCCATGCCCTCGCAGTGCTTCATGACATGGAGCAGCCGCCCCGCGTGGTCCACGACCTCGGCGTCGTCCCCGGACCGCGCGACGACCTCGTGGAGCGCGGTCGCCCGGGCCACCTCGGCCGCGAAGTAGGCGTTGAGGTGATCCCCGTCGACGGCCCTGCGCAGCAGCCAGGGCCGGACGGCCGGATGGTCGTCCACGCGCCGGAGAAGCCGGTTCACGGCGTGGACCCGGCCCCAGACGGTCACCCGCTCCGCCAGCCAGATCAGCGCCTCCACGCCGCCCGGCAGGCGGTCAAGAGCCATGACCGCCGCAGAACCGAAGGGCGCCGACAGGAGCCCGATGGTCTGGATCAGGGGGATGTCCCGCGCCGTGGCGACCTCGGTGAGCAGGGCGAGTCCAACGGCGACGGGGGTGGGCTCGGTCCCGTACCGGACCAGCAGGCGGCCGGCCTCCCGGACCCTGGCCGCCGGTGCCTCCGCAGCGACAGCCCTGATGCGTTCGTCGCGCCGGGAGGGGAACGGGACATCGCGCAGTTCCCGGACCAGCCGAAGCGACGGAGCGCGGTCGTCCGCGAAGTGGGCGGAGAGGATCTCGGCGGCCCGGGTGGCCCCGGCGTCGGGGTCGTACGGGAGTGCCGACCGGCGGCGAGGACGCCCGTCGGCGTCGGGAAAGGGTTCCCCGCCACGGAAGAGAGGCGCGTCGGGCGTCAGTCGGTGAAGCCGCAGCGCGTGCTGGAACAGCGTGACGGGGGTGCCGGCGTTCCCGGCCCCTGACGTGGCGCTCACCGGTGCGCGGGAGACTCGATTCTGTTGATCATGGGCGGGAGCATTCCACGGCGGGCGTTTCGGCGACAAGTCCTTGGGCGCGGCGTCGCCCAGCGGCCGGGGCCGGGACGCCGAGGGCGGTGGAGCCGGGGAACCGGCTCCACCGCCCTGGGCAGGAGTTCTACGCCTCAACGGCGCATCGCGTCAGCTGCAGCCGCTGGTCGAGCCGCAGCCCTCGCAGATGTAGCAGGAGCCGGCCCGCTGCATCTTCGTACCGCAGGAGAAGCAGAGCGGGGCGTCCGCCTGGATGCCCAGCTGCATCTCCACCAGCTCGGCGCTGGTGTGGGCCTGCTTCGGGGCGGGCTTGGCCGCCTCGGTCTCGGCCTTCGGCGCGGCGACCGCCTTCAGCTCCTGGGCGCGCGGGGCCGACTGGGCGAGGCCCTCGACGTCGACCTCGTCGTCGGTCGGCTCGTAGGAGCCGGTCTCCAGGTGACGCTGGCGCTCCTCGGCGGAGTGGATGCCGAGCGCGGAGCGCGTCTCGAAGGGCAGGAAGTCCAGCGCCAGGCGGCGGAAGATGTAGTCGACGATCGACTGCGCCATCCGCACGTCCGGGTCGTCCGTCATGCCGGCCGGCTCGAAGCGCATGTTGGTGAACTTCGAGACGTACGTCTCCAGCGGCACGCCGTACTGGAGGCCCACCGAGACGGCGATGGAGAAGGCGTCCATCATGCCCGCGAGCGTCGAGCCCTGCTTCGACATCTTCAGGAAGACCTCGCCGAGACCGTCGTCCGGGTAGGAGTTGGCGGTCATGTAGCCCTCGGCGCCGCCCACCGTGAAGGAGGTGGTGATGCCGGGGCGGCCCTTGGGCAGGCGCTTGCGGACCGGGCGGTACTCGACCACCTTCTCGACCGCGGCGCGGATGGTCTCCTCGGCCTTCTCCGTTACCTCGGCCTTCTCCTTCTCCTTGGTCTTGGCGGAGAGGGGCTGGCCGACCTTGCAGTTGTCGCGGTAGATGGCGAGCGCCTTGACGCCCAGCTTCCAGGCCTCGAAGTAGATCTCCTCGACCTCCTCGACGGTCGCCGTCTCCGGCATGTTGACCGTCTTGGAGATGGCGCCGGAGATCCAGGGCTGGATCGCGGCCATCATGCGGACGTGGCCCATCGGGGAGATGGCGCGCTCGCCCATGGCGCAGTCGAACACCTCGTAGTGCTCGGGCTTGAGACCGGGGGCGTCGATCACGTTGCCGTTCTCGGCGATGTGGGCGACGATCGCCTCGATCTGCTCCTCCTGGTAGCCCAGGCGGCGCAGGGCCTGCGGGACGGTGCCGTTGACGATCTGCATCGAGCCGCCGCCGACCAGCTTCTTGAACTTGACCAGCGCGAGGTCGGGCTCGACGCCGGTGGTGTCGCAGGACATCGCCAGGCCGATGGTGCCGGTCGGCGCGAGCACGGACGCCTGGGCGTTGCGGAAGCCGTTCTTCTCCCCGAGGCGCAGCACGTCCTGCCAGGCCTCGGTGGCGGCGGCCCACACCGGGGTGTCCAGGTCGTCCATGCGGACGGCCGTGCCGTTGGCGTCGGAGTGCTGCTTCATGACGCGCTTGTGGGCGTCGGCGTTGCGGGCGTAGCCGTCGTACGGGCCGACGATCGCGGCGAGTTCCGCGGAACGGCGGTAGGCGGTGCCGGTCATCAGGGAGGTGATGGACCCGGCGAGGGAGCGTCCGCCGTCGGAGTCGTAGGCGTGACCGGTGGCCATCAGCAGGGCGCCGAGGTTGGCGTAGCCGATGCCGAGCTGGCGGAAGGCGCGGGTGTTCTCACCGATCTTCTCGGTGGGGAAGTCCGCGAAGCAGATCGAGATGTCCATCGCGGTGATGACCAGCTCGACGACCTTCTGGAAGCGCTCGGTCTGGAACGACTGGCTGCCCTTGCCGTCGTCCTTGAGGAACTTCATCAGGTTCAGCGAGGCGAGGTTGCAGGACGTGTTGTCCAGGTGCATGTACTCGCTGCACGGGTTCGACGCGGTGATCCGGCCGGACTCGGGGCAGGTGTGCCAGTTGTTGATGACGCCGTCGTACTGGATGCCCGGGTCGGCGCAGGCCCACGCGGCCTCGGCGAGCTTGCGGAAGAGCGCCTTGGCGTCGACCTCCTCGATGACCTCGCCGGTCATGCGGGCACGCAGGCCGAACTTGCCGCCCTTCTCGACCGCTTCCATGAACTCGTCGTTCACGCGGACCGAGTTGTTGGCGTTCTGGTACTGGACGGAGGCGATGTCGTCGCCGCCCAGGTCCATGTCGAAGCCCGCGTCGCGCAGGACGCGGATCTTCTCCTCCTCCTTCACCTTGGTCTCGATGAAGTCCTCGATGTCCGGGTGGTCCACGTCGAGGACGACCATCTTGGCGGCGCGGCGGGTGGCCCCACCGGACTTGATGGTGCCGGCGGAGGCGTCGGCGCCGCGCATGAAGGAGACCGGGCCGGAGGCGTTGCCGCCGGAGGAGAGCAGCTCCTTGGAGGAGCGGATCCGGGAGAGGTTCAGGCCGGCGCCGGAGCCGCCCTTGAAGATCATGCCCTCTTCCTTGTACCAGTCGAGGATCGACTCCATGGAGTCGTCGACGGACAGGATGAAGCAGGCGGAGACCTGCTGCGGCTGGGGCGTGCCCACGTTGAACCACACGGGGCTGTTGAAGCTGAAGATCTGGTGCAGGAGGGCGTAGGCCAGCTCGTGCTCGAAGATCTCGGCGTCGGCGGGCGAGGCGAAGTACTTGTTGTCCTCGCCGGCCTTCCGGTACGTCTTCACGATGCGGTCGATCAGCTGCCTGAGGCTGGTCTCGCGCTGCGGGGTGCCGACGGCACCCCGGAAGTACTTGCTGGTGACGATGTTGACCGCGTTCACCGACCAGAAGTCGGGGAACTCCACGCCGCGCTGCTCGAAGTTGACCGAGCCGTCGCGCCAGTTGGTCATGACGACGTCACGGCGCTCCCAGGCCACCTCGTCGTACGGGTGGATTCCAGGGGTGGTGTGGATGCGCTCGACCCGCAGTCCCTTGCCGGGCTTGGTCGCCTTGGCTCGGGAACTCCGTGCCGGACCGCTCGCCGTCTCTGTCATGCCGCCTCCCTGTACGGGCGAAAACGCCCTGAAGTGCCCCGATTGTTCCCGTGGCACGGTGTTCTGTCTGATGCTGCGGGCACCCACTCACCTGCCCGCAACAGGTCTTCTCATCGCCGCCGGCCGAACCGGTCCCCGGGCCGCGCGCCCGGGGCCGGATCGCCGTTCAGCCGGCGGCGGGAGCGGGCGCGGGTACCTGCGTGGTCCCCGTCCGTCCGCTGTCGTCTTCCGGGCTCCCCGGGGCGGTCCCGTCGCCGCCCCCGTCCTCAGCGGCGGGCCGCTCCGCCCGCCTGAGTTCCGCGATCGCGGCCTCGAAGTCCTCCAGCGAGTCGAACGCCCGGTAGACGGACGCGAACCGCAGGTAGGCCACGAGGTCCAGCTCCTGCAAGGGGCCGAGTATGGCCAGTCCCACGTCGTGGGTGGTCAGCTCGGCGCTCCCGGTGGCCCGCACCGCTTCCTCGACCCGCTGCCCGAGCTGGGCGAGGGCGTCCTCGGTGACGGGCCGTCCCTGGCACGCCTTGCGCACACCGTTGATGACCTTGGTGCGGCTGAACGGCTCGGTGACTCCCGACCGCTTGACCACCATGAGCGAACACGTCTCCACGGTCGTGAAACGACGGGAGCAGTCCGGACACTGGCGGCGCCTGCGGATCGACGTGCCGTCGTCGGTCGTACGGCTGTCGACGACACGGCTGTCGGAGTGCCTGCAGAAGGGGCAGTGCATGGATTCCAACCCTCCTCACAGCAGACTCAATGGCCTCGTCGGGCCTCAGGGGCCTCACGAAGCAGCACCAGCATAGGCGATCGCGGGGGCCTCGGAGACCGGGGGGACCACAACTTCTGGGCTGCTGCCGCAATCCAACCACTAGATGTGGGGATTGGCTCATACATTCAGGCCCGCACGCGTGTCGCGCGCCGAAGCGGGAAGACGAGCCCGGGAGTTCTGCCCGTCGGGCTGCCCGTCGGGGAGAAGGCGTGCCGGTTACGCGGAGGGCGCGTGTCACTCCGGAAGAGGGCGGGGCCGCCTCACGCGCCGCGAGGCCCACGATGGCAGACTGAGTCCGCACGCCGCGAGGCCGCCGCCCCGGCGGGGACCTCGGCGGTGAAGAGTACAACAAATGGCCCGTTTGTCCGGCAGGAAGCGTGGCGACCAATACACGTCGAGGAAAGAACGCGTACCGCAATTCGCGATTTTTCACTCGAACGTGTGTTTGGCGCAACCTTTCGAAAGCATCTACCGTTGTGCTGCAGGGAGACCATCGAGAGGGGCCGACGTGACCACCACCGCAGACAGTGCCGCCATCACTGCCCAGGACCGCTCCCAGGGCCGCATCGAGCCGGTGCATGCGATGAACGAAGCCACGAATCCCGAGGCGCACAAGCGCTCCCTGCCGGGCCGACCTCCCGGCATCCGGGCGGACAGCTCCGGACTCACCGATCGCCAGCGCCGGGTCATCGAGGTCATCAGGGACTCGGTGCAGCGCCGGGGCTACCCGCCGTCGATGCGGGAGATCGGCCAGGCCGTCGGGCTGTCCAGCACCTCCTCCGTCGCGCACCAGCTCATGGCGCTGGAGCGCAAGGGTTTCCTGCGCCGTGACCCGCACCGCCCGCGCGCCTACGAGGTGCGGGGCTCCGACCAGGCCGCCTCCGTGCAGCCGACGGACACCGCGGGCAAGCCCGCCGCGTCGTACGTCCCCCTGGTCGGCCGGATCGCCGCCGGTGGCCCGATCCTCGCCGAGGAGTCCGTCGAGGACGTCTTCCCGCTGCCCCGGCAGCTCGTCGGTGACGGTGAGCTGTTCGTGCTGAAGGTTGTGGGTGACTCCATGATCGAGGCCGCGATCTGCGACGGCGACTGGGTCACGGTCCGCCGCCAGCCGGTCGCCGAGAACGGCGACATCGTGGCCGCGATGCTCGACGGCGAGGCGACCGTCAAGCGCTTCAAGCGGGAGGACGGCCATGTGTGGCTCCTCCCGCACAACGCGGCCTACGAGCCGATCCCCGGTGACGACGCGACCATTCTCGGCAAGGTGGTGGCCGTACTGCGCCGCGTCTGACGCCCGGCGGGACGCCGGGCCGCCCCCGGCCCGCCCCGCACACCGACCGGGCCCCGGAACCCCTGCGCCGGTTCCGGGGTCCTGTGCTGTCCGGGGCGCCGCAGCGGCGCCCCGGACCTTGGAGTCAGCGGTGCCGGCGGTGCCCCCCCGGGTGCCACACACGCCCGGTCGGCGCCGGCGGCGCCTCGGGCGCCGCACACGGCCGGCGGTGCTCGCGGCACCTCCGGGTGCCGCACGCCACCTCCAGCGCCCGAGGCGGCCCTGGGCGGGCCCGCTGGCGTCTCCGGTCGCCTTGGCCATGGCGCACCCTGGGCCCGCCTCCGCTCGCCGGGGGCGTGAGTCCGCACCCCCGCTGGGGAGGGCGGGGCGGCCAGGCCCCGCCTACTCCGCCTGCTTCGCCGCCGCGTCGATCGCCGACAGGGACTTCCGCACCTGGTTGCGGTCCGTCGTGTACCAGAAGTCCGGCATCGACGCCTTCAGGTAGCTGCCGTAGCGGGCCGTCGCCAGGCGGGGGTCAAGGACCGCGACCACGCCCCGGTCCCCCGAGGCGCGGACCAGGCGGCCCGCGCCCTGGGCCATCAGCAGCGCCGCGTGCGTCGCGGCCACCGCCATGAAGCCGTTGCCCCCCGCCTCCTCCACCGCCTTCTGGCGGGCGCTCATCAGCGGATCGTCCGGACGCGGGAAGGGGATCTTGTCCATGACCACCAGCTGGCAGCTGGGCCCCGGGACATCCACTCCCTGCCAGAGCGACAGCGTGCCGAAGAGGCACGTCCGGGGATCGGCCGCGAAGTTCTTGATCAGCTCGCCGAGCGTCTCCTCCCCCTGGAGGAGGATCGGGAACTCGGGAATGCGTGACCGCAGCTCCTCCGCGGCGAGCTGGGCGCCCCGCATCGACGAGAACAGCCCCAGGGTGCGCCCGCCGGCCGCCTGGATCAGCTCCGTGAGCTCGTCCAGCATGTCCGCGCGGTCACCGTCCCGCGCGGGGCGGGCCAGGTGCTTGGCGACGTACAGGATGCCCTGCTTGGGGTAGTCGAACGGCGAGCCGACGTCCACCCCCTTCCACTGCGGGAGGTCCTCGCCCTCGGCGCCCTCGGGGCCGAGCCCCAGGGACGCCCCCACGCCGTTGAAGTCGCCGCCCAGCTTCAGCGTCGCCGAGGTGAGCACGACGGAGCGGTCGGTGAACAGCTTCTCGCGCAGCAGCCCCGAGACCGACATGGGCGCCACCCGCAGCGAGGCCCCGAAACGGTCGTGGCGCTCGTACCAGACGACGTCCCACTCGGAGCCGTTGGTGATCCGCTCCGCCACGTCGTGCACGCTCTCCACCGAGGCCAGCGCCTGCTTGCGGACCGCGTCCTCGTCCTGCACCGACTTGTCGCGGGTGCCGCCGATGGCGGAGATCACCGTGCGGCAGGCGTCGCGCAGCGCCATGAGCGCGTAGCCGAGGTCCTCCGGGATCTCCTCGAGGCGGCCGGGCAGGGCCAGCTCCATC
Source organism: Streptomyces sp. CNH189 (assembly GCF_000527195.1). NCBI lineage: Bacteria > Bacillati > Actinomycetota > Actinomycetes > Kitasatosporales > Streptomycetaceae > Streptomyces > Streptomyces sp. CNH189. The sequence continues at coordinate 187,598 of NZ_AZUS01000011.1, forward strand.
AGCCGTTCGAAGCCCTCGGCGGCCGTCTGCAGCTGGTCGGCGGCCTTCTCGTTCGCCAGCTTCGCCGCCCGGCGCACCGCGCGGTTCACCTGCCCCGGGGTGAGCTCACCGGTGGCCACCCCGGTGACCCGGGAGACCAGCTCGTGCGCCTCGTCCACGATCAGCACCTCGTGCTGCGGCAGCACCGGCGCACCCTCGATGGCGTCGATGGCGAGCAGCGCGTGGTTGGTGACGATCACCTCGGCGAGCTTGGCGCGCTCGCGGGCGGCCTCCGCGAAGCACTCCGCGCCGTACGCGCACTTCGTGGCGCCCAGGCACTCCCGCGAGGACACCGACACCTGCGACCAGGCCCGGTCGGAGACGCCCGGGGTGAGGTTGTCCCGGTCTCCGGTCTCCGTCTCGTCCGACCAGTCGCGCAGCCGCAGCAGGTCCTGGCCCAGTTTGCTGGTGGGGGCGGCCGCCTCGAACTGGTCGAAGAGGCCCTCCTCCTCGTCCTGCGGCACGCCCTCGTGCAGCCGGTGCAGGCACAGGTAGTTCGAGCGGCCCTTGAGCATCGCGAACTCCGGGCGGCGGCGCAGCAGCGGGTGAAGCGCGTCCACCGTGCGCGGAAGGTCCCGCTCCACCAGCTGGCGCTGGAGCGCCAGGGTGGCCGTGGCCACGACGACTCTCTCCCCGTGTGCGAGCGCGGGCACCAGGTAGCCCAGGGACTTACCGGTGCCGGTGCCGGCCTGGACGAGCAGATGGGCGCCGTCGTCGATCGCCTCGGCGACGGCTTCGGCCATGGCCACCTGACCGGGGCGCTCCGTGCCGCCGACGGCAGTGACGGCAGCATGCAGGAGTTCGGGGAGTGAGGGCTTTGTCATAGCGCGACCACCCTACGGCCCCCCACCGACAAACGTGCGCGGACGCCGAGGGCGGCGGAGGCGACCGGCGCCCCGGAGCCCGCCGGACACGGCATCCGCGCCCCCGGAGCGCCTCCCCGTACCCCGAGGCGCCGCCCCGCGTGCGCCCGGCGCGCACAGTCCGGCAACGCCCCCGGCAGCGCTCCAGCCCCGATCCGGCAGCGGCCCTCACGGGTGCCCCGCGCGGCGCCCGGGAGACGGTCGCCGCTACCACGCCCCTCTCCCTCAAGCCCCCGCTCCACGAGATCCACACACGACCGGCCTGGTCAGACGCCTTGTAGCCGAACCGTTGCCGTTCCGTCGGACGGCCCCCACAGCGAACCCCTAGTGTGTGATGCCGTTCCCGAAAGCCGTCGGAGCGGCCAGGCGACCTGTCCCGGTCGCCCGTGAAGACGGCCTCAGCACCACATTCGTTCATTCCAGGGGGAGTTCAGATCATGCGATCCATACGGCCGTCGTCCACCGCTCGTCGCGAGGGGAGGCGGTCACGGAGAACCTCCCCCGTCCTGGCGGCGGTTGCGCTCGCCTCCGCGCTCGCCCTGACCACGACCGCCTGCGAGTCGGGTGACACCGACGCGAGCGCCGACACCTCCGCGACGGCCGCCGCCGACGACGGCAAGCTCAAGATCCCGGACGACATCGCGGACCGGCTCAAGGAGCACGGGATCGACCTCGACAAGTGGCGGGACGGCGCCTGGAAGGACTGGGACAAGGACAAGTGGCTGCGCGAGGCGCAGGACTTCGTCAACCCGATCATCGAGGGCCTGTGGGACCCGGACCGCATGCGGGACGCCGATGAGCCCGACCAGCCGGAGGTCGACGAGAACGACATCTCCGGCGACCAGGGCGTGACCGACCCGACGCCGGACCCGGTGCAGGCGAAGGCCGTGGCGCCGTCGTACCACGAGAACGCGCCCACCGCGGGCAAGCTGCTCTTCGACTCGCCCGAGGGGACGATGGTCTGCTCGGCGACCGTGGTGGAGGACCCGGCCAACCCCGGCAAGTCCAACATGGTGTGGACGGCGGGCCACTGCGTGCACGCGGGCAAGAAGGGCGGCTGGTACCGCAACATCGCCTTCGTGCCGTCGTACAACGACTCGGGTATGTCGGCCAAGGAGATCGAGGGTGCCACCAAGGAGCAGATCGCTCCCTACGGTGTCTGGTGGGGCGACTGGGCCCAGACCTCGGACCAGTGGATCGAGCAGGGCGGTGCCACGGGCGGTGACGGCGCGTCCTACGACTTCGCGGTCATCCATGTGACGCCGGAGAAGGGCGGCGACGGCAAGTCGCTGGAGGAGACGGTCGGTTCGGCCATGCCGGTGGACTTCAACGCCCCCGCGGTGCCGAAGATCGAGGAGATGACGGCGACCGGCTACCCGGCCGCGCCGCCGTACGACGGTCAGACGATGTTCAACTGCGAGGACAAGCCGGGCCGGCTGTCGCTCACGGCGTCCGACCCGACGATGTACCGCATCGGCTGCAGCATGACCGCCGGTTCCTCCGGCGGCGGCTGGATCGCGACGGGCTCCGACGGGGAGCCGGCGCTGGTGTCCAACACCTCGATCGGCCCGGTGACGTCCGGCTGGCTGGCCGGACCGCGGCTCGGCGGCGAGGCCAAGGGCGTGTACGAGGCGGTCAGCGAGAAGTTCGCCGGTCAGTGACCGGACCGTCCGCCCCGGGTGCCGCCGCGCACCCCGGGCCGGGCAGGCCGGCACGGTGCCCGCGTCGCCCGTTCACGGCCGTACCGACGGGTTCGACGTCGGTGCCGGACGGCCGGCGGCGCGTGCGTCCCTGAGGACTTTCCCGTCGGTCCGCAGGAAACGGAAGGTCGCGTCGGGGCCAGGAACTCCGCCTCGGCCACCTCGGCCGCGGTGGCGCCGGTGCCGTGTACAAGGTCGGCGATGCGCAACTCGGCTGCCGTGCGCACCGCCCGGCGCGGCCCGTGACGTCGTCCGCCACGACGAGTGGCGGCCAGGCCGCAGGACATGGACGGCGCCTCCGGAACCGGCGATCGGCCTCGGCGCTTCGGGGACCGCGCATGGCGAAGGCCCGCCCCCGCTGGTGTGCGGGGGCGGGCCTTCGTCGTGTGCGTGTCCGGATCAGCCGGCCGTCGCGGGGGCGTACGGCGTGAGTTCCGCCGCCAGTTCCTCGTGCACCCGCACCTTGAGCAGGGTGCCCTCCGGGGTGTGCTCCTCGGAGATCACCTCGCCCTCGTCGTGGGCCCGGGCGACCAGCTTGCCGTGGGTGTACGGCACGAGCGCCTCGATCTCCACCGACGGGCGGGGCAGCTCGTCGTCGATCAGCGCGAGCAGCTCCGGGATGCCCCGGCCGGTGCGGGCCGAGACGGCGATGGAGCGCTTCTCCACCCGCAGCAGCCGCTGGAGCGTCAGCGGGTCCGCCGCGTCGGCCTTGTTGATCACGACGATCTCGGGCACGCCGGTGGCGCCGACGTCCCGGATCACCTCGCGCACGGCGGCGAGCTGCTCCTCCGGGTTCGGGTGCGAACCGTCCACCACGTGCAGGATCAGGTCGGAGTCGCCGACCTCCTCCATGGTGGAGCGGAACGCCTCGACCAGGTGGTGGGGCAGATGCCGGACGAAGCCGACGGTGTCGGCCAGCGTGTAGAGCCGGCCGCCCGGGGTCTCGGCCCTGCGCACGGTCGGGTCGAGGGTGGCGAACAAGGCGTTCTCGACCAGCACACCCGCGCCGGTGAGGCGGTTGAGCAGCGAGGACTTGCCCGCGTTGGTGTAGCCCGCGATGGCCACGGACGGCACCTTGTTGCGCTTGCGCTCCTGGCGCTTGATCTCGCGGCCGGTCTTCATCTCCGCGATCTCCCGGCGCATCTTCGCCATCTTCTCGCGGATCCGGCGCCGGTCCGTCTCGATCTTGGTCTCACCGGGACCACGCGTGGCGAGACCGCCGCCCTTGCCGCCGCCCATCTGCCGGGACAGCGACTGACCCCAGCCGCGCAGCCGCGGCAGCATGTACTGCATCTGCGCGAGGGCGACCTGCGCCTTGCCCTCTCGGGACTTGGCGTGCTGGGCGAAGATGTCGAGGATCAGGGCCGTACGGTCGATGACCTTGACCTTGACGACGTCCTCGAGGTGGATGAGCTGGCCGGGGCTGAGCTCACCGTCGCAGATGACGGTGTCCGCGCCCGACTCGAGCACGACGTCGCGCAGCTCCTCGGCCTTGCCGGAGCCGATGTAGGTGGCCGCGTCCGGCTTGTCACGACGCTGGATCACGCCGTCGAGGACGAGGGCGCCCGCCGTCTCGGCGAGGGCCGCGAGCTCCGCCAGGGAGTTCTCGGCGTCCTGCGCGGTGCCCGAGGTCCACACCCCGACGAGCACCACGCGCTCCAGGCGGAGCTGCCGGTACTCGACCTCGGTGACATCCTCGAGCTCGGTGGAGAGGCCCGCGACGCGGCGCAGGGCCGCACGCTCGGAGCGGTCGAACTGTTCGCCGTCCCGCTCTCCGTCGATCTCGAAACTCCAGGCGACGTCCTCTTCCATCAGGGCATCGGCCCGAAGACCCTCGGGGTGGCTGTGCGCGAAGCGCTGTGTGTCCTGGGAAGGGGAAGAAGAGGAGGTCATTGGGTCCTTACGTCGTTGGGTTGCCGTCTGCGGCGACGGAGCCGGCCGAGCGGCCCTCCGTCACTGTCCACAACGTCCGGGTACCCCGGGAGATTCCCGTTTCCCCTGTCGCGCGGACCCGACGATGGTCGCACGGTACGGCACGTCTCGTCACCGTGTTATTCCCCTTCCGGGTCGGGCCGATGCCCGTGCGGGCCGGGCAGGTGGCCGTAGCGCAGTTCACGCGTGTCCGGTCCCGGGGTGGTGTCCACGGACCGGTCCGCGGACCGCCAGTCCGGGTGGCCGGGCATGGGCGGCGTCTCGGCGGCGTAGAGCCAGGGGTGCAGGAAGCCGGTGAGGTCGCGGCCGGCCACCTCGGAGGCCAGCTTCACGAAGTCGGCGGTGGTGGCGTTGCCGTCGCGGTGCCGGAAGACCCACTCGCGCTCCAGCCGGTCGAACGCGGCCTGTCCGATCTCCTGGCGCAGCGCGTAGAGCACCAGTGCGGCCCCGCCGTAGACGCCCGGGCGGAAGATGCTGATCTTGCGGCCCGGGTCGGGCGGCTCGGGCGCGGCGGGCGGGCCGCCCGCCGCGCGCCAGCCGTCGGAGGACTCGTACGCGGCCCGCATCCGGGCCTCCAGGGACCGGCCCCCGCGTTCCTCGGCGTACAGCGCCTCGTACCACGTGGCGTGGCCCTCGTTGAGCCACAGGTCGGACCAGGTGCGGGGGGTGACGCTGTCACCGAACCACTGGTGGGCCAGCTCGTGCACCATGATCGACTCGACGTACCAGGCGGGGAGGGCGGGGTCGGTGAACAGGTCCCGTTCGAAGAGGGAGAGCGTCTGGGTCTCCAGCGCGAAGCCGGTGGAGGCCTCGGCGAGCAGCAGGCCGTAGGTGGCGAACGGGTAGCGTCCGACCCTCTCCTCCATCCAGGCGATCTGTGCCGGGGTCTTCGCCAGCCACGGTTCGAGCGCCGTGCGCTGCCCGGTCGGGACGACGTCCCGCAGCGGCAGGTCGTGAGGTCCTGCGCGGTGCAGCACGGTGGAGCGGCCGATGGACACCTGGGCGAGCTCGGTCGCCATGGGATTACGGGTCCGGTAGGTCCAGGTGGTGGTCGCGCGGGTGGTGCGGTCGACGGCGGTGGGCAGGCCGTTGGCGACGGCCGTGTAACCGTCCGGGACGGTGATCCGGAACGTGAACATCGCCTTGTCGGAGGGATGGTCGTTGCCCGGGAACACCAGGTGGGCGGCGTCGGCCTGGTTGGCCATGGCGAGGCCGTCCGCGGTGCGCACCCAGCCGCCTTCGCGGTCTCCGGGGCGCGGGTCGCTGGTGTGCCGGACGGTGATGCGCACCGACTCGCCCCGGTCGAGGTCGTCGCCAGGGGTGATCACCAGGTCCTCGCCCGCGCCGGTGAAGGCGGCCGGTGCGCCGTCGACCTCGACCGAGTGGACCGTGCCGTGGGCGAAGTCGAGGTTGATCCGGTCCAGGTCGGCGGTGATGCGGGCGTCGATGGTGGTGACGGCGTCGAGCGGCCGGTCGTTGGCGCCGGGGTAGGTGAGGGTGAGGTCGTACGCCTGGACGTCGTAGCCGGGGTTGCCGAGGTGGGGGAAGAGCGGGTCGCCGATGCCGAGCGGTTCGGCGGGGGCGCTCGCGGCGACCAGGCAGACACCGACGGCGGAGGCGAGCAGGGCCGGGGCGGTCCGCCGGCGACGGGCGCGCGCCGGGCCGGGCGCCGGGGGGCGGTGGTCGTGCCCGGGCAGCGGGGAGGAGGTGAGCGGCATGCCTCACGGCTATCAGCGCGCGGGGGTGCTGCTGCGGCGGCGCGCTCCCGACCCACCCGATCGGGTAATCACACCACAGTCGTGCGTACGCCGGGTGCCGTCACCGTCGACGGCGGCCGGAACGTGCGGGCTCAGACGCCCGGTGCCTGCGGTTGGGCCCGGCTCACGTCGTACACACCGGCGACGTTGCGCATGGCGCGCATCAGGGCCGGCAGCTGGGCGGCGTCCGGGATCTGCACGGTGTAGGTGTGGCGCACCTGCTGCCGGTCCGGCGGCTCGACGGTCGCGGAGACGATCTCGGCGCCCTCCGTGGCCATCGCCTCGGTGAGGTCCGCGAGCAGATGCGGCCGCACGAACGACTCCGCCACCAGGGTGACCCGGCACTCGGCGCCCTCCCCCCAGCGCACACCGACCTCGGCGCGGCCCGCGCTCTTCATCCGCGCCACCGCCGGGCACCCCGTGCGGTGCACGGTGACCGCTCCCCCACGCACGGCGAAGCCGGTGACGTCGTCGGGCGGTACGGGTGTGCAGCAGCCGGCCAGCCGTACGGTCGCGTCCGCCCGGTCGACCAGGACCTGGGCGGCGGAACCGTCGGCGTCCGCCTCTCCGGCCTCGGGCGCCTGCGGGGCCGGGGAACGGTCCGCGTCGGAGGGCCGCGGGGCCGCCGGCTCGTCCGCGCGCAGCCGGACCGCCGGCTCGGCGTCCGAGGCGGCCGGGGCCTCCTGCGCGGGGTGAGCGGCGAGCCAGCGCTGGATGGCGATCCGGGCCGCCGGTGTGTGCGCGTGCTCCAGCCACTCCCGGGACGGCGCCGAGGCCGCGTCCTGGTCCATGAGCAGCTGCACGGTGTCCCCGTCCTTGAGGACGGTGCTCAGCGTCGCCAGCCGGCCGTTGACCCGGGCGCCGATGCAGGCGTGGGCGTCCTCGCCGTACTGCGCGTAGGCGGCGTCGACGCAGGTCGCCCCCTCGGGCAGGCCCAAGGTGCCGCCGTCGGGACGGAAGACGGTGATCTCACGGTCCTGGGCGAGGTCCTCGCGCAGCGTGGACCAGAAGGTGTCGGGGTCGGGCGCGGCCCGCTGCCAGTCGAGCAGCCGGGAGAGCCAGCCGGGCCGGGTGGGGTCGACGCGTTCGCCGTCGCCCGCGGTCTGCTCCTCCGGCGGAGCGGCGTACGGGTTGCCGAGGGCGACGACCCCGGCCTCGGCGACCTTGTGCATCTGGTGGGTGCGGATGAGCACCTCGACGACCTGACCGTCCGTCGCCGCGACGGCGGTGTGCAGCGACTGGTACAGATTGAACTTGGGGACGGCGATGAAGTCCTTGAACTCCGAGACCACCGGCGTCATACAGGTGTGCAGCTCGCCCAGTACGCCGTAACAGTCGGCGTCCTCGTTCACCAGGACCAGCAGTCGGCCGAAGTCGGCGCCGCGCAGCGGGCCGCGCTTGCGGGAGACCCGGTGCACGGACACGAAGTGGCGCGGCCGGATGAGGACTTCGGCCGGGATGTCGGCCTCCCGGAGCACCTTGCGCACGTCGTCGGCGACGTCGGCGAGCGGGTCGTCCTCGCGGGCCGCGTTGCGGAGGATCAACTCCCGTGTCCGCTCGTACTCCTCGGGGTGGAGGATGGCGAAGACCAGGTCCTCCAGCTCCGTCTTGAGTGCCTGGACACCGAGCCGTTCGGCGAGCGGGATGAGCACGTCACGTGTCACCTTGGCGATGCGTTCCTGCTTGGCGGGGCGCATCACGCCGAGGGTGCGCATGTTGTGCAGCCGGTCGGCGAGCTTGATCGACATCACGCGGACGTCGTTCCCGGTGGCGACCAGCATCTTGCGGAAGGTCTCGGGCTCCGCGGCGGCCCCGTAGTCGACCTTCTCCAACTTGGTGACGCCGTCGACGAGATAGCGGACCTCCTCGCCGAACTCCTTGCCCACCTGCTCGAGCGTGACGTCGGTGTCCTCGACGGTGTCATGCAGCAGCGAGGCGGTCAACGTCGTGGCCTCGGCGCCGAGTTCGGCCAGGATGAGGGTGACGGCGAGCGGGTGGGTGATGTACGGCTCGCCGCTCTTGCGCATCTGTCCCCGGTGCGAGGACTCGGCCAGCACATAGGCGCGGCGCAGCGGTTCGAGGTCGGCGTCGGGGTGGTGGGCGCGGTGCGCCTCGACGACATGTCCGATGGCGTCCGGCAGCCGGTCACGGGCGGTCGGTCCCAGCAGCGCGGCGCGGCCCAGCCGGCGCAGGTCGAGCCGGGGACGGGACTTCCGGCGCGCCCCGGCGGGTGTGACGTGGGTCGACGTCATCGGGCCCGGGGTCGCGGGTTTCGCGGCCTCCGCGTTCATGAGCACCTCCGGCTGCGTGGATCCGGCGGACGGCGCCCCAGGGCGGACTCGGGCCTGGGGGACGGCGTCGCTCCCCCGTCCGGGCCGGTGCTTGATGCTACCGAGCCGCACCCGGTCCGACCGGCCGCCTCCGGCTCAGCGTGAAACGGATCACTCCAAAGAGCGACGGGCCGTTCAAGGTCGTTTTCACGCCATCGGGTGGGCCGTCTGCCATGAACTCGAAGCCGCGCACCCGGCCTGCCCTGCGGTTCGACGGCCGGACGGGCCGCGGGCCGGGAGATCATGTACGGCTCCGGTCAGCCAAGGGCGCTCTCCAGCCACTCGGCCTCGATCACACCCTCGGCGACGATCACCGCGGGACCGGTCATCTCGATCTCGCCGTCCGGCCGTTCGGTGATCACCAGGGTGCCTCCGGGGAGGTCCACGGTGTAGGTCACCGGGAGGCCGGTGACGCGCGGGTCGACGCCGTCCCGGCGCGCGGTGGCCACGGCGACGGCGCAGGCGCCGGTGCCGCAGGAGCGGGTCTCGCCGGCGCCGCGCTCGTGCACCCGCATGGCCACGTGCCGCGGGCCGCGGTCGACGACGAACTCCACGTTCACGCCGTCCGGGTAGGCGGAGGGCGGGCTGAACGGCGGCGGGGTGAACAGGGTGCCCGCGTCGGCCAGGTCGTCGACGAAGGCCACGGCGTGCGGGTTGCCCATGTTGACGTTGCGCGCGGACCAGTCGCGCTCGCCGACGCTCACGGTGACGCCGCCCTCGGGGAGCAGCGCCCGGCCCATGCCGACGGTGATGTCGCCGTCCTTGGCGAGGTGCACGGTCTTCACTCCCCCGCGCGTGGCGATGGCGAGGTCGCCCTCGGCGGCGTGCCCGGCGCGCTGCAGGTAGCGGGCGAAGACGCGCACGCCGTTGCCGCACATCTCCGCGATCGAGCCGTCGCCGTTGCGGTAGTCCATGAACCACTCGGCCTGGTCCGCCATGGAGCGCGCCTCGGGGTGGGCCGCGGACCGCACCACGTGCAGCAGCCCGTCGCCGCCGACGCCCGCGCGCCGGTCGCACAGGGCGGCGACGGCCGCCGGGGGCAGGTCGACGGCGTTCTCCGGGTCCGGGACGATCACGAAGTCGTTCTCCGTGCCGTGTCCCTTGAGGAAGGCGATCCGCGTGCTCATTCCTCGATCCTACGGCGTGACCGTGAGGGGACGCCGCCGCCTGTGGACGACGGGGACCGGGGAGGTCAGCGCAGGCGGGCGACCCGCCACACGGCGAGGGCCACGACGGCCACCACCATCACGGCGTAGGCGACCACGACCCGCCAGTCCGACGCGCGTCCGGAGCCGCGGGGCGGCAGGCCCGGCCAGGTGTAACCGACCTTGCGGGCGGCCATCATGCCCCAGCCGGCCGCGCAGGAGCAGATCAGCAGACCGAGCATGGCGATCACCGCGCCGCTGTCGCCGAAGTCGAAGGCGAGCGGGAAGGCGAACATCAGGGATCCCAGCGCGCCCAGCCCGACGATCGGGGCGAGCTGCCAGACGCGCAGCCGGCGCTGCGGGCGCAGCTCCACCTCGACCTCGTCCCCACCGGCGAACATCTCCTCCGGCTCGGGACCGTCGTCGGTCACACCGCCCTGCGTCTCGTCGGGCCCATCAGGGCTGAGACGGTCGGTCTCCTGCTCCGGGGCGTCCCGCTCGGTGGCGAGGTGCTCCGTGCTGTGTGCGGTGTCGCGAGGGCCGGCCTCCATCGCCACGCGCCCTCCCAACTTAGGACTCCACTGGTCGATCGAAGCTTGATGATGGCACGGCGTCACAGGCCCGGATGACGGCCTGGGCGTCCCGATGCCAGGACGTGATCAGGCTGTAACCGGTCGTTCGACCAACGACATCGCGAGCTGCGGAAGTTCCCCCCGGTCCGCCGCGGCCCCACTCAACCAGTGCACCCGGGGATCGCGCCTGAACCATGAATCCTGACGGCGCGCGAAGCGCTTGGTGGCACGGACGGTCTCGGTCCGTGCCTCTTCCAGGGTGCACTCCCCGGCCAGCGCGGCGAGCACCTGCTGGTAGCCGAGGGCGCGCGAGGCCGTACGCCCCTCGCGCAACCCCTGCGCCTCGAGTGCGCGCACTTCTTCGACGAGCCCCGCCTCCCACATCCGGTCGACCCGGCGGGCGATGCGCTCGTCCAGCTCGGGGCGGGCCACGTCGACGCCGATCTGGAGGGTGTCGTAGACCGAGTCGTGGCCGGGGAGGTTGGCGGTGAAGGGACGTCCGGTGATCTCGATGACCTCGAGCGCGCGGACGATGCGGCGGCCGTTGCTCGGCAGGATCGCCCGGCCGGCGTCGGGGTCGGCCGCGGTGAGCCGGGCGTGCAGCGCTCCCGGACCGCGCAGCGCGAGTTCCTCCTCCAGCCGGGCCCGGACCTCCGGGTCGGTGCCGGGGAACTCCAGGTTGTCGACGGCTCCGCGGACGTACAGGCCGGAGCCGCCGACCAGGACCGGCCAGCGCCCTTCGGCGAGCAGCGCGTCGATCCGCTCCCGGGCCATCCGCTGGTACTCGGCGACGGAGGCGGCCTCGGTGACGTCCCAGACGTCCAGCAGGTGGTGCGGGACGCCGCCGCGCTCCTCGGGCGTCAGCTTGGCGGTGCCGATGTCCATCCCCCGGTAGAGCTGCATGGAGTCGGCGTTGACGACCTCCCCGCCGAGCCGTTGGGCCAGGAAAACGCCCAGATCGGACTTTCCGGCCGCAGTGGGTCCGACGACGGCGATGACGTGGGGGGCGGGGGGTGCGCTGCTCACCGATCCAGTCTCCCAAACCTCCGGGGCCGCTCTCGAACGGGTTACGTGACGCGGGGTCCACCGGGTCGTTGCCCGTTCGAGGTTCCTGCCGCCGGATCACGGTGGCGTTCGCCCGGCTCACACGAATGGACACACCGGGCTACGCGGAATTTCGCCCGCACGAGTAACGTATGGAGTGGATATGGGCGTTTTTGCACGACTTTTTCGGAGGTCGAAGACCACGGAAGAGGCATCGTCGGCCGAGGCCCGGACCGACGGGGCGACGGCCGGGACCGGCACGGACGGCACGGCCGCGACGGCGCCGCCGGAGGCCGCGGCCGACGCACCGGAGAGCTCCGGGTCCGCGGCGAAGGAGTCCGACGAGGTCACCGTGACCGAGAGCGTCGACATCCCGAAGCAGCAGTCCGGCAAGGCCGCCGACAGCGAAGCCGGCGACGGCGCCCGCACGTAGCGTGCCGCGAGGAAAGGTACATCATGGGTCTCCTGGACAATCTGAAGGCCAAGATCGGCCCGGCCAAGGACAAGGTCTCCGGCCTCGCGCAGCAGCACGAGGGCAAGATCCAGCACGGCCTGGACAAGGCGGCGCAGAGCGTCGACAAGCGGACCAAGGGCAAGTACAGCGACCGGATCCAGTCGGGTACGGGCAAGGCCAAGGAGGCCGTGGACCGCTTCACGCACAAGGACGACCGCGGTCCCGGGACGGGCGGGAACACGCCGCCCGCCGGGCCGCCGCCGGCGTCCTGAGCGCTACGGACGCGATCAGGGTCCGGCGCCGGCTAGGACCAGGTGGCCACGACGTAACCCACCCCGTAGGGGGCGTCCTCGTGGAGGAGCGCGCCGGACAGTCCGGTGTTCCCGTCCGCCGCTCCGGCCAGCACCTGCCAGGGCGCCCGGCCGGACACCTTCAGCTCGCGCGCCAGTCCGGTGTCCAGCGCGCGCAGGGCCCCGGCGTCGGCCGAGCCCAGCGCGCGGGCGATCTCCGTGTCGAAGGGCGCCGCGCGCTCGTCCAGGTAGCCGGGCGCCTTCAGGGTGCGGCAGGCGCTGGCGTCGCCCAGCACCAGCAGCGCCACCCGGTCCGCCCGGTCCGCGATGCGCCGCCCCTCCGCGAGGCACGCCTCGGCCCCGAGCAACTCACCCACCCCGCGCCCCTCGATCGGGGCGTCGGCCCACCCGGTCCGGCCCAGCAGCCAGGCGCCCACGGCGAGCCCGTACGGGAGTTGCCGCCCGGCCTCGCCCTCCCCGTCCCCGAGGCGTACGTCCAGGTCGACGCCGAAGCCGCGGAAGGTGCCCGGGGTGCCCGCCGGGTAGTCGGACAGCCCGGTGCCGTCCTCGGGGCCCACGACCACGAGGAGGTCGGGGCGGGCGGCGGCGAGCAGGCCGAGCGCGTCCGTGCAGGCGGCGCGCGCGGCATCCAGCTCCGGGGCGGCGCCGGCGGCGACCTCGGGCACGAGCAGCGGCGGGCAGGGGCAGGCTGCGGCGGCGACAAGCATGATCAGCAGCCTACTGCGGACGCCCCGGCCCGCCCCTCGGGGCGGTACCGAGGGGGCGTCGGGCCGGCGGACGGCGCGAGGGCGGTTCAGTCGACGGCGCAGCCGCCGCTGACGACGGGCAGCGGCTCGGGCACGCCCACCTTGGGCAGGCCCAGCAGCACGCCCGCGGGCTTCGCCGCCTTCTCCGCCGTGCGCTTCTCCCACGCGTCCCCGGCGCGGGTGCGGCGCACGTCCAGCACGGCGCCCTCGGCGAGCAGGTGGTGCGGGGCGGCGTAGGTGATCTCGACGGTGACCACGTCGCCGGGGCGGACCTCCCGGTCCGGCTTGGTGAAGTGCACCAGGCGGTTGTCTGGGGCGCGGCCGGAGAGGCGGTGGGTGGTGCCGTCCTTGCGGCCCTCGCCCTCGGCGACCATCAGCTCCAGGGTGCGGCCGACCTGCTTCTTGTTCTCCTCCCAGGAGATCTCCTCCTGGAGGGCGACGAGACGCTCGTAGCGCTCCTGCACGACCTGCTTGGGGATCTGCCCGTCCATCTCGGCGGCCGGGGTGCCGGGCCGCTTGGAGTACTGGAAGGTGAACGCCTGCGCGAAGCGCGCCTCGCGGACCACGTGCAGGGTCTGCTGGAAGTCCTCCTCGGTCTCGCCGGGGAAGCCCACGATGATGTCGGTGCTGATCGCGGCGTGCGGGATGGCGGCGCGTACCTTCTCGATGATCCCTAGGAAGCGCTCCTGCCGGTAGGAGCGGCGCATCGCCTTCAGCACCGGGTCGGAGCCGGACTGCAGCGGCATGTGGAGCTGCGGCATCACGTTGGGCGTCTCGGCCATGGCGGCGATGACGTCGTCGGTGAAGTCACGGGGGTGCGGCGAGGTGAAGCGGACGCGCTCCAGGCCGTCGATCGTCCCGCAGGCCCGCAGCAGCTTGCTGAACGCCTCGCGGTCGCCGATGTCCGACCCGTACGCGTTGACGTTCTGGCCGAGCAGGGTGACCTCGGAGACGCCCTCGGCGACCAGGGCCTCGATCTCGGCGAGGATGTCGCCGGGGCGGCGGTCCTTCTCCTTGCCGCGCAGCGCGGGGACGATGCAGAAGGTGCAGGTGTTGTTGCAGCCGACGGAGATCGACACCCAGGCCGCGTAGGCGCTCTCGCGGCGGGTGGGCAGCGTGGAGGGGAACGCCTCCAGCGACTCGGCGATCTCGACCTGCGCCTCCTCCTGGACGCGGGCGCGCTCCAGCAGCACCGGCAGCTTGCCGATGTTGTGTGTGCCGAAGACGACGTCCACCCAGGGGGCGCGCTTGACGATGGTGTCGCGGTCCTTCTGGGCGAGGCAGCCGCCGACCGCGATCTGCATGCCGGGGCGGCTCGCCTTCTTCGGGGCGAGGTGGCCCAGGTTGCCGTACAGCTTGTTGTCGGCGTTCTCGCGGACCGCGCAGGTGTTGAAGACGACGACGTCGGCGTCGCCGTCCGCGCTCTGGGCGGCGCGGACGTAGCCCGCGTCCTCCAGCAGGCCGGCCAGCCGCTCGGAGTCGTGGACGTTCATCTGACACCCGTAGGTGCGAATCTCGTAGGTCCTGGTCGGGAGAACGTCCACCGCGGGGCTCCGGTCACTGCTGCTGGTCATGGCAACAAGGGTAGGCGTTTCCCGGAGCGGCTCGCCCCGGTGTTCCCCTCACTCCCGTCACGGCCGACGGTCAGCCCCGTACGGCCAGGTGGCAGGCGCAGCCCCAGAGGACCGCCGCGCAGGCCAGGCCCACCACGACCCGCACGGTCTCGGCCGACAGCCCGGACAGGACCAGTACGACGCCGACGACCGCCACCGCGGTCAGGAGCCCGGCCGTCCACCGGTACTGCCACTGGTCGTAGAGGCGGGCGAGCGGGAAGAAGTGCAGCCCCACGACGAGCGCGATGCCCACGGGGATGAGTTCGGGGTGCCCGGAGGCGTTGGACGCGGCGATGACGGCCACGACGGCCAGCAGTTCGAGGCCGTTCACGAGGCCCACCCCGCGGGCCCAGTTCCGCGGCAGGTCCACCGTCCGGGGCGAGGGCCGGACGTCCTTGCGGAAGCCGAGGTGGAGCGCGACCGCGGTGACCACGAGGGCCACCGCCTCTATGGACAGCGGCACGAGGTCCGTCGCCGAGCCGGTCCCCGAGGCGCCCGCGAGCGCCCAGGCGAGGCCGAACAGCGAGAGCACGACGGTGCCTCGGCGCCGCAACTGCCGGGTGAGCGCGAGGCACTCGGCGTCGGACGCGGACGGTGTCGGCGCGGAGTCAATGGGCGACGTCATCGGTGGAGGCTACAGCGATCACGTCGGCCCGGCCCGGGGATTATTGCCTTCGCGGGCCTGACTTCGCGGGTCTCCGCCTCGAAGGCGGGGATCCGGGGCCCTCGCTCAGCCCTCCTCCTTCGGCACCCACCCCTGCCGGCGCAGGACCGCCGCCACGTCCGGGGCCTGGTAGTGGTCGCCCTTGAGGACCTTGCCGTCGGCGCGGCGGGCGGCCCGGCCGTCGGGGCCCAGCTTGGTCATGTTGGAGCGGTGGATCTCGGCGATCACCGCGTCGAGGTCGATGCCGTGGACCAGTGCGGTGCCGTAGGCGACGTAGACGACGTCGGCGAGCTCGTGGGCGAGCCGGTCGAGCGGGCCCGTCACGGACACCTCGGCGACCTCCCCGGCCTCCTCCGCGAGCAGCTCGCCGCGGTGGGCGGCGAGGGCCGGGGAGACCTCGGACGGGGTGTCGCGGACGTCCAGCTTGAAGGCGCGGTGGAACTCACGGACCAGATCGGCGGGCGAGGAGCTCATGCCGGCGACTGTAACGGCCACCCCGGACACCCGGCCGTGCCGCGAGGGCCGACCGCCGGCTGTGCCGTGCCGTCCGACCACCGGCCGCCCTGTGAGCTCCGCCCTGGTCAGCGGGGCACCGGGCTGGCAGGATCGCGCCCATGTCCCACGTGCTGTCCCGCATCGGCAGGCGACGGGCCCTGCGGGGCGCGGCCGCCGCTCTGGTGGTGCTCGGGCTGCTGCTGTGGTGGCAGGCACCCTGGCGGGAGGAGCCGCCCGGCGGGACCGTCACGGTGAGCACCGGCACCCGCGCGGGCGTCTACCAGAAGTACGGCGAGCTGCTGCGCACCGCGCTCGACCGGGACCTGCCGGACCTCGAGGTGCGGCTGGAGACCAGCGACGGCTCGCAGGAGAACGTCCGGCGGGTGGCCACCGGGCAGGCCGACTTCGCCATCGCCGCTGCCGACGCGGTGGCGACGTACCGGCTGGAGCACCGCTCGGGTGCCGACGGGCTGCGCGGCGTGGCCCGACTGTACGACGACTACGTGCAGCTCGCGGTCGCGCCCGGCTCGGGCATCCGCTCCGTCGCCGACCTGCGGGGCAAGCGGGTCGCCATAGGGCCGCCCAAGTCCGGCGTGCGGCTCATCGCCAATCAGGTGCTGCGGGCGGCCGGCATCGACCCGGAGCGGGACATCCAGCCGTCCGCGGACGGCATCGACACCGGGCCGGCACGCCTGGGCCACGGCCTGGACGCCTTCTTCTGGTCGGGCGGACTGCCCACGGACGGCCTGAAGACGTACGCCGAGGAGTCCGCGCTGCGGTTCGTGCCGATCGACGCGGCGCTGGTCTCGAAGCTGCACGAGCAGGGCGGCGCCACCCGCTACTACCGCGCCACCAACATGCCGGAGTCGGCCTATCCGGGCAGCCAGCTGGGTTCGTCCGTGCCGACGATGGCGGTGTCCAACCTGCTGATCACCCGCGCGGACGCGGATCCGCGGCTCACCGAGTGGCTGACCCGGATCGTCCTCAAGAGCCGCGACGGCATCGGCGCCCACGTCCACTCCGCCCAGCTGGTCGACGTACGCACCGCCATCTACACCGATCCCCTGCGGCTGCACGAGGGCGCCCGCCGGTACTACCGGTCCGTCAAGCCCTGACCCGCCGCCTCACCGGTGGGGGCGTTCCGCGGCACGGTCACGGTCACCCGCAGCCCGTGCGGTTCGTGCCGTGCGTAGTCGATGGAACCGCCGCCCGCCGCGAGGAGCGCCCGGGAGATGGACAGGCCCAGGCCCGAGCCCTTGATGTTCTGGTGCCGTCCGCTGCGCCAGAAGCGGTCGCCCACGCGGGCCAGCTCCTCGTCGGTCAGTCCCGGGCCGTTGTCGGTGACCACGACGGTCGCGGTGGCGCCGTTGGAGGCGACGGTGACCTCGACGGTCTCTCCGGCGGGGGTGAACTTCACGGCGTTGTCGATGACCGCGTCCAGCGCGCTGGACAGCGCCACCGGGTCCGCCCACGCGGTGGTCGGCGGGCAGTCGCCGGTCAGCGAGACGTCCTTGGCGTCGGCGGAGGGCGACCAGGCCGCGACGCGCTCGGCGGCCACCGCGCCGATGTCGACGATCTGCAGGTCGGGCTCGCTGTGCTCGGCGAGCGCCAGGTCGAGCAGGTCGTCCAGGACCTGCGCCAGCCGCTTGCCCTCCGCCTGCACGGAGGCGATCTCCTCGTTGCCCTCGGGCAGCTCCAGGGCGAGCAGCTCGATGCGCAGCAGCAGCGCGGACAGGGGGTTGCGCAGCTGGTGCGAGGCGTCGGCGACGAAGGCGCGCTGCTGTTCCAGCACGCTCTCGACGTTGTCCGCCATCTCGTTGAAGGACCGCGCGAGCCGGCGCAGCTCGGGGGGGCCGCCCGCCACCGCGACCCGGGACTTCAGCCGGCCGGTGGCGATGTCGTGGGTCGTGGCGTCCAGGACGCGTACCGGCCGCAGCACCCAGCCCGTCAGGCGGAGCGCCGCGCCGACGGCCAGCAGCATGGCGGCCACCTCCCCCGCGGCGATCAGCAGCCAGCCCTGGAGGATGCGGGACCGCATCTGCCCGGTGGGCGAGTCGGTGACCACCACCGCGACGACGTCGCCGTCCCGGATGACCGGCGAGGCCACCACGAGGGTGCTGCGCTGCCAGGGCCAGACCTGCTCGGGGTCGTGGCTGCGGCGGCTGAGCAGCGCCTCCTCGAAGGCGTCCCGCACCTCGCCGGTGCGGGGCAGGAACCAGTCCCTCGGGGCGTGTGCCATGGGGGCGTCGCTGCGGTAGAAGACACCGGCGCGGATGCCGTAGACCTCGTAGTAGCTGCGGAGCTCGCTGCTGAGGGTCTCGCGGCGCTCGTTGACGTCACCGCCGGACGGGTCGGTCGGTTCGGTGACGAACTGGGCGAGGGCCGCGAACCGCGCGGTGTCGTCGATCCGGTCGACGACCACCTTCTGCTGCTGCGCGCCGGCCAGGCTGACGGCCAGCGGGACGCCGAGGGCGAGCAGGACGGCCGCCATCAGGACGATGAGCAGCGGCAGCAGTCGTGTGTGCACCCGGCCCCGCTACGCCGCGGGCGCGACGAGCCGGTAGCCGACGCCGCGCACGGTCTCGATCAGGGCGGGCATGCGCAGCTTGGAGCGCAGGGAGGCGACGTGCACCTCCAGGGTGCGCCCGGTCCCCTCCCAGCTGGTGCGCCACACCTCGCTGATGATCTGCTCACGACGGAAGACCACGCCCGGCCGCTGGGCGAGCAGCGCCAGCAGGTCGAACTCCTTGCGGGTGAGCTGGACGGGCGTGCCGTTGACGGTGACCTGCCGGGTGGGCAGCTCGATGAGCACCGCGCCCAGCCGCACCTGGGTCTCCGTGGAGCCGGTGGCATCCTCGTGCACGGTGCGCCGGCTGACGGCGTGGATGCGGGCGAGCAGTTCCCCGGTGTCGTACGGCTTCACCACGTAGTCGTCGGCGCCGAGGTTGAGGCCGTGTATGCGGGAGCGCACGTCGGAGCGCGCGGTCACCATGATCACGGGGGTGCTGGTGCGCTTGCGGATCTTGCCGCAGACCTCGTACCCGTCCTGGTCGGGCAGGCCGAGGTCGAGCAGGACGACGCCGAAGCCCTCGCCCTCGGGGACGAATGCCTGGAGCGCCTCCTCGCCGCTGCGGGCGTGGGTGACGTCGAAGCCGTGGCGGGCCAGGACGGCGGAGAGGGCCGCGGCGACGTGGTTGTCGTCCTCGACGAGCAGCAGTCTCACCAGGTCCCCCTTCGATTCGTCGGCCGTACGGGTGCGGATGTCTCCATGATGGGCACGCGCGGGTGCACCTTGCAGTCACGCCGATGAGCAAGGACGACGTCAAGGGGGTTCCGGTTGCGCTTCGGTACCGGTTACCGCGCCGCCATACCCCCAGCTCGCAAGTGCTACGACAGGTGTCCGATTGCTATCGGATCGTGATGCTCAGATTCCCCTCAGATGTAATGACGCAGGTCTGAAGGGTTACTACTGTCCTCCCAAACCGAGGAGGACGGAGCCTGCTAGCGATGACCGAAGTATCGGTGGCCAAGGAAGACGCGGCCGCGACCGGCGATCTGGTCGTCCTGAAGAGCGTCAACAAGCACTTCGGCGCGTTGCACGTACTCCAGGACATCGACCTGACGATCGCCCGCGGCGAAGTCGTCGTGGTCATCGGACCCTCCGGGTCCGGAAAGTCCACCCTGTGCCGCACCATCAACCGTCTGGAGACGATCGACTCCGGCTCGATCACGATCGACGGCAAGCCCCTGCCCGACGAGGGCAAGGCGCTCGCAAGGCTCCGTGCCGACGTGGGCATGGTCTTCCAGTCCTTCAACCTCTTCGCGCACAAGACCGTGCTGGAGAACGTGACGCTGGGGCAGGTCAAGGTCCGCAAGAAGGACAAGAAGGCGGCCGAGGAGCGGGCGCGTGCCCTCCTCGACCGGGTCGGCGTGGGCGCGCAGGCCGAGAAGTACCCCGCGCAGCTCTCCGGTGGTCAGCAGCAGCGCGTCGCCATCGCGCGGGCCCTGGCGATGGAACCCAAGGTCATGCTCTTCGACGAGCCGACGTCGGCTCTCGACCCCGAGATGATCAATGAGGTCCTCGAGGTCATGCAGCAGCTCGCCCGCGACGGCATGACCATGATCGTCGTCACCCACGAAATGGGGTTCGCGCGTTCCGCCGCGAACCGCGTGGTCTTCATGGCGGACGGCCGCATCGTCGAAGAGGCGACGCCGGACCAGTTCTTCAGCAATCCGCGCAGCGACCGTGCCAAGGACTTCCTCTCGAAGATCCTGCACCACTGAGACGCGGCGCAGCGCCCCTGCCGACCTGCGTCACCGGACATCGACCGGGCCGCATCACTTCACCAGTCAAAGGATGTGCACCATGAAGCTCCGCAAGGTCACCGCCGCCTCGGCCGCCGTACTCGCCCTCGCCCTGTCCGCCACCGCGTGCGGCGGCGACGGCGGCGACGACAACGGGTCGTCCGGCGGCGGTGGCGGCAAGATCAAGGTCGGCATCAAGTACGACCAGCCCGGTCTCGGTCTGAAGGAGCCCGACGGTTCCTTCTCCGGCTTCGACGTGGACGTGGCGACCTATGTCGCCAAGGAGCTCGGCTACGAGCCGGACCAGATCGAGTGGGTCGAGACCAAGAGCGCCGAGCGTGAGAACGCCCTGTCCCGCGGCGACGTCAAGTTCATCACGGCGACCTACTCCATCACCGACGAGCGCAAGCAGAAGGTCGACTTCGCCGGCCCGTACCTGCTGGCCCATCAGGACCTGCTGGTCAAGAAGGACTCGGACATCTCCGAGGCCACCGACCTGAACGACAAGAAGCTCTGCTCGGTGACCGGCTCGACCTCGGCGCAGAACGTGAAGAACGACTTCGCGCCGAAGGCCCAGCTGAGCCAGCGCGGTGGTTAC
Source organism: Streptomyces sp. CNH189 (assembly GCF_000527195.1). Taxonomy (NCBI): domain Bacteria; kingdom Bacillati; phylum Actinomycetota; class Actinomycetes; order Kitasatosporales; family Streptomycetaceae; genus Streptomyces; species Streptomyces sp. CNH189. The sequence continues at coordinate 208,166 of NZ_AZUS01000011.1, forward strand.
TCCGAGTGCCTCTCCGCCCTGCAGAGCGGTGCCGTGGACGCCCTGACCACCGACGACTCGATCCTCGCGGGTTACGCCTCGCAGGAGCAGTACAAGGGCCAGTTCAAGCTCGCGGGTCTCAAGCTGAGCAACGAGAACTACGGCATCGGCGTCAAGAAGGGCGACTCCGCCACCCTCGACAAGATCAACGCCGCGCTGGAGAAGATGGTCAGCGACGGTTCGTGGGACAAGGCCGTCAAGGAGAACTTCGGCCCGGCGGAGTACAAGAACGAGCCCGCCCCGAAGATCGGCCAGATCGCCCAGTAACGCGGAACTCCGCCGACGCAGGGTCCCCGGGGCCTACCCGGGGACCCCCAGACGCGCCGCCGCCCACGGTCCGCCCGGCGGCGGCGCGTCACGTCCGCCACCTACGTCACACACCCGGAAGCGCGGGAGATCGTGTTCGACTTTCTTTCAAACTATGACGACCCGTCCCTGTTGGGTGCCTTCTGGGTGACGGTGCAGCTCACCGTCTTCTCGGCCGTCGGGTCCCTGGTCTGGGGCACCCTCCTGGCGGCCATGCGGGTCAGCCCGGTGCCGCTCATGCGTGGTTTCGGCACCGCCTACGTGAACATCGTCCGGAACATTCCGCTGACGGTCATCATCGTCTTCACGTCGCTGGGTCTGGCCGACATCTTCGGCGTGACGATGGGCGCCCCGGACGACTTCGAGCTCAAGTACTTCCGGCTCGCCGTGCTCGGTCTGGTCGCGTACACGGCGGCGTTCGTCTGCGAGGCGCTGCGGTCCGGGATCAACACGGTGCCCGTCGGCCAGGCCGAGGCGGCACGCGCACTGGGGCTGAGCTTCCGTCAGGTCCTCGGACTCGTGGTGCTGCCGCAGGCGTTCCGGTCGGTGATCGGTCCGCTCGCGAACGTGCTCATCGCGCTGACGAAGAACACGACCGTCGCCGCCACCATCGGTGTGGCCGAGGCCGCACTGCTCATGAAGGAAATGATCGAGAACGAGGCTCAGACGCTGCTCATCGGCGCGGTCTTCGCCTTCGGGTTCGTAGTTCTTACTCTGCCCACCGGCCTGTTCCTGAACTGGCTGAGCAAGCGCCTGGCGGTGAAGCGATGACCTCTGTCCTGTACGACGCCCCCGGCCCGAAGGCCAAGCGGCGCAATGTGATCTTCTCGGTGGTCTTCTTCGCCGGGCTCGCCGCGCTGCTGTGGTGGGTCTGGCAGGTGATGGACGAGAAGAACCAGCTGCAGTGGTCGCTGTGGAAGCCCTTCATCACGTCCAACGCCTGGACGACGTATCTGCTGCCGGGCCTGGCCAACACCCTCAAGGCGGCCGCGCTCGCCATGGTCATCGCCCTCCCGTTGGGCGCCGTCCTGGGTATCGCGCGGCTGTCGGACCACCGCTGGGTGCGCGTGCCCGCCGGTGTGGTGGTGGAGTTCTTCCGCGCCATCCCGGTGCTGCTGCTGATGCTGTTCGCCAACGAGCTCTTCGCCCGGTCTTCGGGCATCAGCAGCGCGGACCGGCCCCTGTACGCGGTCGTCACCGGCCTGGTGCTCTACAACGCCTCGGTGCTCGCCGAGATCGTCCGCGCCGGCATCCTGTCCCTCCCCAAGGGACAGTCCGAGGCCGCCATGGCGATCGGCCTGCGCAAGAGCCAGACGATGTCCACCATCCTGCTGCCGCAGGCGGTCACGGCGATGCTGCCCGCGATCGTCAGCCAGCTGGTCGTCATCGTGAAGGACACCGCACTCGGCGGCGTGATGCTCGGCTTCACCGAGCTGCTGAACACGCGCGCCACGCTCGCGGCCAACTACGCCAACGTCATCCCCAGCTTCATCGTCGTGGCGATCGTCTTCATCGTCCTCAACTTCATCCTCACCTCCTTCGCCTCCTGGCTGGAGAAGCGACTGCGCCGCAGCAAGCGCAGCACGGGTGCGGTGCTGGGCGCCGGCGACGTCGCCGACCTCAACGCGGGAGAGGTAGGCGGCAGCTACGGGACCGGCGCCAGAGCGTGACACTCCTCTGACGCCCGGCACGACTGTGGCCCGCCGAGATTCGGCGGGCCACAGTCATGTCCGGTGCGAGGCCACGCCCGCGGGACGCGCGAGCCTCACACGTCGGACTCCTGTGACGAACAGTCATCCACCGGGACGACCCGCGCCCGCATTTCATGATCGCCACTGCCCGTCGGTCACTTGACGCAAGCACCGGCAATGGGTTGCATACGTTCTGTGATCGTGCACCCTGCTCCATCTTCCTTTTCCGCCACGTCCTCCAGGACGTCACTCCGGGCAGGGGGCGCCGCGCCGTGGATCCGGTGATCATCGTCGGAGCGGGGCCCGTCGGGCTCACGCTGGCGCTGGCGCTGGCGCGTCAGGAAGTACCGTGCGTGGTCCTCGACGAGGGGCCGGGCAAGGACGAACCCCGCCCCGCGCGCACCGTCGTCCTGCGCGAGGACACCGCCGCGCTCATGGAGCGGCTGACCGGCGTTCCCCTTGCGCACGCGGGCTTCCGTTGGGCCGGATGGCGGTCGATGCGGCGCAAGCAGGTGACGTCCGAGGTCGCCTTCGAGGACGCGGGCGCCGCTCCCCTGCACATCGCCCAGCACATCCTGACCGGGGCGCTGCGCGCCGCCCTGGACGGCGAACGGCTCGTCAGGATCGCCGTGGACAGCCGGCTGGACACCATGGAGCAGGAACGCTCCGGCGTCACCGCCCACACGCGGGGCGCCACCGGCACCTGGTGGCGCGGCAGCTACCTGGTCGGCTGCGACGGGCCGCGCTCCACCGTGCGCAAGCTCCAGGACATCCGCTTCCCGGGCCGCACCGCGGTGGAACGTCACGCCGTCGCCGCCCTGCGCACCGAACTGCCCTGGCAGGACCAGGCGCTGCTGCACCGTGCGCCGCCCTGGCGCACGTCCGGCCGGTCCGCCGGGGAGATCACCGCCCGCCCGCTGCCGGACGGGGTCTGGCGGCTGGACTGGCTGCTCCCGCCGGGCAAGGACCTGGTCACCCCCGAGATGCTGCTGGCCCGCATCAGGGAGACCCTGGCCGGCTGGAACGGCGGCTCGACCCCGCCGTACGAGCTGCTGGACACCGGGGTGCACACCGTCCACCACCGCCTCGCCCGGCGCTGGCGGGCCGACCGCGTCTTCCTCGCCGGGGACGCGGCGCACCTGCTCGGCGCGCTGGGCACGCACGGGCTCGACGAGGGGCTGCGCGACGCCGACAACCTCGCCTGGAAACTGGCGCTGGCCTGGCACCACGGCCCGCACGAGGCACTGCTCGACAGCTACCAGACCGAGCGTCGCGCGATCGTCGCCTCCCGGCTGCGCGCCGCCGACCAGGCGCTGCCGCTGCTGCGCGGCGGCGGCGGACTGCGCACCTACGTCCCCGGCTCCTCGCGCAGCCACGACACGCTCCTGATGGACGGTCACCTCGGCCGGGGCGCCCTGGGCGCGCCGGGTTCGTATGCGAACTCGCCCCTCGCGCCCGGCCGTCTGGAGGGCGAGGCGCCGGTCGCCACGGCGCCCGGCGCGACGGTGGCCGACGTCAGGGTCACCGCCGAGGACGGGACCTTCGTCCCCCTGCGGGACCGGCTCGGGCGGGGCGCCCTGCTGGTGGTGCTGATCGCGCCGGGCACCGGGGTGTGGGAGCGCCGGCACTGGGTGTCCGCCGGGATCATGCCCCGGCTGGCGGCGGCCGTCTCCGCGCTGCCGCGCCGCGCGGAACTGCTGGTCGCCGAGAGCTATCCGGGGGCGGCCGCCCACACCGTGCTGCTCGTACGCCCCGACGGCCACCTCGTCACCGCGCTGAACGGGGTACGCCCGGCGGACATGTACGCGGCTGCCGAAGCGGCGCTCGGCGGCCAGGCCACCACGGAGCCGGACACCAAGGAGGCCAAGGGCGCCGAAGGCACCAGGGGGACCAAGGGCGCCAGGGAGGACGCGGGCGCGGGGACGCGCTGAGCGAAGGGCCGGCCGAGCACCGGGGTGCGCCGAGCGCGCCTTCAGCCGTACCCGCGCGCCCGCCCGCGTGGTCCCGCCACGCCGTCGTCCACATCGTGGCGAGGAGTTGAACCAGGTCTCGGATGCGTGGTGTACTCCCGCTCGTGACCGACACCTGCGTGCACCTGTGGCGGAGGGTCCATATGGACCTCCTCCGCTATGCGGGCTGTGTGTGTCGCCCGTCCTGCTGATTCGCGTTCCCCCCTCTTTCCGCGCGCCGCCCCGACCGTCCGTCCGGACGCCGTCGCCGCGCGCCTTCCGCGACTTCACCTCCAGGACGGTGCACATGTCTGTCTCCTCCCCTGCCCCGGCTCCCGTCTCCGCGCCGACGCAGGCCGACCTCCTCGCCTTCGTACGGCGTACCGTCGCCGACGCCGAGCTGATCGCCTCCCTTCCGCTTGACCCCGAGGGACGCACCTGGATGCGGCTCGACGGGCCGGGCGGCAGCGAGGCCTGGCTGATCGGCTGGCCGCCCGGCACCGGCACGGGCTGGCACGACCACGCCGACTCGGTCGGCGCGTTCATGACGGCGTCGGGCGAGCTGAAGGAGAACTCCCTCGCCGTGCGGCTGCCCACCGACGGCTGGACGACCCTCGAACTCACCGACGGCGTGGACCGGGAGCGGCGACTCGCGTCCGGACAGGGCCGCGCCTTCGGCCGGCATCACGTGCACGAGGTGCTGAACGAGTCGGCGGACCACCACGCGATCTCCGTGCACGCCTACTACCCGCCGCTGCCGCGGATCCGCCGCTACAGTCGCAGCGGGCCGGTGCTGCGTCTGGAGCAGGTCGAGCGCCCCGAGGACTGGCAGTGAGCGCGACGGCCCCCGGGCGGGACGCCGACGGGACGGCCGGGATCGACGAACTGCTGGAGCGGGTGCGCTCCGGCTACGTCCGGATCGAGGCCCAGGAGGCGTACCGGGCCGCCCGGTCGGGTGACGCGGTGCTCGTGGACATCCGGTACGCGGCCCTGCGGGAGCGGGACGGGCTGATCCCCGGCGCGCTGGTCGTCGAGCGCAACGAACTGGAGTGGCGTCTGGACCCGCGCGGCAGCCACCGCCTCCCCGAGGCCACGAGCCACGACCTGCGCGTCGTCGTGGTCTGCGACGAGGGCTACGCCTCCAGTCTGGCGGCGGAGTCCCTCCACCGGCTGGGGCTGTACCGGGCCACCGATCTGATGGGTGGCTTCCAGGCATGGCGGGCGGCGGGTCTGCCGGTGGTGCCGGCGGCGGAGTAGGCGTCGGCGGACCACCTGGCTTGCGGGCGCGCGCGTGCGAGCGCGGTGTCCGCCTCGCGTACGAGCCGTGGCCGCGGGCTCAGTACCCCTCGTCGCCGAGGAACTCGGTGTCCTCGCCCTCTTCCTCCAGTGCCTGGCGGACCACGCGCAGGGCGAGACCCTGCGGGTAGCCCTTACGGGCGAGCATCCCGGCGAGGCGGCGTATCCGCTTGTCGCGGTCGAGTCCGCGGGTGGTGCGCAGCTTGCGGGCGACCAGTTCGCGGGCGGTCTCCTCCTCCTGGTCGGAGTCGAGCCGGGAGACGGCCTCGTCGATCAGCGTGGGGTCCACGCCCTTGGTGCGCAGCTCCTGCGCGAGCGCGCGGCGGGCCAGCCCGCGGCCGTGGTGCCGGGAGTCCACCCAGGCGTCTGCGAAGGCGCTGTCGTTGATCAGTCCGACCTCCTCGAACCGGGACAGCACCTCCTCGGCGGCCTCGTCCGGGATCTCCCGCTTGCGGAGGGCGTCGGCGAGCTGTTTCCGGGTGCGCGGGGTCCCGGTGAGCAGCCGCAGGCAGATCGCCCGCGCCCGCTCCACCGGGTCCCCCGGAGACTCCTCCCGCTCAGCCCTCGACGAGGTGGAGTCGCCCCCGTCCGCCGCGGCCGCCTCGCCGAAGGAGCGACGTCGGCGCCCGCGCCCGCCGTGCGGCCCGCCGTCACGCGAGCCACCCGTCCGTGCCGTACGACCGCCGCGCCGCCGGCCGCCGTCGCCGCCCGGGTACGGGAGGCCGCCGGGGTCGGTGCCCTCGTCGTACGCCGTGCTTCCGCTCCCGGCCGGGTCGTCGCCGTCGCCCGCGGCGCCCCTCCCCCGTGGGGCACCGGGGGCGTCGTACTCGTACTCGGCCCAGTCGGTTCGTCGGGTCACGGGTCAGCTCTTGGCCGCCGCGGCCTTGGCCTTGGAGCCCTTGGCCGCCGAGGCCGGTACCGCGGCGGCCGGCTCGGCGGGAGCGGTGCCCGCGGCGTCCGTGGCCGCTTCGGTGGCGGACTCCTCGGGCCGCACGCCGACGCCCAGCTTCGTCAGGATCTTCTTCTCGATCTCGTTGGCGAGGTCGGGGTTGTCCTTCAGGAAGTTGCGGGCGTTCTCCTTGCCCTGGCCAAGCTGGTCGCCCTCGTACGTGTACCAGGCGCCGGCCTTGCGGACGAAGCCGTGCTCCACACCCATGTCGATCAGACCGCCCTCGCGGCTGATGCCCTGGCCGTAGAGGATGTCGAACTCGGCCTGCTTGAAGGGCGGCGCGACCTTGTTCTTGACGACCTTGCAGCGGGTGCGGTTGCCGACCGCCTCGGTGCCGTCCTTCAGGGTCTCGATGCGGCGGATGTCGATGCGCACGGAGGCGTAGAACTTCAGCGCGCGGCCACCGGTCGTGGTCTCCGGCGAGCCGAACATCACGCCGATCTTCTCGCGGAGCTGGTTGATGAAGATGGCCGTGGTCTTGGACTGGTTGAGCGCGCTGGTGATCTTCCGCAGGGCCTGGCTCATCAGACGGGCCTGGAGACCGACGTGGCTGTCACCCATCTCGCCCTCGATCTCCGCACGCGGGACGAGCGCGGCGACGGAGTCGATGACGATGAGGTCGAGGGCGCCGGAGCGGACCAGCATGTCCACGATCTCCAGAGCCTGCTCGCCGTTGTCCGGCTGGGACAGGATCAGGTTGTCGATGTCGACGCCGAGCTTCTTCGCGTACTCGGGGTCGAGGGCGTGCTCCGCGTCCACGAAGGCGACCTGGCCGCCGGCCCTCTGCGCGTTCGCCACCGCGTGCAGGGTCAGGGTCGTCTTACCGGAGGACTCCGGTCCGTAAATCTCCACCACGCGGCCGCGCGGCAGGCCGCCGACGCCGAGGGCGACGTCGAGCGCGGTCGACCCGGTCGGGATGACCTCGATGGGCTCGTTCGTCCGGTCACCCATGCGCATGACCGCGCCCTTGCCGAATTGCCGTTCAATTTGTGCGAGCGCGGCGTCGAGCGCCTTCTCGCGGTCGGTTCCTGCCATGGGTTCCACCCGATTTGCTTGAGTCGATCGCTTCACGTCAAAGACGCTAACGCCTGCCACTGACAACGCGCCCCGACGCACGTCCGGCCTGTGGATAACCCGGGCACTTACCCGCATGAACCAGGGCAGAACGCCCGGTGTTGAGCCTCACCGGCGCTTCCATAAGAATGGATGTTCGATTTTTGTGTCAAGCCGCACCGCCGGCCCCACGTCACTGAGCCGTGCCGGCCAGCAGCCACCGCCGCACCCGCACCTCCAGCAGCACGCGAGCACTGCCGGGGCTCGTGGGCGCGGTCACGTCCCACCGGTACTTCTCCCTGAACGCGGCCACGATCTCGCGGGGGAACGCGTCGAGGATCAGCGTCGCTTCCCCTTCCGCGACGACCGGGGACCGTCCGTCCTCCAGGGCCAGGGACACACGCGGCTCCGCCCGGATGTTCCTGACCTTGACGGCCCTCTCGTCGGCGCCGATCCACCACCGGGAACGGCCGTAGACGAACCAGACGGGTGTGACGTGGGCCGAGCCGTCGGGACGCACGGTGCACAGCCAGACGTTCCGCTCCTCGTTCAGACGGGTGCGGACGGCCGGACCGGGCTCGTTCACAAGATCGCTCACCACGCCATCGGACCATGCGGAACGACGCGGCCGCATCGGGCAGCGCCTCGAACCATCGGCCTAGGACCCTGGCCCCCTGCCCCCAGATCCTTGGGAACTCAGCCCGTCACGCCCCGGCCGTCCCGCCGTCCCCCGCACCGGTCGTACCGGTCGCGCCGGTCATCCCGGAACCGGTCGTATCGGAACCGGTCGTATCGGCACCGGTCGTATCGGCACCGGTCGTATCGGAACCGGTCGGTTCCGGGCTCCGCTGCGCCCACAGACCACGGACACGGCGGCCGAGGGCGCCCGTCCCGCCGGGGCCCCGGTGGCCGAGCACCCGTGGGTCGTCGGTGACGTCGTACCGCTTCACGTACGCGCCGAGGAACGCCTGCAGCGTGGCGACGGCGGGGATGGCGATCAGCGCGCCGACGGCGCCGAGCAGCGCGGTGCCCGCGACGACGGACCCGAAGGCGACCGCCGGGTGGATGTCGACGGTCCGGGCCGTCAGCTTCGGCTGCAGGACGTAGTTCTCGAACTGCTGGTAGACCACCACGAAGACCAGCACCCACACCGCGTACCAGGGCGCGACCGTGAAGGCGATCAGCATGGGCAGCGCGCCCGCCAGGTACGTGCCGATGGTCGGGATGAACTGCGAGACCAGCCCCACCCACACGGCCAGCACCGGCGCGTAGGGCACGTCGAGGAACTCGAGCAGGACGTAGTGCGCGAGGCCCGAGGCGAGGGCCATCAGGCCGCGCGAGTAGAGGTAACCGCCCGTCTTGTTCACGGCGATCTCCCACGCCCGCAGCACCTCGGCCTGCCGGGCGGGCGGCAGGACGGAGCAGATGGTGCGCCGCAGCCGCGGGCCGTCGGCGGCGAAGTAGAACGAGAACAGGCCGATGGTCAGCAGCCGGAAGAGCCCGCCGAGCACCTGGGTGGACACGTCCAGCACCCCGGTGGCGCTGTTCTGCACGTAGTTGCGCAGCCAGTCGGACCGCAGCAGGCCCTCCTGGATGTCGACCCGCCGCAGTTCGGTGTGGAAGTGCGCGTTGATCCAGTTGATCACCGAGTCGAGGTACTCGGGGAAGTCCTCGACGATCTTGATGATCTGCTCCGCGAGCATGGATCCGAGGAGCGTGACGAAACCCGCCCCGACGACCAGGACGCCCATAAAGACGACGAAGGTGCCCATGCCCCGCCGCATCCCGCGCGCGGCCATCCAGCTCACCGCCGGTTCCACGGCGAGCGCCAGGAAGAACGCGATGAGGACGTTGATCAGCAGGCCGGTGAGCTGGTGGAAGGCCCAGCTGCCCAGCTGGAACACGGCGACCAGGGCGAGCGCGAGCACCATGGCGCGCGGCAGCCACCGCGGCATCCGGGCGCCCGGCGCGGGCGGGGGGTCCACCGGTGGTCCGGCGGGCGGGGGCGCGCCGGGCATGGTCGTGTGCCGGCCCGCGGGCCCGGTCTCGTCGGTGGATGCCACGGCCCAAGTCTCGCCCACGCCCACGTCGGCTGTCCGCCCCCGGGTGGTCTCTGTGACGATCAGCGCAGTTCTCGGGGGACGTCCATCACCGTGCAGACCACCTGCCAGATGTCCTTGGCGTCCCAGCCGGCCGCCAGCGCCTCGTGGATGGTGCGTCCGCCGAGTTCGGACATGACATGGTCGCGCGCGAAGGTGTCGGCGTAACCCGCACCGAAGTACTCCGCCATGCGCTCCCAGAAAACCGTCAACCGCATGCCCCCCAGTATCCCGCCTGCGAGGGTGGCACCGGGCCACGGGGCCTGCGGGGCCCTGCCGTACCCCTACGGTCGGTGCCATGGCCGACATCGCAGCCGCCCCGATCGCCCTGACGTCCCCGCCGCTCGGCGCGCTCGCGCGGGCGGAGCGCTTCGTCTGGCGCACCGCGCGCGTACTGGAGCAGCGCCTGTTCGCCCATCACTTCCGCGAGGGGGCCGCCGCCCCGGTGGAGACGGCACTGGAGGCGTACCGCAACGACGACGGCGGTTTCGGTCACGCGCTGGAGCCGGGGCTGCGCGGGCCGGCCAGCCTCCCCGAACACACCGCACGCGCGCTGCGCGTCCTGGACGCCGTGGGTCGGTGCGACGCCCGTCGCGCGGAGGACGTGTGCCGGTATCTGACGTCCGTCTCGACTGCGGAGGGCGCGCTTCCGGCCGTGTGTCCCGTCGGGAACGGTCGTGGGCCGGCCGGGGTGCCGGACGCGCCCGGTTCGCTGTCGACCACCGGGCCGGTGGTGGGGCTGCTGCACCGCAACGAGGTGTGGCACGCGTGGTTGTTCCGCGCGACCCACTTCTGCTGGCAGGCCGTGGAATCGCTGGAGACGGCACGCCCCGACGAGGTCGAAGCCGCCGTTGCGTTCCTGGACCACGTGCCGGACCGCGTCCGCGCGGAGGCCGCCGCCGAACGGCTGGGCCGTCTCGTACGCGGGGAAGGGCCGGTGGTGCTCGACCCGGACGACCTCGACGCGGACCCGTCGGCCTCCGCCCTCGACGCCGGCGCGCGCCACCCGTCGGCCGCCGACCCCGGCGTGCCGCGCCTCCCGCACGACTACGCGCGGACGCCGGATTCGCTCGCGCGCGCGTGGTTCACCGACGCGGAGACGACTCGCTCCCTCGACGTCCTCGCGGCCGGCCAGCGGGAGGACGGCGGCTGGCCCGTCCGCCGCCCCGCGCACACCCCGGAGCACACCCCGCTCGCCCTCCTGGAGGCACGCCCCATGGCGACGATCGAGGCGCTGCGCACCCTTGCCGCGTACGGCCGCCCGATCACCTGAGGTCACCTGAGGCGCACGGCTCCCGCCCGACAACGACAACCCTCCACCGCGGCACCCCCGTCTCACCCGCCCAGCGCCCGCACCCCGGCCGTCACCAGCACGGCCGCCGCCACCACGAGCAGGAACGGCGCCCGCAGCAGGAGCGCCACGCCAGCGGCGGCGAGGCCGGCCGCCCGCGCGTCCAGGACCAGTGTCCGGCCGTCGGCGAAGGCCTGCTGGGCCGTGAGGGCGGCGAGGAGGGCGACCGGCAGCAGCGCGGCGAGCCGCCGCACGAGGGGACGTTCGAGGACCCCCGCGGGCACCAGCAGCCCGGCGAGCTTGACGGCATAGCAGCCGACGACGGTCAGGCCGATGGCGATCCAGATGTTCAACGGTCCTCCTCCGTCACGTCGCGCACGTCATCACTCGCGGCGTCCGGTGCCTCATCGCGTGCCGCGCCGCGCGCCTCATCGCGTGCCGCGCCCCGCGCCTCACCGTGTGCCGTGCCCCGCGCCTCACCGTGTGCCGTGCCCCGCGCCTCGTCGCGTGCCGCCTCCCGCGCGTCGACGCGCGCGTCGTTCCTCCGGCCGTGCGCCCACAGGACGGCCGGTGCCGCGAGCGCGGCCACCAGGACCGGGACGCCCGCGGGCAGGACGGGCAGCAGCCCGAGCCCCAGCAGCACGGCGAGCGCGGCGACGGCCCGCTCGGTGCCGGTCCGCAGCATGGGGGCGAGCAGCGCCAGGAAGACGGCGGGGCCGGCCGCGTCCAGCCCCCACGCGTCGGTGTCCCCGATGGCCTCGGCGCCCAGTGCGCCGAGCAGCGTGGTGAGATTCCACAGGACGTAGAGGCTGAGGCCGGTGACCAGGAAGCCGATGCGGGCGCTGCGCCGGGTGGGCTGGGCGAGCGAGACGGCGGTGGTCTCGTCGATCACCCACTGCGCGGCGAACGGCCGCACCGCGCGGGCCAGTGCCAGCAGCTGGGAGAGCCGCAGTCCGTAGAAGGCGTTGCGCACGCCGAGGAAGAACGCGCCCGCGGCGGCCGTGACGGCTCCACCGCCCGCCGCCAGCGCTCCCACGAGGGCGAACTGGGAGGCACCGGTGAACACCAGCAGGCTGAGCGCGCAGGTCTGCAGCAGGCTGAGCCCGCTGCCCGCCGAGGTCACTCCGAAGGCGAACCCGGAGAGTCCGACGGCGATCCCGACGCCGAGGGCGTCCCGTACCACGGCGCCGTCGGGTTTCTCCCCGGGCCGGTCCCGTATGTCCGTGTGTTCTGCTGTCCGTTCCGTTGCCACGTCCCTGACGGTACGAAAGCGCCTTCGCGCGCGTCTTGTACGTTCTTGCGCTCACGCTGGTAGGCGCCCGGGGGTACGCCGACGATGCGGCTGAAGTGCCGGTTCAGGTGCGGCTGGTCGGTGAACCCGACGGCGACGGCCGCCTGGGAGGGCGCCGTCCCCGCGTCCAGCAGGCGCCGGGCCCGCCGTACGCGCGCGTCGGTGAGCCAGGTGTGCGGGGGCATCCCGTAGGTGTCGCGGAAGGCGCGCAGCAGGGCGAAGGGGCTGGTGCCGAGGCCGGCGGCCAGCTGTTCCAGGGTGGGTGGCGCCGCCATCCGCTCCTCCAGCACCGCTCGCGCGCGTGCGGCGGTCCGCGCGCCGGCCGTGCGTACCTCGCGCCGGGGCAGTGTGCCGCCGTTCAGCCGCAGCAGCCGGGTCACCACGACCCGCAGCAGGGTGTCGGCGGCGAGCGCGTTGCCCTCGTCGGTGGCCCGCAGCACCTGGTGGACCATCTGCACGGTGTACGGGTCGTCGAGGACCGGCGTGACGAAGCCCGGGGTGCCGCGCAGCGTGGTGGTCTCCGCGGCGATCGCGACCACCACCTCCGGGGAGGGGTACACCGCCCCGTACTGCCATCCCTCGGGGACGCCGGCCCGGCCCGTGTGCGGCGTGTCCGGGTTCACCAGGGCGAGGGCCCCGGCTCCCGCGTACTGGTCGCCGCCGCCGTGGTGGAAGACCTCGACGCCGTCGGCGATGGCCGCGATCACGAAGTTCTCGTGGGTGTGCCGGACGAACGACTTGCGGATGTACCGGGCACGCAGCAGGTCGACACCGGGCAGTTCCTCGTACCGCCAGTGCCGCGCCCGCTCCCTGCGTGCTTCCGCCATACCGTCATTGTCACGCGCGCCCCGGCCCGTCCTCCGGATCACCCCGATTGTCAGTGGCGGGGTGCACGATGGACCCATGGTCAGCGATCCGCGCCGAGCTCTGGACGGCTTCTCCCCCGCGACCCGCAGCTGGTTCACGGGGGCCTTCTCCGCGCCCACCGCCGCCCAGGCCGGTGCCTGGCAGGCCATCGGCGCGGGCTCGGACGTGCTGGTCGTGGCCCCCACCGGCTCCGGGAAGACCCTGGCCGCCTTCCTCGCCGCCCTGGACCAGCTCGCCTCGACCCCGCCGCCCGCCGACCCGAAGAAGCGCTGCCGCGTCCTGTACGTCTCCCCGCTGAAGGCCCTGGCCGTCGACGTCGAGCGGAACCTGCGCAGTCCGCTGACCGGCATCCGCCAGGAGTCCGCGCGCCTGGGACTGCCCGAGCCCGAGGTGAAGGTCGGACTCCGCTCCGGTGACACGCCGCCCGCCGAGCGCCGCGCCCTCGCCACCCGCCCGCCGGACATCCTGATCACCACGCCCGAGTCGCTGTTCCTGATGCTGACGTCCGCCACCCGTGACGCGCTGGCCGGTGTGGAGACGGTGATCCTCGACGAGGTGCACGCTGTCGCGGGCACCAAGCGCGGCGCCCATCTCGCGCTGTCCCTGGAGCGGCTGGACGAGCTGCTGCCGCGGCCGGCCCGCCGCATCGGTCTGTCGGCGACGGTGCGTCCCGTGGACGAGGTCGCCCGGTTCCTGTCGCCGCGCCGCAAGACGGAGATCGTGCAGCCGGAGTCGGGCAAGGAGTTCGACCTCTCCGTGGTGGTGCCGGTGGAGGACCTGGGCGAGCTGGGCGGCTCCCCGGTCGCCGACGGCTCGGAGGGCGCGGAGCGCCCGTCGATCTGGCCGCATGTCGAGGAGCGGATCACCGACCTGGTGCAGGGCCACCGCTCGACCATCGTGTTCGCGAACTCCCGCCGTCTGGCCGAGCGCCTGTGCAACCGGCTCAACGAGATCGCCTACGAGCGCGCCACCGGCGAGCCACTGGACGAGCACCACTCCCCCGCCGAGCTGATGGGCGGTTCCGGGGCGGCGCAGGGGGCGCCCGCGGTCATCGCGCGTGCGCACCACGGCTCGGTGTCCAAGGAGCAGCGCGCCCAGGTGGAGGAGGACCTCAAGGCGGGCCGGCTGCCCGCGGTGGTCGCCACCTCCAGTCTGGAGCTGGGCATCGACATGGGCGCCGTCGACCTGGTGGTCCAGGTCGAGTCACCGCCATCGGTCGCCTCCGGACTCCAGCGGGTGGGCCGAGCGGGACACCAGGTGGGCGCGGTCTCGACGGGCGTGGTGTTCCCGAAGTACCGGGGCGACCTGGTGCAGGCCGCCGTCGTGACGGAGCGCATGCGCACGGGCGCGATCGAGTCCCTGCGCGTGCCGTCGAACCCGCTGGACGTCCTGGCCCAGCAGCTCGTGGCGATGACGGCGATGGACACCTGGCAGTTCGACGACCTGCTGGCGATGGTGCGCCGGGCGGCCCCGTTCGCCGCGCTGCCCGAGTCGGCGTTCACGTCGGTGCTGGACATGCTCGCCGGCCGGTACCCGTCGGACGCGTTCGCGGAGCTGCGCCCGCGCGTGGTGTGGGACCGGGTCACCGGCGAGATCACCGGACGCCCCGGCGCCCAGCGCCTGGCCGTCACCTCGGGCGGCACCATCCCCGACCGCGGTCTCTTCGGGGTGTTCCTTGCGGGCGCCGATCCCAAGAAGGGCGGGGGCCGGGTCGGTGAGCTGGACGAGGAGATGGTCTATGAGTCACGCGTGGGGGACGTCTTCACGCTCGGCACCAGCTCGTGGCGCATCGAGGACATCACGCGCGACCGTGTCCTGGTCTCGCCCGCACCGGGTGTGCCGGGGCGGCTGCCGTTCTGGAAGGGCGACCAGCTGGGCCGGCCGCTGGAGCTGGGCCGGGCGGTGGGCGCCTTCCTGCGCGAGGTGGGGTCGCTGTCCGACGAGGACGCCCGGCTGAGGCTGCTGGCCGCGGGCCTGGACGCCTGGGCCGCGGACAACGTGCTGTCGTACCTCGCTGAGCAGCGTGAGGCCTGCGGTCACGTCCCGGACGACCGCACCATCGTGGTCGAGCGTTTCCGGGACGAGCTGGGCGACTGGCGGGTCGTCGTGCACTCCCCGTTCGGCGCCCAGGTGCACGCGCCCTGGGCGCTCGCGCTCGGTGCCCGTCTCTCCGAGCGGTACGGCATGGACGCGCAGGTGATGCACGCCGACGACGGCATCGTGCTGCGGCTCCCGGACGCCGACCTGATGGGCCTGGACCTGCTCGACCAGGAGCCGATGAAGGCCGGCTCCGCCTACGACGCGGACCAGGCCCCGGTGGGCGCCTCCGACGTCGTCTTCGACAAGGGCGAGGTCGACCAGGTCGTCACCGACCAGGTCGGAGGCTCGGCCCTGTTCGCCTCCCGGTTCCGTGAGTGCGCCGCCCGCGCGCTGCTGCTTCCCCGCCGCAACCCGGGCCGGCGCACCCCGCTGTGGCAGCAGCGCCAGCGCGCCTCCCAACTGCTCCAGGTGGCCGGCGAGTTCGGCTCGTTCCCGATCGTGCTGGAGGCGGTCCGCGAGTGCCTCCAGGACGTCTTCGACGTCCCCGGCCTGGTCGAGCTCATGGGCGACGTGGAAGCGCGGAAGGTGCGCCTGGTCGAGGTCACCACCCCGGAGCCGTCCCCGTTCGCCCGCTCCCTGCTGTTCGGCTACGTCGCCCAGTTCCTGTACGAGGGTGACTCCCCGCTCGCCGAGCGGCGGGCCGCCGCCCTGTCGCTGGACTCCCGGCTGCTCGCCGAACTGCTCGGCCAGGCGGAGCTGCGTGAGCTGCTCGACGCCGAGGTACTCACCGAGCTGGAGCGTGAGCTGCAGTGGCTCACCGAGGACCGGCGCGCCAAGGACGCGGAGAGCGTCGCCGACCTGCTGCGGATGCTCGGCCCGCTCACGGACGCCGAACTCGCCGAGCGGGGCGCCGAACCCCGATGGGCCCGGGATCTGGCCTCCGCGCGACGCGCCATCCGGGTGCGCGTCGCGGGCGAGGACCACTGGGCGGCCGTCGAGGACGCCGGCCGGCTGCGGGACGCGCTGGGCACGGCGCTGCCGGTGGGTGTGCCCGAGGCGTTCACCGAACCCGTCAAGGACCCCCTGGGCGACCTCCTCGCCCGGTTCGCGCGCACCCACGGCCCGTTCACGTCGGCGACGGCGGCGGCCCGCTTCGGCCTGGGCGTGGCGGTCACCGAGGGCGCGCTGCAGCGGCTGTCGGCGGCGGGCCGGGTGGTGCAGGGCGAGTTCC
The DNA here is from genome assembly GCF_000527195.1 of Streptomyces sp. CNH189. NCBI lineage: Bacteria > Bacillati > Actinomycetota > Actinomycetes > Kitasatosporales > Streptomycetaceae > Streptomyces > Streptomyces sp. CNH189. The sequence goes on from NZ_AZUS01000011.1 coordinate 224,268, forward strand.
ACCCGGCCGGCATCGGCCAGGAGTGGTGCGACGCGGCGGTGCTGCGCCGGCTGCGCCGCCGCTCCCTGGCCGCGCTGCGGCACGAGTTGGAGCCGGTGTCCCCGCCCGCACTGGCCCAGTTCCTCCCCCAGTGGCAGCACATCGGCAAGGGCCACTCCTTGCGGGGCATCGACGGACTCCTGCGCGCCGTCGAGCAGTTGCAGGGCGCCTCCGTACCCGCGTCGGCCCTGGAGAAGCTGGTCCTGCCGTCCCGGGTGGCGGGCTACGGCCCGGCCATGCTCGACGAGCTCACGGCGGCCGGAGAGGTGGTCTGGGCGGGTGCCGGTTCGCTGCCGGGCAAGGACGGCTGGGTCTCCCTGTACCTGGCGGACGCGGCTCCCCTGCTGCTCCCTCCCCCGCACCCGCTGGAGACGACCGCGCTGCACGAGTCCGTGCTGGCCGCCCTGTCCGGCGGCTACGGCCTGTTCTTCCGCCAGATCGCCGACCAGGTCCGCGCCACCACCCATCCCGAGGCCGGCGACCCTCAGCTGGCCGACGCCCTGTGGGACCTCGCCTGGTCCGGTCGGCTGACCAACGACACGCTCAACCCCATGCGCGCCCTGCTCGGCTCCGGCCGCACCGCCGGCTCCACGGCCCACCGGGCCAAGCGCGCGGTTCCGCGTGGGCGCTACGGCTCGCTCACGGCGGCGGCCCGCAGTGCCTCCCGCACCGGACCGCCCACCGTCGCCGGCCGCTGGTCCCTGCTGCCCGACCGGGACGGCGAGACCACGGTCCGCGCCCACGCCCTGGCCCGCACCCTGCTCGACCGGCACGGCGTGGTGACCCGGGGCGCCGTCTCCGCGGAGGGCGTCGAGGGCGGGTTCTCGGCGGTCTACCGCGTGCTGTCCGCCTTCGAGGAGACGGGCCAGGCCCGGCGCGGCTATGTGGTGGAGGGCCTGGGCGCCGCACAGTTCGCGATGGACGGTGCCGTGGACCGCCTGCGCGCGGCGGCCAACGCCCGGGAGCGCGGCGAGGGGCGGACGACACCGGACGCGCCCGCTCAGTTCGGCACGGACTCCGACCCCTACGGGACCGCGCCGGGTCAGGACGACGCGTCGTACCTCCCCTCGCGCCCCGGTGAGTACGTCTCGCCGCGTGACATCGCCGCCCAGGGCTCGCAGCCCTGGCAAAGTGGGCGCGGCCCCTCGTACGACCCGTTCGCCGGCCGCCGTACGGGGCCCGACCACACCTCCCGGGCCGTCGTCCTCGCCGCCGCCGACCCCGCCAACGCCTACGGGGCCGCCCTGGGCTGGCCGGAGCCGCCCACCGGTGCCGGGCACAAACCCGGCCGCAAGGCGGGCTCCCTGGTGGTGCTGGTGGACGGTGAGCTGACGCTGTACATGGAGCGGGGCGGCAAGACCCTGCTGGCCTGGCCGGCCGACGCGGACGCCGAGCCTGCCGACGACCCACGTCTGCCGCTCGCCGCCGAGGCGCTGGCCGGCGCCGCCCGCGCGGGCTCCCTCGGCACGGTGACGGTGGAGCGCGTGAACGGCACCCCGGCCCTGACGTCGCCGCTGGGCGCCCTGCTGGAGACCGCGGGCTTCGTCGCCACGCCCAGGGGGCTGCGCCTGCGCGCCTGACCTCCCCCGGCCGGAGGCGGCCCGGCCGTGTCACCCTTGACGCATGCCCGAAGGAGACACGGTCCGGCAGGCCGCGCGGCGGCTGCACGAGGCCCTCGCGGACAGAGTGCTGGTCCGCAGCGACCTGCGGGTGCCCCGGTTCGCCACGTCCGACCTCACCGGCCGCTCGGTGCTGGACGTCACCGCGCGCGGCAAGCACCTGCTGACCCGCGTCGAGGGCGGCCTGACCCTGCACTCGCATCTGCGGATGGACGGCTCCTGGCGGATCTTCGCGCCCGGACAGCACTGGAACGGCGGCCCGTCACACCAGATCCGCGCCGTCCTGGCCAACGCCGAACGCACCGCCGTCGGCTACCGGCTCCCGGTGCTGGAGCTGATCCGCACCGAGGACGAGGAGCGCGCCGTCGGCCACCTCGGCCCCGACCTGCTGGGCCCCGACTGGGACCCCGCCCTCGCGCTCGCCAACCTGAAGCAGGACCCCGACCGTGAACTCGGTGAGGCCCTGCTGGACCAGCGCAACCTCGCGGGCATCGGCAACGTGTTCAAGAGCGAGCTGTGCTTCCTGCTCAACGTCACCCCCTGGCTCCCCGTCGGCGACCTGCCCCCCGACCGGATGGCGAGCCTGCCCGAGCTCGCCAGGAAGCTGCTGGAGTTCAACCGCGAGCGCCCCGTCCGCAACACCACGGGACGGCGCGGCCAGGACCTCTACGTCTACGGCCGCGCCCGCCGCCCCTGCCTGCGCTGCGGCACACCGATCCGGCTGGCCGAGCAGGGCGACGGCTCCCGCGAGCGCCCCACGTACTGGTGCCCCACATGCCAGCCCGGCCCGGCTCCCGCCCGCACACCGCGCGCCCGCCAGAACCCGGCCCGCTGACCGGAACCGAGCAGATCGACGGCACCGGGTCCGGGGATCAGCAGCCCTCACGCCGGGTCGCCGGCGCGCTCAGCCCCACCCTCCCGCACCCTGGCCGGGGCCCACGCACACCCCTCGCTCGAAGCTCCGCCCCGCACGACGACAACTCGTCACGCCGCATCGCCGTCCCGCCCCGCACGCCAGGCCCGCCGCCACCGCCCCGTCGGGAGCGCGCCCTCCGCCCGCGCCTTGGGCAGGCAGTGCAGCGGAAGCACGCTGAGGCCCCACCCGCCGGCCGCGACCGCGCCTTCCAGCGCTCCCGCGTCGGGGTCCAGCAGCAGACGTGCCGCCGCCCACCACCACAGCACGGTGCACACGGCGGCGGCGGCACACCGGCACACAACCCGCACGGGGACCGTCCCGGGGCCCGGCGGCCTCGTCACCCGTTCGCGGCCTGGAACATCCAGTGGTGCTTCTCGAGGTCCGCGGTGATGGTGATGAAGGTGTCCTGGGTCACCGGGTCGGGTTCCTCGGTGGCCGCGATCCGCTCCCGCATCCGGGTGATCACCGCGCCGAGCGCGTCGACCAGCGCGCCCACTGCGGCCGCGTCGTCGACCCAGCCCTCGGGCGTGACACCGATCCCGCTGCCGACGGCGACCGTCGCGGCCCGCCCGTCCGGCGAGACGCCCAGCGCCGCGGCGCGCTCGGCCACGGTGTCGGAGTGCCCGCGGGCGACGGCCACCACCTCGTCGAGCTGGAGATGGACGGAGCGGAAGCGCGGTCCGACCACGTTCCAGTGGATCTGCTTGGCTACCAGGGAAAGGTCCACGAGATCGACCAGGGCGCCCTGCAGTGCCTCCGAAACGGTCTTCAGGTTCTCGTCGGACAACGGGCTCTTCACGACGTACATCCGCACCTCCGTGGCTGACCCCCGCCTCGTCTCCACGATGACGGCCCGGCGCCACCCCGGCAAACGCAGGCCCCGGCACCACCCCGACCCCGGACGCGAGACCCCAGGCACGCGAAAACCCCGGCGGCACCCCTCCGGGATCTTCCGGAGGAGCCCTCACCGGGGCATCTCACACCTTCACACCGCGCAGGGCGCCGGACACCGGGCTCAGGCGGCGACGACGTCCACCGCCTCGGCGGGCGCCTTGATGGTCACCCGTTCCGGTGGCACGCCGGTCACCGACACGGAACCCAGCATCGGACGAACCGGCGTGGGTACGGGCTCGCTGGGGGTCGCTGCAGCAGACTGGGCCAGCTCGGCGAGGGCGAGCTCGTCGCTCACTTCCCGCATGAGCTCGGACATCCGTACGTCCAACGCGTCGCAGATCGCGGAGAGCAGCTCGGAGGAAGCCTCCTTCTGCCCCCGCTCCACCTCGGAGAGATAGCCGAGTGAGACTCGGGCGGACGAGGAGACTTCGCGCAGAGTACGGCCCTGGCGCTGGCGCTGCCGACGCAGCACGTCACCCAGCAGGCGACGGAGCAGAATCATCGGTGGCTCCCTCCTCGGACCGCGTAGCCGCATCCTTCTCGCCCCACCGTACCGCCTCGCGCCGCGGCCGTGCGGGGAGCGATGTCGTGTTCACTCTGGGCTGCAAACATCAAAACCCCCCGTTCCGTTCCGTATCCTGTGCCCGCTCATTCCCGGTCTGTTCGCCCGCAAGCTCCGCGACGAGCAGTGCGAGTACGCTCCGTACACTCTCCCTACGAATTTCCGCGCGGTCGCCGTTCAACCGCAGATGGCGCACTTTTCCGCCAGAGGCAGAACCGGCGCCCTCCGCGAAGGGCCCGTCGACGGCCACGTACACCGTGCCGACGTCCTGTCCGTCCTGCGGGTCCGGGCCGGCCACCCCGGTGGTGGCGACACCCCAGTCGGCACCGAGCGCCTTGCGCACGCCGGCCGCCATCTGGGCCGCCACCTGCGGATCCACCGCACCGCGCTGGTCCAGCAGAGTGGCGTCGACGCCCAGCAGCCGGTGCTTCAGGTCGGTTGCGTAGGCCGTGACCGAGCCACGGAAGACCCTGGACGCCCCGGGCACGGAGGTGATCTCCGCCGCCACCAGGCCACCGGTCAGCGACTCGGCGACCGCGACCGTCCCGCCGTTCACGGTGAGTAGTCGCACCACCTCGGTGGCCGTTGAACTCACGCTTCTGTCTCCTCCAACGCCGCCTTGCGCTCGGCGATTCCCTGCCTGCGGAGCACAATGGCCTGTTTCACGTAGTCGAGTCCGGTCGCCACGGTCAGCACCACCGCCGCGGCCATCACCCACCAGCGCAGCGTCGCCAGCCACCCGGTCAGCGCGAGCACGTACATGCCGACGGCCACGCCCTGGGTGAGGGTCTTCAACTTGCCGCCGCGGCTGGCCGGGATCACCCCGTAGCGAATGACCAGAAAACGCAGCAGGGTGATGCCGAGTTCCCGTCCGAGGATCACGCCCGTGACCCACCACGGCAGGTCACCGAGGGCCGACAGGCAGATCAGCGCGGCACCCATGATGGCCTTGTCGGCGATGGGGTCGGCGATCTTTCCGAAGTCGGTGACCAGGTTGTAGGTGCGCGCCAGATGACCGTCGAACAGGTCGGTGATCATGGCGACGGCGAAGGCCGCCCAGGCGAGCGAGCGCCACGCGGGGTCGTAGCCGCCGTCGGCGAGCATCAGCATGACGAACGCCGGCACGAGCAGCAGCCGCAGCATGGTCAGCAGGTTGGCGATGTTCCAGACGCTGGCCTGGTCCACGGCCGCCGCTGCGATCTTGCCGCCGCGCGGTGCCCTCGTGGAGCCGCCCTGCCCGTCGCCGATGTCGGAGGCCGACGAGACGGCCGGAGCCGTCACGCCGTCCTGCGGCCGGGCGTCCGCCGGAGCGGGGCCGGCGGCGTCACGCCGCGTCGGTCCGTCGCCGGACGCGCCCGGAGCCGTGTCCCTGGCCTCCCGCGCGAGCGCGCGGCCGGACGCCGGTGTCATGCCGCCGGACGCGGGGCCCGTCGCCCTCCTCGCGCCCGAGGAGCCACCTGCCGCCGATGCCGGGACACCCGTCATCTGCCCGCCTCCTCACTGCGCGCGGGCGAGCCCTGGAAGAGCGGCTCGGCCACCAGGTCGACACCTTCCGTGCCGACCACCTTCGCCTCGACCATACGGCCGACGCTCAGTCCCTCGCCGCTCGTGAGCAGCACCTGGCCGTCCGTCTCGGGGGCCTGGTGCTCGGCCCTGCCGTACACACCCTCCTCCTCGTCGACGGATTCGACCAGGACGTGCACGGTCTCGCCGACCCGCTCCTCGGCGCGCTGCGAGACGAGCTCCTCGGCCAGCCGGGAGACCCGGGCCAGCCGCTCGGCCACCACGTCCTCCTCCAGCTTGCCCTCGTAGCCGGCCGCCTCGGTGCCCTCCTCGTCGGAGTAGCCGAACACACCGATGGCGTCCAGCCGGGCGTGGTTGAGGAACCGCTCCAGCTCCGCGAGGTCGGACGCGGACTCGCCGGGGAAGCCGACGATGAAGTTGGAGCGCACGCCGGCCTGGGGCGCCTTGCTCCGGATGGTGTCGAGCAGCTCCAGGAAGCGGTCGGTGTCGCCGAAGCGGCGCATGGCGCGCAGCACGTCGGGCGCCGAGTGCTGGAAGGACAGGTCGAAGTACGGGGCGATCTTCGGCGTGGAGGTCAGCACGTCGATCAGGCCGGGGCGCATCTCGGCCGGTTGGAGGTAGCTGACGCGCACCCGCTCCAGGCCGTCGACCTCGGCGAGTTCGGGCAGCAGGGACTCCAGCAGACGGATGTCGCCGAGGTCCTTGCCGTAGGAGGTGTTGTTCTCGGAGACCAGCATGATCTCCTTCACGCCCTGCTCGGCCAGCCAGCGCGTCTCGTTGAGCACGTCGCTGGGGCGGCGGGAGATGAAGGAGCCGCGGAAGGACGGGATGGCGCAGAAGGAGCAGCGCCGGTCGCAGCCGGAGGCCAGCTTCACGGAGGCGACCGGGGAGCCGTCGAGCCGGCGGCGCAGGGGGGCGCGGGGGCCGGAGGCCGGGGCGAGGCCGTCGGGCAGGTCGGCCGGGCCGTGCCCGGGGAGCGCGACGTCCGCGGCGGACTCCTGCCGCTCGGCGGGGCTGATCGGGAGCAGCTTGCGCCGGTCGCGCGGGGTGTGCGAGGCGTGGGTGCCGCCGTTCAGGATGGTCTGGAGGCGGTCGGAGATGTCCGCGTAGTCGTCGAAGCCGAGCACGCCGTCGGCCTCGGGGAGGGCGTCGGCGAGCTCCTTGCCGTACCGCTCGGCCATGCAGCCGACCGCGACGACGGCCTGGGTTCTCCCGTGTCCCTTGAGGTCGTTGGCCTCCAGGAGGGCGTCCACGGAGTCCTTCTTGGCGGCTTCGACGAAGCCGCAGGTGTTGACGACGGCGACGTCGGCGTCCTCGGCGTCGTCCACGAGCTGCCAGCCGTCCGCCTCCAAACGGCCCGCGAGCTCCTCCGAGTCCACCTCGTTACGGGCGCAGCCAAGGGTGACCAGTGCGACGGTACGGCGTTCAGGCATGGGCTCAGACTACTTCGTCCCGGCGAGGGCCCATGTCGACGGGGTTGGCCGGACCCGGCCGACCCCGTCGTGGGCGCGTCCGCGGGCGCGGGTCATCCGGCCTGCGGGTCGCCCTTGGTGTAGGTGAGGCGCTCCACCGCGCCCGGCTGCCAGTCGTCCTCGATCTCCTCGCCGTTGACGAACAGGTCGAGGGCGCCGGCGTCACCGAGGACCAGATCGATCTTCGTGCTGTCCTGGAAGGTCTTGTCCTCGCCCTGCTTGAGCAGCTCGGCGAAGAGCACCTTGCCGTTGTGGTCCTTGGCGGAGATCCAGCTCGGCCCGTCGGCGGCGACGACCTTGACGGTCACCTTGTCCTGCGGGGCGGCGGCGATGGCGCTGTCCGACGGGTCCGGGGCGGGCACGACGGGCTTCGCGGTCTTGGTGGTGGGACTGGGCGTGGGCGACGCGGTGGCGTCGCTGTCACCGGCGACGTCGGTCTTGCCGCCGTCGTCGCCGCCGTTGACCATGGTGAAGCCGACGAAGCCGATGACGACCACGATCGCGGCGACCATGGCGGCGGTCCAGTTGGGTCCGCGCCGCTCGGGACGGATGCGCTCCGCCTCGAAGAGGGGCGCGGCCGGGGTCGGTGCCGGACGGCCGCCGCCGTGCTCGGCCTCGTACTGGGCGAGCAGGGGGGCCGGGTCGAGCCGCACGGCCTTGGCCAGCGTGCGGATGTGCCCGCGCGCGTACACGTCGCCGCCGCAGGGCGCGAAGTCGTCCCGCTCGATGGCGTGCACGATGGCGATCCGGACGCGGGTGGCGGTACTGACGTCGTCGACGGTGAGACCGGCGGCGACGCGCGCCTGCTGCAGCGCGCGGCCGACGGAGACGGAAGGGCGGGCTTCCTCGGAAACGTCTTCGAACGGACGCTCGTCTTCAGGGGAGTTGCCGTTGGACACGGGGGCGCCTTTCGAGCGTGTATCCGCCTGTGCTGGAGGTTCAGTCTAGGTGGGGTACGAAGGGGTGGGGCAACCGGGCGTTCGTACTTTGTACGCCATCGGAATGGCCCGACATTCCGATGGTCGGCCTGCTGTCTGACACTTCGCTCAACTTGACGTGCGCCGACGGGAAACGGTTGCTCGTTGATCCCTTACGGAAGGGTCACGATCATCCGTCCGGACGTCCCGGCGCGACAACCGTGTCCCTTCCGCCTACCCTTCAGACTCCCCGCGGATCAGCGCGAGCACGCCGTCCAGCTCGTCGGGTTTCACGAGAACGTCACGAGCCTTGGAGCCCTCGCTCGGTCCGACGATGTTGCGGGACTCCATGAGGTCCATCAGCCGGCCCGCCTTCGCGAAGCCGACGCGCAGCTTGCGCTGGAGCATCGACGTGGACCCGAACTGGGTGGAGACGACCAGCTCGGCGGCCTGGCACAGCAGGTCGAGGTCGTCGCCGATGTCCTCGTCGATCTCCTTCTTCTGCTTGGTCCCGACGACGACGTCCTCCCGGAAGACCGGCGCCATCTGGTCCTTGCAGTGCTGGACGACGACCGCGACCTCCTCCTCGGTCACGAACGCGCCCTGCATACGCGTGGGTTTGTTCGCGCCCATCGGCAGGAACAGCCCGTCGCCCTTGCCGATCAGCTTCTCGGCACCGCCTTGGTCGAGGATGACCCGCGAGTCGGCGAGCGAGGAGGTCGCGAACGCCAGCCGGGACGGCACGTTCGCCTTGATCAGACCGGTGACGACGTCGACCGAGGGCCGCTGCGTGGCCAGCACCAGGTGGATGCCGGCGGCCCGCGCGAGCTGCGTGATGCGCACGATGGCGTCCTCGACGTCGCGCGGAGCGACCATCATCAGGTCGGCCAGCTCGTCCACGATCACCAGCAGGTACGGATACGGCTGGAGCTCGCGCTCGCTCCCCTCGGGCGGCTTGACCTTGCCCTCGCGCACCGCTCGGTTGAAGTCGTCGATGTGCCGGAAGCCGTACGCGGCCAGGTCGTCGTAGCGCAGGTCCATCTCCCGCACGACCCACTGCAGCGCCTCGGCGGCCCGCTTTGGGTTGGTGATGATCGGCGTGATCAGGTGCGGGATGCCCTCGTACGCCGTCAGCTCCACGCGCTTGGGGTCGACCAGGATCATCCGGACGTCCTCCGGGGTCGCCCGCATCATGACCGAGGTGATCAGGCAGTTGATGCAGGACGACTTGCCGGAGCCGGTGGCGCCGGCGACCAGCATGTGCGGCATCTTCGCCAGCGAGTCCATGACGTAGCCGCCCTCGACGTCCTTGCCGAAGGCGACGAGCATCGGGTCGTCGTCCTCGGCGGACTCCGCGAGCCGCAGCACGTCACCGAGGTTGACCATCTCCCGGTCGGTGTTGGGGATCTCGATGCCGACCGCGGACTTGCCGGGGATCGGGCTGATGATCCGCACGTCCGGGCTGGCGACGGCGTACGCGATGTTCTTGGTGAGGGCGGTGACCCGCTCCACCTTCACGGCGGGACCCAGCTCGACCACGTACCGGGTGACCGTGGGGCCGCGGGTGAAGCCGGTGACGGCGGCGTCCACCTTGAACTCCGTGAAGACCTTCCGCAGCGCGTCCACCATGGCGTCGTTGGCCGCGCTGCGCGCCTTGCCCGGACCGCCGCGGTGCAGCAGGTCCAGCGAGGGCAGGGAGTAGGTGATGTCGCCGGAGAGCTGCAACTGCTCCGCGCGCGGCGGCAGGTCGCGCGGTTCGCGGGGTGGCGCCTTGGTCATGTCGAGCACGCCCGCGGGCGGCCGCTCCTGCTGCGCCGGGTCCTGCGCGGGGGCGTTCTTGCGGGTCCTGCCCGACGTGATCTTGTCCTGCTGCGGGCGGGCGGCCGGAACCGGCGTGGGCGTGGTCGGCTCGTGGTCTCCGGTGCTCACGCCCTGGGTGAGGTCGGCGACGACCGGCGAGGGCGGCATGCCGTGCATCACGGCGCCGTCGAGCGCGGCGGCCGCGGCGGCGGCCACGTCCACGGCGTCCATGGCGCGGTGGGCGTCGGGCTGCGGCACCGCCGACCTGCGGGGCCGGCCCCGGCGCCGGGACAGCGCCTCCTGCTCCGCCTGCTCGGGGTCGTACTCCTGGTGGGGCGCGGGCCGGCGCCTGCGGCGCCCCTCGGGCAGCGCCTCGCGCCACTGCTGGTCGTAGCGCTCGTCGTCCTCGCCGAACTCCTCCGGCTCGGGGTCGTGGACGAGGCCCAGCCGCTCACCGAGCAGGCGCAGCCGCTGCGGGATCGCGTTGACCGGGGTAGCCGTGACCACCAGCAGGCCGAAGACCGTCAGCAACACCAGCAGCGGGACGGCCAGGACGTCGGTCATGGTGGACGACAGCGGCGCGGCGGCACTCCAGCCGATCAGGCCGCCGGCGTCCCTTATGGCCTGCATGCCTTCGCTGCGCGGGGGCGAACCGCAGGCGATGTGGATCTGGCCCAGGATGCCGATGACGAGCGCCGACAGGCCGATCACGATCCGCCCGTTGGCCTCGGGCTTCTCCGGGTGCCGGATGAACCGTACGGCGACGACGGCGACGAGGATCGGCACCAGCAGGTCGAGCCGTCCGAAGGCACCGGTGACCAGGATCTCCACCAGGTCGCCGACGGGGCCCTTGAGGTCGGCCCAGGTGCCGGCGGCGACGATCAGCGCGATGCCGAGCAGCAGCAGGGCGACGCCGTCCTTGCGGTGGGCCGGGTCGAGGTTCTTGGCGCCCTGCCCTATGCCGCGGAACACGGCACCGACGGCGTGGGCCAGCCCCAGCCAGAGGGCGCGGACCAGCCGGTAGACGGCACTGGTCGGGTTCGGGGCCGGCGCGGGGGCCGGCTTCTTCGCCGGGGCCTTCTTGGCGACGGCCTTCTTCGCCGGAGCCTTCGCGGAAGCGGCCGCCTTCTTCGCGGGCGGCTTCTTGGCTGCGGAGGGACGTGAGGCCATGGTGTGAGGTTACCGGGGGAGACGGTAAGTGACACGCGTGGCGGATGCTTCACCCGTTCGTGTCGCGCCCGTCGAGGCGCGAAAGTGACGCACGACGTCGCGTACGGAGCGAGTTGACTCCCCCTCAGCGCCGGCCGGCGCCTCGGGGACGGGCAAGGCCCGCGTCGGCGGGGTCAGTTCTGCGACGACACCGACGACGCGCTACCGGTCCCGGGCTCCAGGGCGTCCAGCGCCCGCCGCAACCCGGTGAGCTTGCGCTCCAGATGGGCCGCCGTGGCGACCGCGGCCGCGTCGGTCGACTCGTCGTTCAGCTGCTTGGTGAGCGCCTCGGCCTGCTCCTCGACGGCGGCGAGCCGCGCCGAGAGCTCGGCGAGCAGCCCCGCCGAGTCCTTCGACTCACCGGCGTCCTTCTCGCTGCCCTCGAGCTGGAGCCGCAGCAGCGACGCCTGCTCCCGCAGCTGGCAGTTCTTCATGTACAGCTCGACGAAGACCGAGACCTTCGCGCGCAGCACCCACGGGTCGAACGGCTTGGAGATGTAGTCCACCGCACCGGCCGCGTACCCCCGGAAGGTGTGATGCGGGCCGTGGTTGATCGCGGTGAGGAAGATGATCGGGATGTCCCGGGTCCGCTCCCGCCGCTTGATGTGCGCGGCGGTCTCGAAACCGTCCATGCCCGGCATCTGGACGTCCAGCAGAATGACCGCGAAGTCGTCCGTGAGCAGTGCTTTGAGCGCTTCCTCCCCGGACGATGCCCGCACCAGCGTCTGATCGAGCGCCGAGAGGATCGCCTCCAGCGCCAGCAGATTCTCCGGCCGGTCATCGACCAGGAGGATCTTGGCCTTCTGCACCATGGCCCGCCCTCCTCGCCCCGGCTTGGGGCCCTCCCTGTCCGCAGGACCTGGGGAAGCACCTCGGGATGCCTCCCCTGGGGACGACTCCCTTGCGCCGCCCGTCCTTGTGCCGGTCATCGTAGCCGCACCCCGCCCGTCGCCACACCCTGTCACCGCGATGTCACTGTGCACGTAACAGAAACGCGGCGGGAGACCAGAAGGTTCCCCGGATCGCACCCTTCTACACGACTTCGCACACACCGCGTGGACAACTCCGCACGCACGAGGAAGCTTCCCCCCACCTTCGCACGCCCACCGGCCGCCGGTCTCACTCCCCCCTCATCCACTGCTCCATCACGGACAGCAGGTGATCGGGATCGACCGGCTTGGTCACGTAGTCGGAGGCGCCCGACTCGATGGCCTTCTCCCGGTCGCCCTTCATCGCCTTCGCGGTGAGCGCGATGATCGGGAGCCCCGCGAACTGCGGCATCCTCCGGATCGCCGTGGTCGTCGCGTACCCGTCCATCTCGGGCATCATGATGTCCATCAGCACGACCGCCACGTCGTCGTGCTGCTCCAGCACCTCGATACCCTCGCGGCCGTTCTCGGCGTACAGCACGGACAGGCCGTGCTGCTCCAGGACGCTGGTCAGCGCGAAGACGTTACNGATGTCGTCGTCGACGATCAGCACCTTCTGCCCGCCGAAGCGGATGCCCCGGCGCGGCGTCCGGGCCGCCGGCTCCTGCTCCAGGGCCGGCCACCCCTCCTCCAGCTCCGCGGACGGCCGCTGGTCCTGCGGCAGCGTGACCCGGCGCCGGCGCCGGAACAGCGCCGCCGGACCGTTCTGCGCCTCCCGGTACGACGCCACCTCCGCCGGCGTCTCGGACTCCGGCGCGGTCAGCTCGGCCGACGCGACCAGATCACCGGCCTCCAGCGCCGGCATGGGAGGCTGCTGGTAGCCGTTGGGCGGCAGCTCGCTGGGGTGCAGCGGCAGGTACAGGGTGAACGTCGAGCCGCGGCCCGGCTCGCTCTGCGCGTGGATCTCACCGCCGAGCAGCTGCGCGATCTCCCGCGAGATGGACAGCCCGAGCCCCGTGCCGCCGTACTTGCGGCTGGTGGTGCCGTCGGCCTGCTTGAACGCCTNGAAGATCACCCGCATCTTGCTGGCCGCGATGCCGATGCCCGTGTCGCTCACCGAGAACGCGATCAGGTCCGCGTCCGGGTCGGTCAGCGAACCGGCCTCCAGCAGCTGCTCCCGGATGGCCTGCGGCACCTCGTCCCGGGCGGGCCGGATGACCAGCTCCACCGAACCGGAGTCGGTGAACTTCACCGCGTTGGACAGCAGGTTCCGCAGCACCTGCAGCAACCGCTGCTCGTCGGTGTGCAGGGTGGCCGGCAGCTCCGGCGACACCCGCACCGACAGGTCCAGGCCCTTCTCCGCGGTCAGCGGACGGAACGTGGCCTCCACGTAGTCCACGAGCTGCACCAGCGCGATGCGCGTCGGGGAGACGTCCATCTTGCCCGCCTCGACCTTCGACAGGTCGAGGATGTCGTTGATGAGCTGCAGCAGGTCCGAGCCCGCGCCGTGGATCGTCTCGGCGAACTCGACCTGCTTCGGTGAGAGGTTGCCCTCCGCGTTGTCGGCGAGCAACTTGGCCAGAATCAGCAGCGAGTTGAGCGGCGTACGCAGTTCGTGCGACATGTTCGCCAGGAACTCGCTCTTGTAGCGCATGGACACCGCGAGCTGCTCGGCACGCTCCTCCAGGACCTGCCGCGCCTCCTCGATCTCGGTGTTCTTCACCTCGATGTCGCGGTTCTGCCGCGCCAGCAGCTCGGCCTTCTCCTCCAGTTCGGCGTTGGACGCCTGGAGCGCCTTCTGCCGCTGCTCCAACTCGGCCGACCGCTCCCGCAGTTGCTCGGTCAGCTCCTGCGACTGCGCCAGCAGCCGCTCGGTCTTGGTGTTGACGGAGATGGTGTTGACGCTGGTCGCGATCATCTCGGCGATCTGGTTGAGGAAGTCCTTCTGGATCGCCGTGAACGGCGTGAACGACGCCAGCTCGATGACGCCGAGCACCTTCCCCTCGAACAGCACCGGCAGCACGATCACCTGGGCCGGCGGCGCCTCCCCGAGCCCGGAGGAGATCTTCAGGTAGCCGCTGGGCGCGTTCTCCACCAGGATCGTGCGCTTCTCCATCGCGGCCGTGCCGATCAGCCCCTCACCGGGCTGGAACGACGTCGGCATGGACCCCATGGAGTAGCCGTACGAACCGAGCATCCGCAGCTCGAACTGCTCCTCGTCGGCCGCGTTCAGGTCCTCGCCGTCCACCAGGGGCATGGCGAGGAAGAACGCGCCGTGCTGCGCGGACACCACCGGCGTCAGCTCGCTCATGATCAGCGAGGCCACGTCCTCCAGGTCGCGCCGGCCCTGCATCAGCGCGGAGATGCGGGCCAGGTTGCCCTTCAGCCAGTCCTGCTCCTTGTTGGCGATCGTGGTGTCGCGCAGGTTCGCGATCATCTTGTTGATGTAGTCCTGGAGCTCCTGGATCTCCCCGGACGCGTCCACGTCGATCTTCAGGTTCAGGTCGCCTCGGGTCACCGCGGTCGCCACGCGCGCGATGGCACGCACCTGCCGGGTGAGGTTCCCGGCCATCTCGTTCACCGACTCCGTCAGGTCCCGCCAGGTGCCGTCCACGTCCCGCACCCGCGCCTGACCGCCCAGCTGGCCCTCCGTGCCCACCTCGCGGGCCACACGCGTGACCTCCTCGGCGAACGACGACAGCTGGTCGACCATCGTGTTGATGGTCGTCTTCAGCTCGAGGATCTCCCCGCGCGCGTCGATGTCGATCTTCTTCGTCAGGTCACCCTTGGCGATCGCCGTGGTCACCATGGCGATGTTGCGCACCTGACCGGTCAGGTTCGACGCCATGCCGTTCACCGACTCGGTGAGGTCCTTCCACGTGCCCGCCACGCCCGGCACCTGCGCCTGACCGCCCAGGATGCCGTCCGTGCCCACCTCACGGGCCACCTTGGTGACCTGCTCGGCGAACGCGCTCAGCGTCTTCACCATCGTGTTGATGGTGTCCGCGAGCTGCGCCACCTCACCGCGCGCCTCGATGCTGACCTGCCGCGTCAGGTCACCGTTGGCGACCGCGGCGGAGACCTGCGAGATGTTGCGCACCTGAGTGGTCAGGTTCTTGGCCATCAGGTTGACGTTGTCGCTCAGGTCCTTCCAGATGCCCGTGACGCCCGGCACGTTCGCCTGGCCGCCCAGGATGCCCTCGGTGCCCACCTCACGCGCCACCCGGGTCACCTGCTCCGCGAACGACGACAGCTGGTCCACCATCGTGTTGACGGTGGTGACCAGCTCGAGGATCTCGCCCTTGGCGTCGACGGTGATCTTCTTCGACAGGTCGCCCTTGGCGACCGCCGTGGTGACCTCGGCGATGTTGCGCACCTGGAGGGTCAGGTTGTTCGCCATGCCGTTCACCGACTGCGTGAGGTCCTTCCAGGTGCCGGAGACACCCTGCACCTCCGCCTGGCCTCCCAGGATGCCCTCGGTGCCCACCTCGCGGGCCACCCGGGTGACCTCCTCCGCGAACGACGACAGCTGGTCCACCATCGTGTTCAGCGTGTTCTTGAGCTCCAGGATCTCCCCGCGCGCGTCCACGGTGATCTTCTGCGACAGGTCACCGCGCGCCACGGCCGTCGCCACCTGCGCGATGTTGCGCACCTGGCCGGTCAGGTTGGACGCCATGCCGTTCACCGAGTCCGTCAGGTCCCGCCACACGCCGGCCACGCCCGGCACCTGCGCCTGACCGCCCAGCCGGCCCTCGGTGCCCACCTCACGGGCCACCCGGGTCACCTGGTCCGCGAACGACGACAGCTGGTCCACCATCGTGTTGATGGTGTTCTTCAGCTCGAGGATCTCCCCGCGCGCGTCCACGTCGATCTTCTGCGACAGGTCACCGCGCGCCACCGCCGTGGTGACCTGGGCGATGTTGCGCACCTGACCGGTGAGGTTCGACGCCATCGAGTTGACGGAGTCGGTCAGCTCCTTCCAGGTGCCCGACACGCCGTCCACGCGCGCCTGACCGCCCAGCCGCCCCTCGGTGCCCACGTCCCGCGCCATCCGCGTGACCTGGTCGGCGAAGCTCGACAGCTGGTCCACCATCGTGTTCACGGTGTTCTTCAGCTGGAGCATCTCGCCGGAGACGTCCACGGTGACCTTCTGCGACAGGTCACCGTTGGCCACCGCCGTCGTCACCTGGGCGATGTTCCTCACCTGACCGGTGAGGTTGCGGAAGGCCGTGTTGACCGAGTCGGTCAGGTCCTTCCACGTGCCCGCCGCGCCCGGCACCTGCGCCTGACCGCCCAGCTCACCCTCGACGCCGATCTCCCGCGCCACCCGCGTGACCTCGGCACCGAACGCGGACAGCTGGTCCACCATCGTGTTGACGGTGTTCTTCAGCTCCAGCATCTCGCCGGCCACGTCGACGGTGACCTTCTGCGACAGGTCACCGTTGGCGACCGCCGTCGTCACCGCCGCGATGTCCCTCACCTGGGTGGTCAGGTTCCGGAACACCGTGTTGACCGAGTCCGTCAGGTCCTTCCACGTCCCCGCCGCGCCCGGCACGTTCGCCTGGCCGCCCAGCCGCCCCTCGGCGCCGACCTCGTTGGCGACCCGGGTGACCTCGTCCGCGAAGATCCGCAGCGTCTCGGTCATCTGGTTGATCGTCTCGGCGAGCTGCGCCACCTCGCCCCGCGCCGGCACCGTCACCTTCCGCGACAGGTCACCGTTGGCCACCGCCGTCGTCACCTCGGCGATCCCGCGCACCTGCGCGGTGAGATTCCCGGCCATGGTGTTGACGGAGTCGGTGAGCTCCTTCCACACGCCGTCCACCCCGGGCACCTGCGCCTGGCCGCCGAGAGCGCCCTCGGTGCCCACCTCCCGGGCGACGCGGGTCACCTCGGAGGAGAACGCGGAGAGCTGGTCCACCATCGTGTTGACGGTGTTCTTCAGCTCCAGCATCTCGCCTTCGACGTGCACGGTGACCTTGCGCGACAGGTCACCGCGCGCCACGGCCGTCGTCACCAGGGCGATGTCGCGCACCTGTGCCGTCAGCCGCTCCGCCATCGTGTTGACGGAGTCCGTCAGGTCCTTCCAGGACCCGGACATGCCCCGCACCTGGGCCTGACCGCCCAGCTTGCCCTCGGTCCCCACCTCGCTGGCCACGCGCGTGACCTCGTCGGTGAACGTCGACAGCTGGTCGACCAGGTTGTTGACGGTCCGCGCGACCTTCAGGAACTCGCCCCGCAGCGGATGCCCGGTCCCGTCCGGCGCCTGCGTCCGCAGCTCCATACGCGGCGACAGATCACCCTCCGCGACCGCCGACAGCACCCGGCTCACCTCGGAGACCGGCCGTACCAGGTCGTCCACCAGGGCGTTGGAGTGGTCGATCGCGGCCGCCCAGGAGCCCTCGCAGGCCCCCGTCTCCAGGCGCTCCGTGAGCTTGCCCTCACGTCCCACCATGCGGCGCACCCGCGCCAGCTCACCCGTCAGGTGCAGATTGCGGTCGGCGACCTCGTTGAAGACCGCGGCGATCTCCGACATCACGCCGTCGCCGGTCACCGTGAGCCGCTTGCGGAAGTTGCCGTCCCGCATCGACACCAGGGCGCCCAGCAGACGGTTCATCGCCGCTGCCTCCACCGTGACGGTGCCGCCGCGCGGCTTCCCCTGCTTACTCAGGGACTGTCCGCCTTTCGCGCGCGTCGTCTTCGTGCTCCGCGTCGCTGCGCCAGACTCCACTGTGTCCCTCCCGCAGGGGTCGACCGTTACCGCTGTGCCCGGTGGCACCCTCCAGGGTGCTCCCGTCGCTGCCGTGCTTTACCTGTTTGACTGAGATGCCCTGCCCGACGTTCCGAGGCGCCGCCAGGGGGCTGCTGCCCACCCGGCGCCGACACCACACTGCCTGCCCGGACCTTCCCTACAAGCCTGCCCAGTGTTTCACCCCCGCGGAACCAGGCCATAACAGTTCGGCAGCTTCGCACATCGTCCGCACACCCGCCGGACGGCGAACACCTCGGACGGAAACACTGCAGACCGGCATCCGCTCGGACCGCGAAGGTAAGTAACCTTGCATGCGGCTGTCCAGCCACGCCGGCGCGTCCGGCCTGGGCGGTGGCACGAAGACGAGCGGGCATCGGAGGGGCGGCCGCACAACATGACCACCGGACTGATCCCGGGGGAACAGCCCCCGGACCCACGGCCGACGGACGGCCTGCCGCACCAGCGGCACGAGCCGGCCGGCCAGGGAGCCATGCCCGTCGAGAACCGGTCGAGGAGTTCTGTGATCACCGCGCGCGCGGCCGCCAGCTTCGATCCCGTCGGACGATCCGTCGCGAGTGCCCGAAGCTTCGTCCGTGACACCCTCCAGGGCTGGGGCTTCGCCGACATCGTCGACGACGCCGTGGTGCTCACCAGCGAACTGGTCACCAACGCCGTGGTCCACGCCGGCACCTCCGCCGACCTCCTCTGCCTGCGCAGCGACGACGGCGTACGGATCGAGGTGGCCGACCGGTATCCCGAGCGGGAGATCCCGCTCCAGGGCTCGCCCATCGACATGGGCAGCCCCGACCGTGAGGGCGGGCGCGGGCTCCAGCTGTGCGCGGCCCTCGCCGGCCACTGGGGCGTGGACTACACCCCGACCCACAAGACCGTCTGGTTCCAGCTCGACCTTCCCGAGCGCCCGGTCGGCACCCGCGCCGCCGGCCCCGCCCTGCCGGCCCACCTGCTGCCGCTCGCCGACACCCGCGTCCGCGTCGCCGTGGTCCAGATCGACCGCACCGGCTCCATCACCGCGTGGAACGAGGACGCGGAGGAACTGTTCGGGTACACCGCCGAGCAGGTCACCGGCAAGCCCCTCACCGACCTCGCGGCCTGGCCGCACACCCCCGGCACCGGCACCGGCATCGCCGACGCCCTCCAGCTCTCCCGCTGGGAGGGCAGCTACGGCATCCGGGGGGCCCATGGCCGGGTGATCCCGGTGTACGCCTCCCACCTGCGCGTCCGGGACACCGACGGTGATCCGTCAACCGTCTGTCTCCTGGTGCGTGACCACGAACGGGCGGTTCTGCAGACCCCGCTGCGCGGCCCCGCACCGGACTCAGCGGGCGGCGAGGGCCAGAGCGCCGACCCGTTCGAGGTCTTCATCGGCTCCCCCGCCCCCGACGATCTCGACGGCCTGCTGCAGCGGACCGTGGAGCGTGCCCGCGACATGCTCGACGGCGATTCCGCCTTCCTGCTGCTGGCCACCGACGACGAGACGGAGCTGGAGGTCCGCGCCTCCACGGGCCTGCCCTCCGCCCGCCAGCGTTTCGCCCGCGTCCCCGTCGAGGGCGGCCCCGGCCGCTACGGCTCCGCCCGCATGCCCGCCGTCCACGAGGACCTCTCCGCCGTCCCGGGCGCCGTCCCGCTCCTCAACGGCACCGGCATGCGCTCGGTCGTCACCGTCCCGCTGAAGGTGGAGGGGCGCCTCACCGGCTCCCTCGGCGTCGCCGCGGAGGGAGCCGGCAGATACTCCAACGAGGAGGCGCTGCGCCTGCAGTTCGCCGCGGACCGCATCGCGCTGGCCGTCGAGTCGGCGCGCCTGGGCGAACTGGAACGGCTGCGCCGCGGCTCCCTCAGCTTCCTCGTCGAGGCCTCCGACCTGCTGGCCGGCACCCTCGACCGGGACCAGACCCTGGCTCTCATGGCCCAGATGACGGTGCCGACCCTCGCCACCTGGTGCGCGGTCTACACGATCGCCGACCAGGCCTCCGAGCCGTACCTGTCCTACGTGCTGCACGAGGACGAGGAGCTCATCGACGGCATCAAGTCGCTGCTGTCGAAGATGCCCCCGCCGGACCCGGTACCGACCCCGGGCGCCCGCGTCTGGTCGGCGCCCGCGGAGGTCGCCCACCAGGCGGCCCTGCGCACCTCCATGCGCAGCCTCGGCCTGAGCGGCGGCCCGACCCGCCATGTCACGACCGGCATCGGCCCGACCCTCGCCACGGCCTCCGCGGTCGGCGGCGAGACCGTGGTCCTGCCCCTGGTCGCCCGCAACCGCGTCATCGGCATGCTGACGCTCGGCAAGCCGACCGACGAGCACTTCCGCCAGGAGATCCTGGAGCTCGCCGAGGACCTGTCCCGCCGTGCCGCCCTGGCCCTGGACAACGCCCGCCTCTACTCGGAGCGCACGGCCATCAGCCAGTCGCTCCAGCGCAGCCTCCTGCCGCCGGAGCTGCCCCAGATCGACGGTGTCGAGGTCGAGGTCATCTACCGCGCGGCCGGCGAGGGCAACGAGGTCGGCGGCGACTTCTACGACCTCTTCCCGATCAGCGACGGCGCCTACGGTTTCGCGATCGGCGACGTCTGCGGCACGGGCCCGAACGCGGCGGCCGTCACCGGCCTCGCCCGGCACGCCCTGCGCCTGCTGGCCCGGGAGGGCCTGAGCGGCCCGGCGGTCCTGGAGCGTCTCAACTCCGCGATCCTCGACGAGGGGGAGCGCAGCCGCTTCCTCACCCTCCTGTACGGCGAGATGCGCCCGCGGGAGGACGGCAGCGCCGAGCTGAAGGTGGTCTGCGCGGGCCACCCGCTCCCACTCCGTCTCCGTCAGGACGGCACGGTCGAGCCTGCCGCCGAGCCGCAGCCGCTGCTGGGCGTCCTGGAGGACCTGGAGCTCTACGAGGAGACCGTCACCCTGGATCCCGGGGACGTCCTGCTGTGCGTCACCGACGGCGTCACCGAGCGCCGTGAGGGGGCCCGCATGCTGGGCGACGACGGCCTCGCCGAGGTCCTGACGACGTGTACGGGTCTGACGGCCGGCGCGGTCGCGGCGCGCATCATGCGCGCGGTGGAACGCTTCGCCACGGACGCCCCGTCCGACGACATGGCGATCCTCGCCATGCGCGTGCCTGGCCTCCAGCAGGACTGAACCTCACCGCGAAGAGGGCATGAGAAAGGCCCCGCCCAATTGGGCGGGGCCTTTCTGTCGGAGCCCCCAAACGGAATCGAACCGTTGACCTTCTCCTTACCATGGAGACGCTCTACCGACTGAGCTATAGGGGCCTGTTGTCGCTTCGGTTTCCCTCGCGGCAACGGAATAGATCATACCCTGAACGGAGCCGTGCTCCCAACCACGCTCAGAGGGCCGGTGCGAGCAGTCCGCCCAGCGCATTGCAGGCGGACGCGATGCGGTGCATGTCCCGCTTGGTGAGCGACGCGTCGACGGGGAGGGCGAGCGTCTCGTCCGCGGCCCGTTCCGTCTCGGGCAGGGACACGTACCGCCGGAACTCGGGCAGTCGGTGCAAGGGGGTCCGCACCGGTATCCGGCACTCAACTCCCTTGTCCCGTACGGCACGTGCGAAGGCGTCCCGGTCCGGCCGGCCGTTCCCCGGGACCCGGACGACGTACTGCTGGTAGCTGTGTCCGGACCCTCCCTCGGGTGTCCGCACCCCGCGCAGCCGCGCGTCGAGGAACGCGGCTCGCTCCCGCCGCCGGGCCGTCTCGTCCCGCGACGTCTCCAACTCGGTGTGCTCCAGCACCAGCAGTCCGTGCCGTTGGCCGAGGGCACGCATCCGCCCTACGTCGGCAAGGCGTCCGAAGCGGTGGACGACAACGACCGCTGCGGTGTGCGCAGTCAGAACCGTCTCGACCGCGGAGGGCGCCAGGCAGTAGGTGTCCGGATCTATGTCGGCGAACACCGGCTGCGCTCCCGCCAGTGTCACGGCCTCGGCGATGTCCACGTTGCCGAAGGCCGGTACGACCACTTCGTCACCGGCTCCGACGCCGGCCGCCCTGAGCAGTGCAGCAGTACTCATGACTGGGATGCTGGGCCGACAACGTGAACGTCAAGTGACGGGCAACAAAAAAGGGTTGGGCCCCGAACCGAAGTTCAGGGCCCAACCCTTATAAGAGTTGTTCGGCGGCGTCCTACTCTCCCACAGGGTCCCCCCTGCAGTACCATCGGCGCTGTAAGGCTTAGCTTCCGGGTTCGGAATGTAACCGGGCGTTTCCCCTACGCTATGACCACCGAAACACTATGAAACTGTCAACCGCACCACACCGTGACCATGGCATGGGGTTGTTCGTGGTTTCAGAACCAACACAGTGGACGCGAGCAACTGAGGACAAGCCCTCGGCCTATTAGTACCGGTCAACTCCACACGTTACCGTGCTTCCATATCCGGCCTATCAACCCAGTCGTCTACTGGGAGCCTTACCCTCTCTAGGAGGTGGGAGTCCTCATCTCGAAGCAGGCTTCCCGCTTAGATGCTTTCAGCGGTTATCCCTCCCGAACGTAGCCAACCAGCCATGCCCTTGGCAGGACAACTGGCACACCAGAGGTTCGTCCGTCCCG